>JAUNJC010000004.1 GCA_030523195.1 Oscillospiraceae bacterium
CGGAACGGCATACCATACTCATGGTACAGCAGTATCGCTATCCATTCCATGAAGTTACGCTGGAGATTCCTGCTGGAAAGCGAGAAAAAGGAGAAGACCCTCTGCAATGCGGCCTGCGGGAACTGCGGGAAGAAACCGGACGCACCTGCAAAAAGTATACAGAACTTGGCTATCTTTACCCCACACCGGCTTATGATACAGAGATCATTTATATGTACCTCGCACAGGAACTCTCCCAGCCCATGCAGCAAAAATTGGATGCCAGTGAGTTCTTGGATGTCATAGAACTGCCGCTGGAAGATGTGGTGCAAATGGTGATGGACGGAAAAATTCCAGATGCCAAAACACAAGTTGCCATCCTGAAAACTTGGATGCTGCTGCAAATGCAGGCAAAAAAATAAGGACAGCCTGCTGTTTTCAAGCAGGTTGTCCAAAAAGAAATAAAGCAATATCAATTGGTTAGAAATTATACATTTTGCGTCTGTTCTGTACTTCGTGCAGATTCCATTTCCGTTTCCATCAGTGTCAGGTGCTGTTTGTAGGTTTTCATAATCTGTGCTTCCATTTCTTTTCTGGCAGCAGCAGAGATCGGATGCACGATATCCCGAAATACACCATTCTCATCTTTCCGACTGGGCATTGCAACAAAAAGTCGTTCATCCCCCTGTACGATTTTGATGTCATGTACGGCAAGCATATTGTCCAGTGTGATGGAAACAATCGCACGCAGCCGTCCTTCTGTGATGACTTTTCTGATCTTGATATCTGTGATTTCCATAAGATGACCTCCTTTTAGACAGCGTAACCAGACTTGCAGCTATGGCTACGATACCGGTTTCCCCGCATCCGCAGCTCATGGATAGTATGGGAAAAACCGGATAAACTATGCACATACTCTTTCCAATTCCGTTTCTTTTTTCGGAATAGAAAGAATATGGATATAAGTATACACAAAGCAAATGAAAATTACGATAAAGAAAAGAGTGGTTTTTTTGAACAAAGAAATATTAAATTGTAAAAAACACATCCATTTCATTGGAATCGGCGGTTCTGGTATGTATCCGCTGGTACAAATCCTGCATACAAAAGGATTTTACATGACTGGATCGGATAACAACGAATCGGAAACGCTGCAAGCTGTTCGAGATATGGGCATTCCCGTCATCATGGGACAGCGTGCAGAAAACATTGATGGGGCAGATCTGATTGTCTATACTGCTGCAATTATGGCAGATAATCCAGAATTAATCGCAGCAAAGGAAGCAGAAAAAAATAACGGCGTCACACTGATGGAACGCAGCGAACTGCTCGGTCTGGTCACAAGCTGGTATGACAATGCCATTTGTATTGCCGGCACACATGGTAAAACAACCACCACTTCCATGACAACACAGATTCTCTATGACGCTGGAGCAGACCCCTCTGCTGTGATCGGCGGAAAACTTGCCTGCATTCATGGCAGCGGCCGCTGCGGAAACAGCGATATTATGACCTGTGAAGCCTGTGAATTTGTGGACACATTCCTAAAGCTATACCCAGATATTGCTGTACTGCTGAATATCGACGCTGACCACCTGGACTATTTCGGCACGGTAGAAAATATCATCCGTTCCTTCCACAAGTTTGCAGAAAATACATCAAAAGTTATCATCTATAATGGAGACGATGAAAAAACTTGCAAGGCAGTGGAAGGCATTACTGGCAAAGAATTGATTACCTTTGGAAAACAGCCCGACAATGACTATGTGGCAGAAAATATTGTACATGTTTCCGGATTGGAAACGCATTTCGATGTACGGTATCACGGTGAACTGTTGGGAACCGTTGTCCTCAATATTGCCGGTGTTCACAATGTTCTGAATGCTCTGGCTGCCATTGCAGCCGCTCGTTATGTCGGTATTTCGTTTGAAGATGCGGTCAAGGGTCTTGGCAACTTCCACGGCGCTGGCAGACGTTTTGATAAAAAAGGAGAAGCCTGCGGCATCACTGTTGTAGATGACTATGGACACCATCCGACAGAATTGACTGTTACACTACAAGCAGCTATGGAAATGCCGTTCCATGCCGTATGGGCAGTCTTTCAGCCGTTCACTTTCTCTCGTACTGCCATGCTGCTGGACGATTTTGTAAAGGCACTCTCCATTCCAACCCATGCAGTCCTAACAGATATTATGGGTTCTCGGGAAAAAAACACCTACCGGATTTTCACTCGTCAACTCGGCGAAAAAATCCCCGGTGCGGTATGGTTTCCACAGGACGAAACGAATCCAGAATCCAATGACGAACGAAAATACAAAAACTTTGCAGATGTCTGCCAATATGTCTGTGACCATGCCGAACCGGGCGATCTGGTGATTACAATGGGATGCGGTGACATCAATAAGGTCAATAAAATGATTCTAGAAGAACTCCAGCGGCGAGAACGGCAAATATCCCAAAACACACTGTAAAAACAGGCTGGAATCCATTCATTCCGATGCCAGTATGATGCAAATCATTCTAATTTTCATTCTTCACAATTTCTTATCCACACTTTTTTTCACAAAAAAACTTTTTATTTTTTGAAAAATAGATTATAATAAAAGCTGCACATGGCATATTCGGTACAGAAATCAAAATAGAAAGGATCTCCCAATATGACAAATAAAGTAAAAGTTGTAATCTGTGGAAAAGACTTTATGCTGCAAACAGCGGAATCCGCCAGTTATGTTACTGGGCTTGCCCGTACATTAGACAACCGGATTTCAGAAGTCTCCAGTACAAATAGCAGTACCTCCCCTTTTGCTGCCTCTATTATGGTTGCACTCTCTACACTGGATGACCTCAATAAGGCAAACCAGCGTCTGGATGCACTGCGAGAACAGGCAAAAGAATATGTGGACGAAGCCGGAAAAACCCGTCTCGCCTATGACAATGCAATACTGGATGTGAAACGACTTCAGGCAAAAGTCGATGCCCTCGAAAAAGAATTACAAAATACAAAACAACCTGCAAAAGCATGAGACCATATCCTGAAATTTTAGCACCTGCTGGCAGCATGGATGCTCTGACTGCTGCGGTACACTGTGGGGCAGATGCCGTATATCTTGGTGCCACATTATTTTCGGCTCGACAAAATGCCCATAATTTTGATGTTGCAGCTTTACAGAAAGCTGCTGCATTCTGCCATACAAACGATGTAAAAGTTTATCTAACCGTCAATACCCTCATCTTTGACACAGAGTGGAAAGCATTGGATCAACTTCTGCAAACTGCTGCCGCCTGTGGGATAGATGCCTGTATCGTACAGGATTTGGGTGTTGCAAATTATATTCGGCATCGCATTCCGGATATGCCGCTTCATGCCTCCACACAAATGACCATCTATTCCCCTGCCGGTGCAATCTGGGCAAAGGAACACGGCTTCTCTCGTGTGGTTGTGGCAAGGGAAATGACCCGTGCAGAAATCAAAAGGGTTTGTGAAACTGGTCTGGAAGTAGAACAATTTGTCCATGGTGCACTCTGTATGTGTATTTCTGGACAGTGCTATCTTTCGGCAATGATCGGCACACGCAGTGCCAATCGTGGCTGTTGCGCACAGGCATGCCGCCTGCCATTTACAGCAAAAGGCAACCGACAGGCAGCTGCACTTTCCCTGAAAGATGTCTGCTTACTGCCACACTATCAAAAACTTTGTGAAGATGGTATTGCTTCTCTGAAAATCGAAGGCAGAATGAAACGACCCGAATATGTTGCCGCAGCGGTCACAGCCTTACGGCAGCTACGAGAGGGACAACAACCAGATTTACAAATGCTGCGTGCAGTCTTCTCCCGCAGCGGTTTTACAGACGGTTATTACACCGGAAAACGAACACAAATGTTTGGTACCAGACAAAAAGAAGATGTCAAGGCCGCTGATGCCGTTCTGCCAAAGTTAGCAGAAATGGCAAAAAAACCAGCTGTTCATATACCAGTTACAATGACTGCAACTGTATGCCTTGGACAACCGGTCACATTAACCGCTTCTTTACTAGACGGAACATCTGTGACATTCAGCGGTGCCTCGGCAGAACCAGCCAAAAACAAACCCTGTGATGCAGTATTATTGGAGCGACAGCTCAGCAAACTTGGCAATACTACCTACCAACTGGACAGTCTTACTACAGATTGTGACGGACGTTCTGCCGTTTCCGCAGCTGCTTTGAATGCCCTACGGAGAACAGCGACAGATGAACTGGATGCTTTGCGGCGAAAAAATCACACCCCTATTTACACCCTAAAAGAAGTTCCGCCGTTGCCAAAAGAACACCCCTGTGAGTCTACTTCTCTGCCGGCATACTGGGTACAAGTTCGCACAAAAGAACAACTTCATGCAGTACAGAACGGTCACTTCCCTGCAAAGCGAATCCTATTACCGCTTGCTCTGGCAGAACAGCAAAAAGAACCTATTCCAACAGCTATTTTGACACTGCCAACTTTTGCCCCCAATGACACACGATTGCAGCAGCGACTTGCTGCATGCAGAAAAAATGGCTGGACAGAAATCCTCTGTGATACGACAGCACATCTTCTCCTTGGAAAACAAGCTGGTTTCACGTTACACGGCGGAACAGGACTCAACATTGCCAATCGGCACAGCATTGCCGTCCTAAAGCAATATGGCGTACAGGATACGCTGCTTTCTGCGGAACTGACGGCACGGCAGGGCTTGTCCTGCAATGGCATCTTACCAACTGGTATATTCGCCTATGGACATTTTCCAGTGATGAAAACACGACTCTGTCCCATTCGAGAAGAAGTCGGCTGTTCTGCCTGTTCGCATGTTCTCACTGACCGAACTGGCAGACAATTTCCGGTTTTCTGTATGGAATCCTATGCTGTTTTATATAACGCCGTTCCAATCTGGATGGCAGATAAACTGGAACTTTTACAAGGCTTTTCTACCCTGTTATTGTCGTTTTCCGTCGAATCAGAAAAACAAGTGCATCAGGTTCTCCATGCCTATCAGCATCCTGCATCACTTGTTCCAGCTGACTATACTCGTGGTTTGCTTCTGCGTGGTCTGCCTTCAGCCATTCAAAAATAAAATATTTTTAGATTCAATTCACACTTGCGGAGGTTTTTATGCAATTACAAGTTCAGCGGCTTCGCCCGACTGCAAAATTACCCACACGAGCAACAACGGGCAGTACTGGATACGATTTATATGCTGCACTGGATGCTCCTCTCTCTATTCCAGTGGGAACCATTCAAAAAATTCCAACTGGTCTGGCAATCGCACCTGATAGAACAGATATCGCAATACTACTCATGGCTCGATCCAGTCTGGCAACCAACCATGGAATTACGATGGCAAATGGTGTTGGCCTAATCGACAGCGATTATCGGGGCGAATTACTCGTTCCACTGATCAATTTGGGATCACAGCCATTTACCATTCTTCCTGCAATGCGAATTGCACAGCTGATATGGGTGCCAATCCTGCATCCATCTATCATAGAAGTCGAACAAGTACCGGAAACGGATCGAGGAAGCGGCGGATTTGGTTCTACCGGAAAATAATTTCCGTTTATTTCCTAACACATTCTCTCTTTTAAAAAGAATGGAAGCCCTTTTCAAGCAGTGGTCTCCTATCCTATAAAAATGAATCCATAGATAAAATGGATCGCTGCTGTTTCATCATAAATTATACCCCATTAAGGGAATAAGGAGCGATAGTTTCATGGCCAAATTTAAAAAAGTC
Source organism: Oscillospiraceae bacterium (assembly GCA_030523195.1). GTDB lineage: Bacteria > Bacillota > Clostridia > Oscillospirales > Ruminococcaceae > Ruminococcus_C. The sequence continues at coordinate 5,723 of JAUNJC010000004.1, forward strand.
CTGATGTACATATTAGTCTATATCGTAGCTCTGGTGCTTGGCGGCATTTTAGCCATGCTGGGTGGAAAAATATCAGGGCTCAGTTTTCTCGCTTACACCATGGATTGGGGATTTGATCCGATTGATTTAGACCTCAATGTAATTTTCCTTAACTTTGGACTGCGTTTGAATATTAACATGGGACAAATTCTCATGATTCTTGTTGCAGTTTTCACGGCTCCAAAAATTGTAGGAAAACTGTGCAGCTGACATCTGCTAACTGTACACTTTTTTTCACATATGTTCTCATGATTTTATGGTCTATCAGATTGCGTCAAAACGCAACTTGTGATATAATAAAAATAAACTTCTCTTCTCATCTGATTTGCTGGCTTTTTCTCAGCAGAGCGGCAATATCGTTTTTGAAAAAACGATATTTGTATTTATAGATCATTTTTTACAGTTTCGGCAGCAGGATAATAGAAAAACAGAACTTTCCTTAGCTGTCAGAGTTTGGCATAGAAAGGTGCAAGCAAAATGTTTATCAAAGATATCGGTATCGACCTTGGTACAGCAAATACATTGATCTATCTGCGGGGACGAGGCATTATGATCCGAGAACCCTCCGTTGTGGCAGTGAATACCCATACTGAATCTGCAAAGTATGTGGGAAAAGAGGCCAAAGAAGTCATTGGCAGAACGCCCGGTTCTATTGTTGCGGTGCGACCACTGAAAAACGGCGTCATCGCAGATTTTGAAACCACAACTATCCTATTGCAGGAATTCATCCGAAAAGCTTTACGTGGCAAAACATTTACAAAAGCGAGAGTCATTATTTGTATTCCCTCCGGTGTAACTACTGTAGAGCGACGTGCTGTAAGAGAAGCGGTAGAACAAGCTGGAGCAAAATATGTCCTGATTGTAGAGGAAACCATGGCAGCTGCAATCGGTGCTGGTCTTCCTACACAGGAACCTATCGGCAGCATGATTGTTGATATCGGCGGCGGCACCAGTGAAGCAGCCGTTATCTCCATGGGAGGCATTGTTTCCTCCAAAAGTATTCGCTGCGGCGGCGATGAACTGGATGCTGCCATTATCAATCATATCAAAAAACGCTATAATCTCCTCATTGGTGAACGCACTGCAGAAGATATCAAAATTCAAATTGGATCTGCCTTTCCTATGGATCGAGAAGATGCTATGGAGATCAAAGGCAGAAATCTTCTAAACGGTCTGCCAGAAACCATCAATATCACAGGGGCAGAAGTACGGGATGCCATGTCTGAACCCCTTGCTCGCATTGTGGATGCCGTAAAATATACATTGGAGCAAACTCCCCCAGAACTGGCAGCCGATATCATGGATCGTGGCATCATTCTCTCCGGCGGCGGTGCTCTGCTGCGTGGTATGGATCGCCTGATTCATCAAGAAACAGGCATGCCCGTACTGGTGGCAGAATATCCGCTGGACTGCGTAGCAGAGGGCACAGGTAAAATTTTTGAACATCTTGAAAACTATCAGGATGCTCTTACAGAAGACACCCGTTATTGATGCCGAAAAGACAAAGGAGGAAAACAATTATGGGTGACTTCTTCAAACGAAACAAATTTCGCTTTCTGCTTTGTATCCTTGCCCTTCTGACTGGTATGCTGCTCTATGCTGCAACACAAAATGGACAGACAACCGGTGTAACCGGTATGATTCTCAATCCGCTGCGGCGAGTGACACATTCCATCTCCACACAAGTGGATCGCTTTGTTTCTTCTTTCACCGACGCAACAGGTTATCAAAAGGAAAATGAAACACTGAAACAGGAAAATGCAGCCCTTAAAAAACAGCTTCTAGACTATGAAGACACCAAACAGCAGCTTGCAGAACTTGAAAAATTTATGGGCATCAAAGAGGATCATCCAGACTATACGCTCTCTGATCCTTGTACTATTATTGGATATGTCACCAATGACCCATTTCATAGTTTTATCATTGACAAAGGTTCTGAAGACGGACTCTCTCTGCAAGATCCTGTCGTAACTGCGGAAGGGATTGTCGGAATTATTTCTGAAGTCTCCAATACTTATGCAACAGTGGAAACGATTTGTTCCCCCAACCTATCCATTGGAGCAATGTCTGCAACCGGCAGTGATACGGGCATTGTAGAAGGTGAAATTTCATTGGCAAGTGATTATCAGTGCCGTATGATCTATCTGGAACGGGATACCAAACTGGAAAAAGACAGCTTGATTAAAACTTCCGGCACAAGCGGTCTCTTTCCACAAGGCTATCTGATCGGAACTGTGGAGCGATTGGAACTGATGGACAGCGGTTTAAGCAAATATGCTGTATTGAAACCGTCTGTAGACTTTTCTTCTTTGACCAATGTCATGGTCATTCTGGACTATGATGGAAAGGATGCAGAAGCAAACACGACAAACCAATCCACAAATGCAGCTACTTCTAATAAGGAGGCAGAGAATGGGAAAAATTAGACCAGCTCGCTCGACTCCTGCACAAAAGCGAAATACTGTCATTCGTTGGACATTTTATTTTGTTGTCATTCTGCTCTGCACTGCCTTTCTCAATGCAGGGGACAGCGTAAAACCACTTCTGCTGATTCCGGTTTCCCTCTGCATTGCCTCAAACGTGAAAGAAAGTGCAGCTGTATGCATCGGTATCTTATGTGGGCTGCTGCTGGATTTCTGCTGTAACCGACTGATGGGATTCTATGCGATCCAATTAATGCTGGTATGTCTGGTGACATCCTGGCTCTATACGCAACTGCTACAACAGCGACTGTTCAACATGCTGGTTCTTACCGCTATATCCAGTCTGCTGCTTGGGACAATTGATTTCTTTTTCTACTATGCAATCTGGGATTATGAACATGTGTGGCTAGTATTTCTGCATATTACCTTACCGAGCTGCGGCTATACGCTGATTGCAGCCTTGCCGCTATACGGTCTTTTCCATTTCGTTCACGAACGGCTTCTGCCCCGCAGCAACCGTACCATTGAACAAGCGATCCACACAACCATTGAACCATATTGACGGGGTGCAGAAGGAGGAATTTTATGAAAAAACCTATTTCCGTTTATGTGAAAGCCACTGGTGCAACCCTGTTAGTTCTTTCTTCAGCCTGTCTTTGCGGATATCGACTGATGAAAATCCAAATTGTCAACAGTGATTCCTATATTAGCCGTCAGTACAGCACGGATACTTACAAACAGACAATTGCCGCAACACGAGGCGAAATTGTAGACTGCAATGGCGAACCCATTGTACAAAATACCGTTGGTTATAACATCATCATTGAGCCAGACTCTTTTCCGAAAGATAATGAAACCGGAAACGAAGTCCTATTACAACTACTGCACTTGTTGGAAAATGTGGAGGTTACCTTTGAAGAATCCCTCCCTATCTCCAAAACAGCACCATTCACGTTTACCACCGATGATACAGAAACACTGGATGAAATCCGCACAACACTGAATCTAAACCTCTATGCAACGGCAGAAAATTGTATTGATCGGCTGATTGATGATTATGATATCGCAGACAGCTACACAGACGAAGAAAAACGAATGATTGCCGGCATTCGCTATGAAATGCAGCTGCGTGGCTTTTCCATGAGCAATCAATTCACATTGGTAAAGGATATCCCACTGGAAATTGTCACAGAAATCAAAGAAAATGGGCTATCCCTGCCGGGTGTCAATATCATTGAAGATGCCATTCGCACAGTCATACAGGGTGATGTGATTCCGCATGAAATCGGAACGGTTGGTCCCATCTATGCGGAAGAATATGAAGAACTGGCAGAACAAGGCTATGATCTGGATGATACCGTGGGCAAAAGCGGAATTGAACAAGCAATGGAGTCCTATCTGCGAGGCAAAGACGGCACAAAAACAATCTCCGTACAAGACGGCACTGTTGTTTCCTCAGAAATTACGGTACCCGTAGAGGCTGGCAATACGGTTCGATTAACCGTCGACAGCACGTTTCAAAAAGATTTGCAAAATATCCTTGGTAACTTTATCAAAAACTTTGATAAGCTGCGAGACGAAAGAACAAAAGAAGAAGGCTTGGGCAAAGTCACAAGTGGTGCACTGGTGGTACTGGATGCTGAAGATGGTGCCGTACTTGGCATGGCAACCTACCCTACCTACGATCTCAAGGACTATTCCAAAAACTATGACAAATTGGAAGCAGATGAAACCTATCCGCTGATGAATCGTGCAACAATTGGTCAATACCGTCCAGGTTCTACTTTTAAAACCATTACCGCAACAGCTGGTTTAAACGAAGGTATTGTCACCGGTTCTTCCACCTATTACTGCGGACATACCTACGACTATAAGGGACAGCTTTTCGGCTGTACCGGTTCTCATGGAGATATTTCTGTTGTGCAGGCATTACAATATTCCTGTAATATTTATTTTTACAAACTCTCCGAAGAGCTCACAATCGATGGCTTAACAAAATACGCAGAACTGTATGGACTAGGACAACCCACCGGCATTGAAACTGGTGATGCTGCCGGCAGATTTGCCAATCCAGAAACCTATGCCGAGTACGGTTGGGACTGGACAGTCGGTCACGTTTTACAGGCTGCCATTGGACAATCTGAAACGGCTGTAACGCCTCTGCAAATGGCAGTTGTTGCCAATACCATTGCAAATAAGGGCGTTCGCTATCAGCCCCATTTGGTAGACAGCCTATGGGACTACAATCAAACAGAATTGCTGCAAGAAATCGAACCTGTCATCGCAGAAACGCTCCCCATTCAGAATGACAGCGTTTATTCCCTGATTGAACAAGGGATGATTGCCGCTTCCGTTACCAATATGCCAGAACAATATTCCCTTGCCAACCTCGGTTATGATGTTGCCATCAAAACGGGTACCCCACAGGCAGGCGGCGGCAGAGTACAGGACTCTTTCTTCATCGGTTATGCACCCACAAATAATCCCAAAATTGCATTTGCATGTGTCGTAGAAGGTGCAGAATACAGTAAGTATATGATTCGAGATGTACTCAAAGCCTATGAAAGATTAGAAAAACGACAGGAAACTGATGTGGAAAAAAATACCACGGAAAATACGTAAAAGTTTCTGAAAACAATGTGCAAGCTGCACAAAAACGTGGATAAAAATCAATTCATTTTTCACAATTTTGCAATTGCAACCGCAAAAATCTTTGACATTCGGACATTTTATGTTATAATAAAAAGTAACATCGCATTGATACCGACAGATCCAAAATAAAAAGATGAAAATGAGATCTAAACGGACAGGACATGCTGTATGTTTATCCGAAAGGGAGGTTTTTAAACATGACAATTGCACTCATTGCACACGATGCAAAAAAAGAACTTATGATTCAGTTTTGTATTGCATACTGCGGCGTTCTGTCCCGCCACAGACTTTGTGCAACCGGTACAACCGGAAAACTGGTCAGTGAAGCAACTGGACTAGAAATTCAACGTTATCTCAGTGGCAGACAGGGCGGAGATCAGCAGATTGCAGCACGCATTTCCTGCGATGAAATTGATGTGCTGCTCTTTTTTCGGGATCCCATCAACCGCAAGGACTCGGAACCGAATGAAATGAACCTGCTTCGTTTATGTGACGTACATAATGTACCAGTTGCAACCAATATTGCAACCGCAGAAGCATTAATTATGGCACTGGAACGAGGCGATTTAGACTGGAGAGAATACGGAAATCTCTCCATCTAACAGAAGTTCATATTGCTCTGTCCCTTTTCTATCAAAGAAAGGGACAATTTTTTCGATGATCGGAGGTTATCTATGGCACTCAAAATCACACGTCCGCAAGGGACGGAAGACATTACACCGGAAAATATTTCCAAATGGAACACGGTGGAACAAATCGCACGGGAAACCGCTGCTTGCTTTGGCTTCCATGAAATGCGAATTCCAACATTTGAAAATACGGATTTATTCCTGCGTTCTGTTGGGGAAACCACAGATGTCGTACAAAAGGAAATGTATACGGTCAAAGCAAAGGAAACGGAATTTACTCTGCGTCCCGAAGGCACGGCTGGTACCATTCGTGCCATGCTGCAAAACGGTATGCTGAATGCAGCTCTGCCACAAAAGGTGTTCTATATTCTCTCCTGTTTCCGCCATGAACGTCCGCAAGCAGGCAGACTCAGAGAGTTTCACCAGTTCGGCGTGGAAATGGCAGGCAGTGCAGATGCAGCAGCAGATGCAGAAATTATCAGTCTGGCAAAACAAATTCTAGATCGGGTCGGACTGAAAAACATTCAACTGTACATCAATTCCATTGGCTGTCCGACCTGCCGTGCCAACTATCATAAGGCACTGCGTACTTATTTTGCGGCCTACGAAAAAGACCTCTGTGATACCTGTAAAAGCCGTTTGGAAAAGAACCCCATGCGGATTCTGGACTGCAAAAGTCCGATTTGCAGCAAAATTGCAGCCGATGCACCTGTCATTTTAGATTACCTCTGCGACGAGTGCAAAGATCACTTTACAACACTGCAATCCCACTTGCAGGCACTGAACATTGATTTTGCCATCAATCCTAAAATTGTACGAGGGCTGGACTACTACACAAAAACGGTATTTGAATTTGTTACCACAGACATTGGCGCACAAGGCACTGTCTGCGGCGGCGGCCGCTATGATGGTCTGATTGCACAGCTTGGCGGTGCAGAAACACCGGCTCTAGGCTTTGGAATGGGACTAGAACGCCTCATTCTGACCATGCAGCAGCAGGGCTGTGATTTCCTGCAAACCCCACCTTGTGATTTATATATTGCTCCAATGGATGCCGCTGCATTGCCAAAAGCGATGCAACTGGCACAGGCAGTCCGGCAAAACGGCTATCAGGCAGAATATGACCTAATGCACCGTGGATTGAAAGCACAAATGAAATATGCCAATAAAATCAACGCTTCCTTTGTACTGGTACTGGGCGGCAATGAACTGGAACAACAAACCGCCAAACTGAAACATATGGAAACGGGCGAACAAATTCCAATTCCGCTAGATCATCGCTTTACGGAAGCATTTGATGCCATTGCGATTTCTCATATGTTTGAGAATACATTACAGGATTTTAAGGAGGATGCATAAATGGATACCATGCAAGATTTACGCCGCACCTGTTATTGCGGTGAAGTGACAGAAGCCGGAAAGACGGTGGTTGTCGGCGGTTTTGTACAGAAAGTTCGGAATCTGGGAAATCTAATTTTCATAGATTTGCGGGACAGAACTGGCATTGTACAGCTGGCATTCAACGAGGAAACTGACCGTGCAGTTTTTCAAAAGGCAGCCAACTGCCACAGTGAATATGTTTTGATGGCAAAGGGAGAAGTCATTCCCCGTTCCAGTGTCAATACAGAAATGAAAACTGGTGCGGTCGAAATCAAAGTGACAGACCTGCGTGTCCTCTCCAAAGCACAGACACCGCCGTTTGCCATTTCTGATGAAACCAAAACCAACGAGGAACTGCGTCTGAAATACCGCTATCTGGACTTACGCCGTGCTCCATTGCAGCAGAATTTAATCATGCGGCATAAAATTGCATTGGCAGCAAGAGAATATTACTATGCACATGACTTCATTGAAATCGAAACTCCGATGATGATGAAATCCACACCAGAAGGTGCCAGAGATTATCTGATTCCCTCTCGTGTACACAATGGCAAATTCTATGCCCTGCCGCAGTCACCACAGATTTATAAACAGCTGCTGATGGTTGCTGGCATGGATCGCTATATCCAAATTGCAAGATGTTTCCGAGATGAAGACTTACGGGCAGACCGGCAGCCAGAATTTACACAGATTGATTTGGAAATGTCCTTTGTAGATGTAGAAGATATCCTGCAAATGACAGAAGGCTTTGTACAGTACTTATTTAAAAAAGTACTGAATATGGATATTCCGCTGCCGTTACCGAGAATGACCTATCAGGAAGCAATGGAACGCTACGGCTCTGACAAGCCGGACACTCGATTTGGTATGGAGTTACAGGACATTTCCAAACTGGTTTCCGATTTGGATTTCGTGGTCTTCCGCTCTGCACTAGAAGCTGGCGGCAGTGTACGTGCTATTGTAGCAAAACAGGCTGCCAAAACGCTGACCCGAAAGGAAATCGACAAACTGACCGAAAAGGCAAAAGGCATCGGTGCAAAGGGACTGGCATTTATCCGCTGGAATGATGCAAAGCCAACTTGCTCTTTTGCAAAATTCCTGCCAGAAGGCAGACTGGAAGAAATTCTGGCTCACCTCGGCTGCGAACAGGGCGATGTTGTCTTAATTGTAGCAGACAAGGATAAGGTAACGCTGCCAGTACTGGGGGCTCTGCGGTTGCAGGTGGCAAAACAGTTAGATTTGATTCCAGAAGGGAAATTCAACTTCTTGTGGATTACTCAGTTCCCGTTCTTTGAGTGGGATGACGAGACAGAAACATGGGTGGCAATGCACCATCCATTCACTATGCCAATGGATGCATGTCTCCCCTATCTGGACACCAATCCAGAAAAAGTGACAGCAAAGGCATTTGACTTGGTATTGAATGGGACAGAATTATCTTCTGGTTCCATTCGTATCACAGATTATGAATTGCAGCAGAAAATGTTTGAAGCACTGGGCTTGACAGACGAAGAAATCGAAGCAAAATTCGGATTCCTAGTAGAAGCTTACCACTATGGTGCACCACCGCATGGCGGACTTGGCATTGGGCTGGATCGTCTGGCAATGGTGATGCTGCAAGCAGAAAGTCTCCGAGATGTGGTTGCTTTCCCGAAAGTACAGAATGCAAGCGAATTGATGAGCGAATGTCCATCTCCAGTTGATCCGGAAAGTCTGGATGTACTGGGGATTCAAGTAAAAGAAAAACCACAGGCAGATACAGATTGAGAACAGATCTCCACAAACAGAGAAATTCTTTTCTAAACAGTTGGGAAAAAATTTTGCCGTCCAGTAGATAAAACTGATTTCTCGAACGTATGTTACATCATTTTATCGCAAAAACACCGGTTTCACGCAACCTTGTGAAACCGGTGTTTTATTATCCATTCCGAACGTATTCATAGGGGTCAATATAGCTTCCGCCCTTTTTCACTTCAAAGTGCAGATGCGATTCCATTTTGCTTTCCATGTCCGCTGTATCGCCAATCACACCAATGGTTTGTCCGCTCTCTACCGCTTCGCCTTCCTGTAATTCCAAACTGGGAGACAAATTACAATATCGACTGACAATCCCATTTTCATGGTCAACCGAAACACAAATGCCCCACAGCGGATCTTTGACAACTTCTACAACGGTTCCATTATCAATCACCCTAACTGGTGTGCCGGTGGCTGCCAGAATATCCACACCATTGTGCGTCTGCCATGTACCGGTTGTTTCGGATTTGACCAGCTCATTATTACTGAATGGCTGTGCCACTTCTCCATCTACTGGCATCACCAGCACATGAGAAATGGTTTCTTCAGAAGCAGGAAATTCTTCTTCTGCTACTTCTGGCAAAGCTTCTGTTTCCAGTTCGGTTTCCTCTGTTTCTACAACAGTCGTTTCCTCTGGCACATCCGTTTTTACACCTGCAACAGCGTTATACTCGGGTTGTGTCGTTGTTACATTGTCGTAAGTTCGTGCAAGAAAATTGGTAGTCGGCTGCGTCATCTCTGCAATCTGTGACATACCTTCTTCCAAGGCTTCATTGGTTTCATTTGTCACCTGATAGGCATACACACACGCTGCACCAATCATCAGAATACTAATACCAATTGCAGTATAAAAACCTTTATACTTTCCTGCCTGCTTTTCTGTTGTGTTTGCTTTTTTCACACGCAACACCTCCGTCTTTATTGTGTACCAGACGGGGGGATTTATGCATGAAGAGAGAAAGAATTTGGATGGGCAGCATCTATTTGCCCATAAAAAATCATTCTTGTTTTTTAAATTCCAATATCTCACAATTGTCAATGCCATAGGCTGCATATTGTTCATTGGTCATATCCTGAAAATACGACCGCACCACTCTTGCAATTCCGTTATGGGCAACCAACAGGTACGTTTTTTCCTGCTGCATCAATTCATCCAGCAAGTTGTATATACGCTGTGCCAATTGCAGCATAGACTCTCCGCCCTCATAACGATCAGCAAACTGCATTTTTGCCTGACGGAATGCAGCACCATCCCTTGCCGTAGATTCATATTTTCCAAAATTCTGCTCCCGCAGACGAGGTTCTTCCATTGCCGGCAAACCAGTGATGTCCGCAATATGCTTTGCGGTATCCGCCGCCCGCATCAAGGGAGAATACAGAATCGCATCAATGGCATACTGCCGCTCTAAAATCAAATTTCCCACTGCAATCGCCTGTTGATGCCCAAGCGTTGTTAAAGCAATATCAGTAGAACCGCAAATTTTATTTTCTACATTCCAGATGGTCTGTCCATGCCGGACAAAATAAATATGTGACATAAACGCTCTATTCCTCTCTTTTTAAAACAATCCTTACAGATTCCTCATTTTCCCAATATCTGCTCTATCTCTTCTATCTCTGCTTGCACCAATTTTTGCTGGTGTACCATTTCCAAAGCATCCTGTACTTGCTCTGGCTTAGAAGCACCAATGAGTACACTGGTAACTGCGGACTGCCGCAAAATCCATTGCATCGCTAGCTGTGCCAATTTCTGTCCCCTGTTCTGTGCAACTGTCTGTAGCTGCTGCAACATCGCAAGCCGCTCTTCTGTCAGCTGCTCCGCATTCAAAAAGCGTCCATCCGTCCGAATCCGACTGTCTTCCGGAATAATCCCATGCAAATAACGATCTGTCAGCAAGCCCTGTGCCAAAGGACTGAACACAATCAATCCCTTTCCAGTTTCCTGACAGGCAGTCAGCATCCCATTTTGTTCTATGGTACGATCTAACATGGAATACCGATTCTGGTTAATCACAAACGGACAGTGCAGTTTTTCCAGAATGGTACATGCCTTCTGCATCATCTCTCCATCATAGTTAGACAAGCCCACATATAATGCTTTTCCACACTGCACCGCCTGTGCCAGTGCGCCCATTGTCTCTTCCAAAGGTGTTTCTGGGTCTGGACGGTGGTGATAAAAAATGTCCACATAATCTAATCCCATCCGCTGCAAACTCTGATCTAGACTGGCAAGTAAATATTTCCGACTACCCCAGTTACCGTAAGGACCATCCCACATATCATATCCCGCTTTAGTGCTAATGATGAGTTCATCACGATGCCCTGCAAAAATAGTTTTCAGAATCTGTCCAAAATGGCGTTCTGCGGCACCTGCTGGCGGCCCGTAATTATTGGCAAGGTCAAAGTGCGTGATACCGCCATCAAATGCAGTCCGACAAATTGCCTCCATACGTGAAAAATGGTTGGTATCCCCAAAATTGTGCCATAACCCCAGAGAAACTTCCGGCAGCTTCAAACCACTATTTCCACAGCGATTATACTGCATATTCGCATAGCGTTCTGAATCAAATACATGCATCCTATTTTTCTCCTTTCAGTTCAAATTTTCTCTATTTTTCTTTTCCACTGCCGTATCCGGTTGCAGCAATTGACATACAGTGCCACACACACATAATTCTGCAAATCCTGTTCATCCAGTCCTCGGAATGCATACAGTTCATCCCAAAGTAAAGTGCTGCCCTCTACCATAAATTCTCCCGTTGTCAGTTCCACTCCTACAAATATTCTGGAAATTTCTCCTCCCCACAAGTCCGGATCATCCCAATTTTCGGGCTGATAGAGATAGGTGCCTGCACCAGCATTCTCCAGAAAAAACGCTCTTGGTATAGGTTTCTCCCCAACTGGAATTTTTTCCGCAGAATGTGGATTCATGGTCACGTTATGAGAAATGGTGCTAAGAGCATGTTCATCGAATCTCTCCGTCAAAACAAATTTCTTCTGCAAATAATGCAGCAATTCCATTCCAGATTTCCGATTTGGATGCAACTGATCTTTATATTGTATCCAAATCTGTTTCCATTTCTCCAAATCTACACGGGTCGGTTCCTTTATAATCATATTTTTTGTTCCCCTATTCTTTCCACGGTCGCTTTTTTCCCAGCCAGCCTTGTTCTTTCCAATATGCCACATCTGCGGCATTCCACCCATGCTGCTGTGCCATCCGCATCATGGAAAAGAATAATTTTGTTTTTAGGGAAGGTTTCACGTTTCCAGAATGCCGTTTTATGTTTTGTTGCAGCTTTTGCACACGTTTTGTAATCGCTGCTTTCTTTTTTGGTTTTACACCATCCCAATTCACAGCTGCCACAGCCACACCATACGAATAGCATTTTCCAATGCCCCAGAAAAAGAAACTATGCCGCATATCCTTACAAGCGGAACGCATTCCAGCACCAGCAGCCGTTGTAATACAAACCGCCTGCTTTTGAAACATAGCGGTTTCTGGACGGTGTACCATCCAACGATATCCATAATGATCTAACAATGCCTTCATGGACCCTGTCACATGATAAACATAGACTGGAGAAGTAAAAATCAAGAGATCTGCCTGGTCGATGGCATCTGTAATCGGCTGCATCGCAGCAAAATGTGGACATTTTTGCTCTGATTCACTGAAACACATGGTGCACCCACAACAGAAATGTGGCATATCCCTCGGCAAAAAGAACTCTGTCATTTCGGTTTCTGTCCCCAGCTGTTCTGCCAGCATCCGCCCAATGTGATAAGTAGAACCCTTATGATTCTGTCCGTGCAGCAATACGATTTTCATGTACATGTCCTCCTCAAAATTTTATAGCCATTGGATCTCTAATGCCTGCAAGCGTTTCGGTACGGCCCGATACGGATTCTGTGCCGGATAGCCCAACATCAATGTGCCATAGACATTGCAGTCCACTGGCAGCTGCAAGCAGGTACGACATGCCGGAATCTGATTCAAAAACCTGGTCAAATAGCCGCCCCAGCAAGTCCCAATTCCATTTGCCTGTAACATCAGCTCTGCGGTTGCCAGTGCGATGGCAGTATCCTGACTGGGATTCAACGCTGTTTTTTTACAATATCCAATCAGAAGCACAGCATTTTCCCCCATGACAGGATTGTTCTTTCTGGCATATTCCAACGGAATTTCCGGAGAACATCCTGTTTCGGCACAGAACTGCAAAATCGCCTGCATGATTTCTTGCTGCTTTTCTGCATCCTGCAATATGATCCATTTTGTAGGATGTTCATTTTTGGCACTGGGTGCCAGCATAGCAATCTGTAATGCCTGTTGCAACAGTTCTGACGAAATCGGACGCTTTTGAAATTTCCGGTAGGAACGACGCTGCATCATTAGTTGTTGGACAATCTCCGGTGTATGCTCTGATAATGGAGTAACGGCATCCGAAACAGCAGACGCTCCATCAAAGGTAATGGCACCCTGCGGACAAATTGCAGCACAATGCATACAGGCAATGCACAGCTTGTCATTGCATCTTACCTGTTTATCGGCATTCATTTCTAATACGGTAAAGGGACAGACTGCAATACATTGTCCACAACTGGTACAAATCGCATCTTCTATGGTAATCATATCATTTCCTCCTGTTCTGCTTACCCTAATAATAGAAAAAACCGCCGCTCTGTTCTAGAAGAGAATATTGCAACATGAAATTCTCTAAAAACAGAGCGGTAGATTTCTCAGCCTTACAATTTTACTTGATTCAAAATATCGTGTTAATCCAGCTTCTGAAATTCCTTCGGAATGGCAGTATCAATGATTTCCTGAATCTTGTCCATATTCCAAACACCATATTCGCCTGTCATCGCATAGGGAATGCCATGTGCATTTGCTAATTCTTCTGTATAATCCTTGTACGCAATCAGCCGCAAATTTGTCAAAGAACCATCATCATACTGTGTGATAATCGGACGCACCTGTACATTTTCCACCGTCACCTGTGCAGTTGCATCATCATACACTAACTCAAAATCCGCTACTTCACCGATGATGTTGATATTAAATGTCTGGGCAGAAACAAAATTGCCCAGTGCATAGAATACAAAGCCCTCTGTACCATCGGAACGTGTGATGTATTCCATTGTCTGCGGCACATGCGGATGGTTGCCAATGATGACATCTGCACCCCATTCAATCATGTTCTGTGCCTGTGCCTTGACGCCATCTCTTACCTCAAAAGTATCTTCATCGCCCCAATGTGCAGAAACAACGACAATATCTGCAATTTCATTTGCCTGTTTGATTTGCTCCTGAATCAAATCTTCCTGCGTTGTCAAAATAACCTGAATGGGAGAATCTTCGGGAACCATATACCCATTGATATTCTCGGTATAAGCAAGAAATGCCACTTTCAATCCGTTAAATTCCTTCACACGGATATTCTCCATATCTTCTACATCCCGATAAACCCCGTATGTCAACAAATCTGGATATTTCTTCTGCATCTCGTCCCAATAGTCAAGGCTGGCAGACAAGCCGTCAATCCCCTTATCCAGCAAGTGATTATTGCTCATAGAAACGACATTGAAACCGGCATTCATCAGGGCATCTCCAACCTCTGGCGGAGAATTAAAGTTAAAATTACTGCCGCTGATTTCAAAGCTTGGATCTCCACAAATAATAGTTTCCTGATTGATGATTCGCAAATCTGCACCTGTGCCCATAATCAAATCCGTAATACCGTCATAAACATAGTCGAAATTATATTCTTCGCCGTTTTCTGCGTGTGCAGCGGCACTATTATAAACAGACGTTTGCACCAGATTATCTCCGACTGCCACGACATGCACTCGATCGCCCTTTTCCGGCTCCGTTGGGATTTCTGTGGTCGCTTCTGTACTGGAAGATTCAGTGGTATGTACAGTATCTGTCGGTGCATTTGCCTGTATCACGCCGCTTTCCTTTGGGATGGATTGGCAATTGCTGCAACGGACACAAACAAACACAATCAATACGACCAGAGCAAGCAGAATCAAAATGGCATTTCTGCGGCGGCGATAGCCAATCCCCTTTTTCTTTTTGGGTTTGCGATTCTGCGGCGGCTGTGGGGGACGCTGCTGCGACGGTCGCTGGGGCATTCGTTGGGGCGGTCTTTTCTGTCCAGAAGAGCGGGCAGAAATCGGTCGTTGCGGGGAATACTGATTTTCCATTTTTACATCCTCATTTCTTTTTATATGGTATTTTTATTCCGGTAAATTATAAAGATAGGAATTTAAAATATACTCTGGATTTTCATAATAAAAACTACCCAATGGAAATCTCCATCAGCCTCCAGTCTCCGATACAGTTGCGTCTTTGTACTGTTTCGTTCATGCATACAAACTCCTTGCAAAAATATATAACAAGATTTTATTTTATTATAACAGAAAAATCGTCAAATTGCAATCGCTTCTTTGAAAAAATCAACAATCTGCGGAAATTCCAATGCCATTCACGCATGAATGCAAAAACATTGCCCATACTAATCACAACATTACAGGAAAAGAGGAGAAGCCATTGAACGATTTTGCAAAAGAAACCATTTTGCCAAACTTATCCCAAAATATCAAACGGATTCGAGAAATTGCCGATAACAGCTCCGACTTGCTGGTCAATGAATTTCTCTTGAGTGGTGTACCAGCGGCTTTGCTCTGCTGCGAAGGCATGCTTTCCACCAGTACCATTACAGAACTCATCCTCGAACCCATTGTTAAAATTCAGCTATCCCATCCCACTGCTGACCAACTTTTCAACCACATCCAACAGCATCAACTATTCTCCATTGACCGTGCTGAGGCAAAAACCTATCGGGAATTATTTCGTTTTCTCAACTCTGGCTTTGCAGTACTACTGCTAGACGGTGCCAAAAAAGCATTGGTGTTCGGGGTGCAGGGCTATGAAAAACGAAGTGTTTCCACACCATCCAGTGAAAACAATATTTTAGGTGCAAAGGATGGCTTTGTAGAAGTAGTACGTACCAATATGTCTCTCCTTCGCCGCCGCATTAAATCGCCCTTTCTTAAACTGGAACTCCTCTGCTACGGTGATAAAAGTCAGACGGATATTTGTATTTGCTATCTCTATGACCGTGTACCGAAATCTCTCATTCGGCAAATCAAACACCAATTAGATGGAATGAAACTGGAAACCATTCTCTCCAGCGGCTACATTCGTCCATTCTTAGAAACCAGTCGTGCCTCCCTTTTTGATACAATTAGCACCACACAGCGTCCAGATGTTCTCTGTGCCAAACTCTTAGAGGGTCGAGTCGGCATTTTAATTGACGGCACGCCCTTTGCTCTGGTCATTCCAAAGCTGTTTAACGAGAGCTTTCAGTCTATGGATGACTACTGCTACAAACCTTATTACGCCACTTTCATTCGCTGGCTGAAATACGCTGCTTTTTTAATCTCCCTGCTGCTGCCAGCATTGTATGTTGCTGTTGCTCTGCATCATCCAGAATTGCTCAACCGCACCCTTTTGCTCATTTTGGCAAAATCCGAAGAAACTGCGCCGCTTTCTCTTACCACAGAAGCCATCGGGATTCTGCTTGTCTATGAAATCATTCGAGAGGCAGGACTGCGTCTTCCGCAAGCGGTTGGCGGTGCAGTAAGTATTGTTGCCGGTTTGATTGTGGGAGATGCTGCCGTTTCCTCTGGACTCATCAGCACCCCCATGCTGACGGTTACAGCCATTGCAGTCATTGCTGGATTTGTAATTCCCGATTTGAATCCACCCGTTAGTGTCCTGCGGCTTCTGTTTGTACTGGCTGGTGGATTAGGTGGTCTGTTTGGCATCAGTCTTCTCGGAGCAGCCGTTCTATTTCACATCTGTGCTGCTGAGAATCACGGATTTCCACTCACCTCACCATTCACGCCTTTCCACAAAAATGGAATGCGGGATGTGTTATACCGTGCTGACTTTCCTGAAATGCAGTCCGGCAACTTTACCGTGGAGGAATATCATGAATAAATTGCGCTCCAGTCAAATGACCATTCTGCTCACCTTGTCTACTGCTTTTTCCCTTATGTGTGCCGCCTTTCCCTTTACGCTGGAACAGATCCTTGGTACTGCCATTTCCATCGGCGTACAAATCCTGCTTTGTATTCCCGTATTACTGCTTACCAAACACAATGATAGTCTTGCGGCACACTGCACCGGACACAAACTCCTACCTTTGGCATTTCTGCTATATTTTCTAATCAGCGGCGGTCGTTCTGTGGTACAACTCTGGAATGTGTCTGACAGTCTCTCTCTCCCTTTCTCCAATGCCATGCTCGCAGCTGCCTTAATTGCAGCTGTTTGCCTTTACACATCCGCTCTTGGTATCCAGACACTGGCACGCAGCAGCACACTGGTCTTCGGCATTCTAGCACTCACACTGCTGGTGATGCTTGCAGGTGGCTATCAAACCATCCACCTACAGGAACTTTCTTTTTCCCCAGATGCAACCATTTGGCAGGGATTCCTACAACATTTGTCTCTTGCAGATGAATTACCCGTTTTGGTATTGCTGCTCAGCTTTTTAGATAAGCATGCCGTCAAAAGTACACTGCGTTTTTTTGGATTTTCTCTATTGATTTGGAGTTTCGTTCTATTCTTAGGAATAACCATTTTAGGCAATTTCATGAATCATGCAACCTATCCATTTTTTATGATCACAAATGTTTCCCAGCCTTTCCGGACACAGCGATCAGATGCATTATATCTGGTATTATTTGTGTTGTTGTGCATATTGCGTTTGACCTTATTGACCACGCTTTCCGCACACTTATTGGGACAGGCATTTCCAAAACTTCGCTGCCGCAATTTGATCTGCCTGCTGGCAATTCTTTGTTTTGCTGCGGTACTTGGCATATGGAACATGGCATCCGGTTGGTGGTATATTTTTCTAATTGGAATCCTGACAACCATTGTACCATGGGGGCTGCTCTTCTGCAAACCCCAAAACCAACAGGGAGATGGTGCCGGAAATAGGAAAATGGCATCTTCCTAACTCTTACGACGTTTCATCGCATTCTCTCTATCACCAACAACCATAAGAAAGGAGGCATCCTATGAAACCACTTCGCTCCTGTTTTTCTCTCCTGCTTGCTGGTACAATTTTTCTCTCCGGCTGCTCTGTTACACAGGTGAAAGACCGCTTCTATCTACAGGCAATCGAACTCTCTCATTCTCGTTATCCTACAGTACAGCTTCATGCATTTACTTCCGATCAAGCAGACTGTACCGGAAGCGGTACAACCCTTCATGCTGCGTTAGAGGATGCTGAAATCCCAGCCGGTCGTGAATTATTCTTGGGGCATTTAGAACTGCTTTGTTTACAGGATACGGCTTTTGCTGGACAGCTTACAGAACTGCTGCAATCCTATCGTCTCTCCTCTGGCTGCAAGGTTATTTATACCGCTCATTCTTTGGAATCCGTAAACACAGAAGAACTTTTAGAAAATCTAAAGCAGGAAGAACAAAACGGACGGCTTCCGAAAACAGAACTGATGACCATTCTAAAAGAACTTTCCAACTCCTCCGGTACAGCACTGCTGCCGTTCTGTCTAACAACAGGCTTTTCTCTCATATTGATTCAGCCAGATGGTGCAAAAGGTACGCTGTCCAATGAAGCCATACAAGGTCTATGCTGGATTCGAGGGGAAAACTATCCAGAACGAGTCAGCATCTCCGAGGAAGAACAAGCAAGCGATTTTTTCATTGAACATGCAGCTACAAAACTAACAGCTACCGTAAATTCCGGCATTCCGGTTGTCACAGTTTCCATTACCATACAAGGAAAAGGCAATGCAGTTGCTCTGCGAGAGCAACTCGAAACCGCTTGTCAGGCGGCAGAGGAAGAAACAGTGAAAAAATACAAGGCAGATGTCATTGGACTGGAAGCCTGCCTACGGCAACAATGCTACGAATTATATGCAGAGCAAAATTGGGACGGGATTTTGCATACAGTAAATTTTGTGCATGAAATCACAATTTTAACAGAATAACAGGAGATGACGCAGCCGATTCAAGAAAAAGCAAATGCATTTCATGGAATTGTCCGCCATCCCCTGAAAAATAGAAAAACAGATCATCCTGTCCTTCACAGAATGATCTGTTTTTCTTTCATCTTGTTACTTTTCTACTTTTCATCAAAATATCAATGGAGAAAACTGCATTTTTCCACAATCTTTAAACAACTCCAAATGCAACAAGACCGCTCTGCAAATGCAAAGCGGTTCTTGTTTAAAACAATATAAAAGATGTGATTGCTTACTTGTTCAGTCTTGCTTCAATCTTATCCAGTTCTGCCATCAATTCAGCCGGTACCTTACCACCCTTTGCTGCGATGTCATCCTGATAATATCTCCGCATTTCTGCAATTTCCTTCTTCCACAAATCGGTATCTACAGCCAGAAGCTTGTCCAGAATTGCCGGTGTCACTTCGTCTTCAATACCAGTCAGGTTCAGATCTTCCTTCTTCGGCAGATAACCAATTGCAGTTTCCACTGCATCTGCCTTACCTTCACAACGCTTGATAATCCAGTCGAGGACTCTCATGTTGTCGCCAAAGCCCGGCCACAGGAAATTGCCTTCTTCATCCTGCTTGAACCAGTTTACATTGAAGATCTTCGGTGCCTTGTCGCCCAGCTTTTCGCCCATTTCGAGCCAGTGTGCCCAGTAGTCACCAACATTATAACCAATGAACGGCTTCATTGCCATCGGGTCGTGACGCAGAACACCAACTGCACCAGTAGCAGCTGCTGTGGTCTCAGAAGATACGGCAGAACCCATATAGGTGCCATGTGTCCAGTCAAAGGACTGATATACCAACGGTGTGGTAGAAGCACGGCGACCACCAAAGACAATTGCAGAAATCGGAACACCCTCTGGATTGTTGAATTCCGGAGAAATGCACGGGCAATTTTCAGCCGGTGCAGTAAATCTGGAGTTCGGATGCGCCAGTGTGTTGCCTTCTGCGATAAATTCCGGTCCATTTACCTTTGCACCCTTCCACTCGGTTGCATCTACCGGCGGATTCTTATCCAGCTTTTCCCACCAAACGGTGCCGTCTTCATTATTCAGAGCAACGTTGGTAAAGATGGTGTTCTTACGTGTACAAGCCAGAGCATTCGGGTTAGACTTTTCATTGGTACCCGGTGCAACACCGAAGAAGCCATTTTCCGGATTGATTGCATACAGTCTGCCATCCTTGCCCGGCTTCATCCAAGCAATATCATCGCCGACTGTGAATACCTTGTAGCCATCCTTCTGATAGCCCTCCGGCGGAATCAGCATTGCCAAATTGGTCTTGCCGCAAGCAGACGGGAACGCAGCTGTAATATAAACGGTTTCGCCGTTCGGCTTCTGTACGCCCAAAATCAGCATGTGTTCTGCCATCCAGCCTTCATTCTTACCCTGGAAGGAAGCAATTCGCAGTGCAAAGCACTTCTTGCCGAGCAGAACGTTACCGCCGTAAGCAGAGTTAATAGACCAAATGGTATTTTCTTCTGGGAACTGTACAATATAACGGTTTTCTGGATCGACATCTGCCTTAGAGTGCAGACCACGAACGAAATCGTTGGAAACATCACCCAGATTCTTGAATGCATCTACACCCATTCTGGTCATGATATTCATGTTCAGAACAACATAGATAGAATCTGTCAGTTCTACACCGACCTTTGCAAGCGGAGAACCGATCGGACCCATAGAATACGGAATGACATACATGGTTCTGCCCTTCATCACACCATCATACAGCGGTGTCAGCTTTGCCTTCATCTCTTCCGGATCCATCCAGTTGTTGGTCGGACCAGCATCTTCTTTATTCTTCGTGCAGATAAAGGTTCTATCCTCTACTCTTGCAACGTCATTCGGCAGGGTTCTATGATACAAACAGCCCGGCAGCTTATCCGGATTCAGCTTGTACATCTTATCCCGGTTGCCTTCTGGCAGAGAAGTAACTTCTTCTGTCAACGCATCCAGCTGTTCTTTGGAACCATCGATCCATACGACTTGATCCGGCTTGGTCAAAGCAACCATTTCATCGACCCATGCCAGAACATTTTTGTTGTTTGTCAATGCCATCGGTAATACCTCCTAATATATCGCTCCATCTATTCATAGATGGGCTTGGAAGAATTTTTTCTTCTCCATTTTATTATAAAACGAACCGGAAATCTTGTCAAGCAGTTTTCAGGAAAATCCTGTGAAATTCAGTTTTCGTTCATGTTTTGAAAACGGTTGTTTTTAGTACATGGACATTTCTATTAAAACTGTCGTTTCTCCATTTTGTACTGACAGACAATTTTTCCCTTTACGGCATTTCAGAAAAATTGTCTGTCTGCGGTTACCGGTTGTCCTGTTTTATGATTTCCAGAGACATCGTTGCATATGCATTCAAATCTGCACCGGCACGTACACCCGCTTCAAATAAATAAGAACCGGCACAAGCAATCATCGCTCCATTATCGCCGCAAAGAGAAAGCGGCGGTACAAACAGCTGGCACCCCTGTTTTTCACAAGCAGCTGACATTGCCGAACGCACACCACTGTTGGCAGAAACACCACCAGCTACTGCAATGGTCTGGTATCCCAAATCTCTTGCCGCCTGCATAGTATGCTGTGTTAGCAGATCGGAAATCGTTTTTTGCACCGAAGCTGCCAAATCGGCTGTGGGGAGCGTTTGCCCCTTCTGTGCTGCATTGTGTACCAGATTGACCACAGCTGTTTTCAAACCGGAAAAGCTGAAATCATAGGGATTGCCTTCCACTTTCGGATGCGGCAGCGAAAAAGCCTCCGAATTGCCGTCCTTAGCAGCACAATCAATGTGAACACCACCTGGATACGGAAATCCCATCGCACGTGCTGTTTTGTCAAAACACTCTCCGGCAGCATCATCTCTCGTTCTGCCCACAATCCGAAAAGAGGTATAGGACAGCACTTCTACAATATGACTATGGCCGCCGCTTGCCACAAGACAGAGATACGGCGGCTTCAAATCTGGATGAGCAATATAGTTTGCTGCAATATGTCCCGCCAGATGATGTACCGGCACCAGCGGCTTCCCGGCAGCCAATGCCAATCCTTTCGCAAAATTGACACCAACCAGCAATGCCCCAATCAAACCCGGTGCATACGTGACAGCGATGCCGTCTAAATCAGCAAGGGTCACATGGGCATCATCCAATGCCTTTTGCACCACAGGTAAAATATTCTCACAGTGTCGCCGAGAAGCGATTTCTGGCACAACACCGCCATACAATTTATGTTCTTCCACCTGTGATGCCACAACGTTAGAAAGAATTTCCGTCCGGTCTCTGGCAACACTGGCTGCCGTTTCATCACAGGAACTTTCAATTCCCAAGATTAACATAACAATTTCCCCTCTTCTTATCGTTCTACATAAGATATTTGATATTCATAAATCTGCATTCTTGCATCTGCATGTACCTTTTCCAACAAGTTCTGACTGGGATGATTCACACAGATAATCCCATAAATATTTCGATTTGCAAATGCGGCACTTTTTTCAAACCAATCCAAATAAGCAGCAGTCTGTGCATAAGCATCATCATAACCGCTGTCTTTCTTTAACTCAATAATATATAAATTGCCCGCTGCATCCTCACAGAGCAAATCCAACCTGCCAATCGGAATAATATACTGTCTTCCGTATTCGCCCTTTCTCTGATAAACTTTCAACTGTTTTCCAAACACCGGCATTCCGGATTCTATTCGAGCTGTCAATTCCTCTTCTAATAATCGCTCACTGGAAAACTGCTCTGCTTTTTCTAATGCTTTGCTCTGCAAATCAGAGTTTGTTTTTACAGCTGATTCTGCCGGCAAAACAATTGGCTGATGATTCTGTACTTTTTCTGCTCGTTTGATCAGTGCTTTGGAAATGGAAAATGTTCCTTTTTTAATAAAAGAAAGGGCTTGCCTGCTATCCCCCATGGCAAGCAAGACACGCACATAATTGTTTGGGGCACACGATAAATCCAGCTTTTGCTGCAAACAATTTTCTAAAATTTCCTTTGCTTCTGCATATCGTTTTTGCTGATAAAGTCCATATGCCAAGTTATTATTTACAAATGGATAATCCCACTCCAATTCCAAACACTTTCGATAATAGCATTCTTCTTGTTTCCAATCCTTACACTTTCCATATGCCCATCCGGCAGAACAGTACCAAGTTGCTTTTGAATACACCAGCGGTTGTTCTATGACAGATTCAAAACACGCAATCTGATTTTTCCACATTTTTAAGTTTCCATAAACGGTTCCAAGCAGTTCTTTTGCGATCACAGAATCTGGATGTGTTTGCAGAAATGTTGTTAATACTGAAAGTTTTTCCATTTCTGTATTACAAGCATAGTAAGAACGAATCAATTCACAATGCTCCAACACAATTTTCTCAGCAGCAGATTGCTGTAATTGCTCTAAAATCATATCCCAAAAGCCGGGAAATGCATTTTTAAAAGGAATCAAATAAAAATACGCCAACTCTTGAAGATCACACATACGATCAATATAGTCTTTCTGCATACTTTTTCGCATGGCAGAAAGACTTTTTTCATATTCTCCTGTAAAAAAATAATAGATCGACCAAAAATATTTCCGTTCTTTTGGAAGCTTTTCCGTATTTCTCAGAAATAACTGTGTTACATTTCCCTTCTGAAACGATTTCATGTCGGAATAATATATAAAATCCATTGTAATACAATCCAACAAAAAGTTTTCAAACCAAACACGCAGCTGCTCTATATCTGGATGAGACTGCATGGTATCCAACTTATGGGCAACTTCTTCTACTTTCATGTCAGGTGGAACTTCTTTCTCAATCCACGCTTGTAATGCTTCTTCTGTCATATTACTTTTCCTCGCTCTGTCGTTATTCTGTGTCAAACCGCACCATTTCTGTCAAGGCAAGATTCCGGTAAATCAAATCCTCTCGAACCGTAAACCCCTGTTTTTCCCAGAATACATTTCCACCTATATTGTGTGCAAAAACCACCAGTGCAACTTTATGAATGCCGTTTTTTCGCAGTGCTTCCAACGCAGCCTGTACCAACAGCGTACCAATGCCCTGTTTCTGTTGCTGCGGAGAAACGGCAGTATGATAAATATATCCTCTTCTACCATCGTTTCCCGTCAAAATTGCCCCCAGTATCTGCTGTTCGGCTTCTGCAACAAAGCAAGTGTCTGGATTCCGCTCTAAAAAGCGTGTGATACCCTCTCTAGAATCATCTAGGTTGTTTAGCCCCATCCCAGAACAAGACTGCCACAAGGCAAATACGGCTGAATAATCTGCTATCTGCATCTTCCGAATCAACATAAAACGACCTCCCTATGGTTTTCCTGTTTAACAATGCATTACATCTCATAATCAATACAAGCCCGAGCTTCCCGCAGCGGCTTGATAAACTGTCCAAAGGCAACATGTGCCGGATGGGTCTGATAGGCATTCAGGTCGTCCATATTTTCAAAATCGCAAATCAATGCAAATTCATAGTTGGTTGGGTCGGCATCTGCATGATTCAACCGAACTTCCAGCTTTTTCAGCTGCGGAATCTGTGCTGGCAGCTGTTCTGCCCTTAACTTGGCTTCTACAGCATTCTCCATTGCTGTTTTACCATTTGCCTCTGCCTGAAATTTGAACATTACAATGTGTTTGATCATAGTCTTTCTTCCTTTCCTTTTAAAGCGGTTTTCTAAGATATACCATATCATCCAGCAAAACACCGTCTTCCCAAATGGGATGATCATAATTTTTTAGAAAGAAATGCAGAATGCGTTGATACTGCACAAAACCACATTTTTCATAAAAGGGAATCGTTTTCGGGCTATCCCCTGTACCAAGAATCAACCATTCTGCTGTTCCCTGATACTGCTCTGCAATCCATTCCAAAAACATTCTGCCGTATCCATTCCCTTGCTGTTCCTCTGCGATTGCTAAGTTTTTCACTTCCAACTCTGTTTCTGAAGTGAACAGCACAACGCAAACGCCAATAACAGTTTCTTCCTGCTGCATGATGTACAGTGTTCCCTGCTCCAGATAGCGGTCAATCATAGATTCCTGCTCATCTGCAAGCAGCAACAAAGAGAGATATTGTTTTTTCTGCTGTTCTATCTTTTGAAATTGTATCATATTTTATGCCTTTCTACAAGCAATTGCATGATGTTTCTGATTTTTCAGGGGAAGAATAGATTTTGAATGGTAAAAACTGTTCTCTTAAAGAAAACTTTTCTAAATCGTCCGGCAAATTCGCTTCGCTGTCTGCCTTTGTCGGCTACGCCGACATTTCCCCACACTGTGGGAAATCACCCTCGCCAAGCTAAGCCAGCTTGACCGCAGCTGCCTGTGGCACTAAAATTTAAACCATCATTTAAAAATTGATTTCCGTGTCATCTTTCTGATTTTTCAACAGAAACGCCATGTCTTGTCATCAACACTGCCCCCTCTGCCGGATTTGTATAGTATCGTTTCCGAAAACCGACCTGCTCATATCCCAGCTTCTGATACAAGGCAATCGCTGCGGTGTTGTATTCCCGTACCTCTAATATAAAATTACGGTCTGGAAACATGGCATGTACCGTCTGCAACAGCTGCTCTGCAATGCCCTGCCGCCGATAAGATGGCAGAACAGCAATATCGTCTACACTCTGTTCTTCCCCCAGCCGCTGCAAAACCAGATACCCTGCTAACACATCCTCCACCATTGCCGCCCATATCTGCGTATCTGCCTGTACAAATGCTGCCTCAAATAGAGCAAGCGACCACGGGTCAGGGAAAGAACACGCTGCAATTTCTGCCGCTTCCGGCAGCTGTGCCGCTTTTAGCGGCAAGATCTCAGCCTTTTGCATCATACCAGCTCTTGCCTTTCTTCACTTCTACGGTCAGCGGTACGGCAAATTGTACCACATGTTCCATTTCTTCTTTCAAAATCACAGCTGCAATATCTGCCTGTGCTTCTGGCACTTCTACAATCAATTCGTCGTGTACCTGCAAAATCAGTTTTGCAGTTGGACATTCTGTCCGCAGCCGATCAGAAACCCGAATCATCGCAATTTTAATAATATCTGCTGCGGTTCCCTGAATCGGTGTATTCATGGCAATCCGCTTGCCAGATGCCTGTATCATCTTATTGGACTGCCGTAGTTCTGGTACTGGCCGCCGCCGTTTAAAATATGTGCTGACATATCCCTGCTCTTTTGCCTGTTCCACCGTTTTTTCCATAAATTCTGCCACTCGGGGATACCGTGCCAGATAATTTTTAATATACTGGTCTGCCTGTGCAACCGAAACATGAATATCTTTTGACAACGAAAATGCTCCCATCCCATAGAGAATGCCAAAGTTAACTGCCTTGGCAGCACTCCGCATGGAATCCGTTACCATCTCGGGCGGCATTCCAAATACCTGTGCTGCTGTCGCCGTGTGAATATCTGCACCGTCTAAAAACGCCTCCTGCATAGCAGTATCCCCACAGAGATTTGCCAAGATTCGCAATTCAATCTGACTGTAATCCGCATCCAGCAGGACATTTCCCTCTCCTGCAATAAAAAATTTCCGCATATTGCTGCCCAATTCTGTCCGAACAGGAATATTCTGCATATTCGGTTCTACAGAAGAAATCCGTCCGGTTCTGGTTTCCGTCTGCTTAAAGAATGTATGAATTCTGCCATCTGGTGCAATCGTTTTCTGTAACCCATCAATATACGTAGATTTCAGCTTAGACACCTGTCGCCACTTCAGCACCTCATCCACAATGGGGTATTGGTCTCTCAGGGATTCTAAAATTTCTGCATTGGTAGAATACCCCGTCTTTGTTTTTTTCCCATGCGGCAGCTTTTGTTCTCCAAACAACACATCTCCCAGCTGCTTTGGAGAACCAATCTTAAACGGATGTCCTGCGGCATCGTAAACCATTTGCTGCAATTCTTCCATTTGCTCCGTCAGATATACCCCAAACTGCTGCAAACTTGAAACATCCACCAGCACCCCGTTTTCCTCCATCGTTGCCAGCACACGTGTCAACTGTAATTCCATTTGATACAGTGCTTTCATATCCTGTGCCTGAATTTCCTGCTCCATAGCGTCACAAAGTGCTGGCAATGCCAACAGCGATGCCAAAGATTCCAATGCTGTATCATACAAAACATGATAGGATACGCTCAGTCTTGCCACAGTATATTCCGAAGATGCTGGATTCAATAGATAGGCAGCAATTTCTCCGTCAGAACAGAGCTGTTCCAGCATGCCACCATGCTGTATCATATAACGATAATGCAGCTTTGCAGAAAAGGTTCGTTTTGAGATTGTACTGCCTAAAAAGTTCTGTATCAAGACTTCCTCTGCGGTTTCATAGACTATATTTTCCTGCAACACCTGTAAACACAGTTGTTTCAAATCCAATTGATAACAGAGCGGCTGCAAATCTGTTTGCTGTTGCCACTGTTTTAAAATTTCTTCTGTCAGTCTCTTTCGTTCCACCTGAATTGAGGGCGTGATCTTGCAAACTGTCTGTTCCGACATAACCGGTTCGCTGGCGGTTTCTAAATGTAATTTATCCAGCAGCTTTACCATCTCCAACTCCATTAGAAGATCTCGAACTTCCTGTGCCCGAATGGGTTTTGGCAGATACATTTGCAGCGCCGTACAGATCGGTGCATCTTTTACAATCGTTGCCAGCCATTTACTTTCCAGTGCATTTTCCTTTCCAGAAATCAGTTTTTGGATTGCCATTTTGCTGACATTCAATTGATCAATATGAGCATAGACTGCCTCCACGGTTCCCCAACTACGAATCAATATAGAAGCGGTTTTCGGTCCAATGCCTACAACACCAGTAATATTGTCAGAACTGTCCCCCATAAATGCCTTTAGATCTACCATGGAAGACGGATAAAATCCATATTCTTCCCGAAACCGCTGTACAGTATAATCAATGTCCTCCCGATTGGTAACCAACCGCACATGAACCTTTTCCGTAATCAGCTGCAAAGTATCCCGATCTCCACTGAGAATCACACATTCTCCCCCTTGCTGCTCCACAGCGGCAGAAAGTGTTCCCAATATATCATCTGCCTCATAACCAGCACACTCCACAATCTGTACACCCAGCAATGTCAATAGTTTTTTGATATATGGCATCTGCATCGCCAATTCTTCCGGCATTCCCTTGCGGTTTGCTTTATAAGAAGAAACCTTCTGATGCCGGAAAGTCGGTGTGTGTAAATCGAAAGCAACTGCAATCGCATCCGGCTGTAAATCTGTAACATGCTTTAAATAAATATTCATAAATCCAAAAATCGCATTGGTATAAATTCCCTTATGATTGGAAAGCAACCGAATGCCATAGTAGGCACGGTTCATAATACTATTTCCATCAATGGCTAATAATCGCATAATTCCCTCCAAATACCATCCAAAAAACAGACGTTTTCATACATCGTTACCACCCCAAAATTGGGCAGCACTTTCCTGTATCATTCAGTATAACACAGTTTGAAAAAAAAAACTATACAAATTTCAAAATCTATGGTAAAATTAAATTGCATATTTCATTGCCGAACCCTGTTTACCTCATGGGAATCCATCTCCATATTGCTTAGGGAAATCTTGTCCGAACCATCCAGAGAAAACACCTCACTGTTCACCAACAGATGTACAACTATTTCTTGTCCCTGAGAATATCCAAAATTCCCATCTTCTCATCCCATTAAAAGAAAGGAATCCATTTACTCATGCCTACTGAATTTTCCCTTGGCAGCCTCACGCTGCCCCACACAGCTGGACTGGCTCCCATGGCAGGCGTTGCCGACCGTGCTTACCGCATTCTCTGCAAAGAACATCATGCCTCCCTATTGGTCAGCGAAATGATTTCGGCAAAAGGACTTTGCTACGGCGACCCCAAAACAGCACAATTCTGCACCATCACAGATGCAGAACGCCCAATGGGCTTACAGCTATTCGGCAGTGAACCAGATTTTATGGCAAAAGCGGTGCAAATTGTCCTGCCCTACCAGCCGGATTGGATTGATATCAATATGGGCTGTCCTGTACACAAAGTGGTTGCAACGGGTGCTGGCTCTGCCCTCATGCAAAAACCAGACCTTGCTGCGGACATCGTACGAGCTGCGGTATCGGTTTCGCCTGTACCAATTACCGTTAAATTCCGTGCTGGCTGGGATGAAACTAATCGCAATGCCGTCACCTTTGCCCGCAAAATGGAGCAAGCTGGTGCTGCTGCTGTGGCCGTACACGGCAGAACCAAAGCACAACTGTATGCAGGAAAAGCAGACTGGGGCATCATCCAACAAGTCAAACAGACTGTTTCCATTCCCGTCATCGGAAACGGTGATGTCACCAATGCAGAAAGCTGTTTCCAGATGTATGAACAGACAGGATGTGACCTTGTAATGGTAGGACGTGGAAGCTACGGCAATCCGTTTGTCTTTTCTGAAATTGCAGCTGCTGCCGCAGGGCAGCCATATCGACCTCCAACGCTGGCAGAAAAAATGGATACCATGCTGTATCACATTCGACTGATTCTAAAACTGACAGAAGGCAAACCACCGGAACTTGCTATTCGGGAGGCACGCAAACATGCTGCTTGGTATATCAGCGGTCTGCACGGAGCAGCAGCGTTCCGAGCAAGGTGCTATCAGCTACAATCTTATGCAGAAGCAGAACAACTAGCTGCTGATGTAAAGGAGGCGAACCCCTCTTGAAACGACAAAATCCAATAAAATCACCGACAGCCTACCGTCCCAATCATGTGATTTCTGTTGACTTACATGGTCTCACCGTTGCAGAAGCACGTGCAAAACTGCGGCAAATCCTGCAAAGCTGTCCAGCATCTGTGACAGAAATCGAAGTCATCCACGGCTTTCACAATGGACAGGCACTACAAAAATTAGTACGGAAAGATTTTCAACACGCTCGTATTGCCGCTCGCAGCTTTGGACTGCAAGGCGGTATCACCAATTATATTTTGAAGTGAGGGAATTCCATGCACATTCGCACCTGTTGTTATTTTCTGCTGCTTATCCTCGAAGCCGGACTGTTTCTGGTATTTCTGGCTCCTGTTTTTCTGCACATTTTCAATATAGGAAATCTGTTTGGCATGATCGTTCCCATTTTCTGTTTTCTGGCAACCCTGTTTCATCGGCCGCTGTTCCAGCTGCTGCAAACACTTTGGAGCAGAACAAGCGGAAAACTCCTGATCAGTATGCTGGCACTATTGCTGACAGCAGGCATTGGCTTTGCTGGATTTTGTTCTGTCCGCATGACACAATATTATCAAAATCCACCAGAAACACCCTGTACTGTTGTGGTACTGGGCTGCAAGGTCAAAGGAACCATTCCCAGTTTGATGCTACAGCGGCGGCTGGAAGCTGCCGGTGCATATTTACAGGCAAATCCAGAAGTCTCATGCATTGTTTCCGGTGGAAAGGGAGAAGGAGAGGACATCTCCGAAGCACAGGCTATGCAGACTTACTTGCTAGCAAAAGGCATTTCAACAGAACGAATTCTGTTAGAAGACCGCTCCACGGACACACAAGAAAATTTGCAATTCAGTAAAGAGATTCTAAATGAAAAAGGACTGCCGAACCGGATTACGATTGTAACAGACGGCTTTCATCAGTATCGAGCACATCGCATGGCAGAAGAAATGGGACTGGAAAGCTGGTCAGTAAGCGGAAAGACAAGACGCATTCTCATTCCAACTTACTGGGTACGGGAGTGGATGGCATTACTGGAACAGTTTTTAGGACTATCCTAATAAAATGCACGTCAAACAAACAATTTTCTACCATTAATAAAAAACAACACCGCAGTCTCCTCTCGGAACACTGCGGTGTTTCTGTATTGATTTCTCAAAATGGTTTATCCGTAAATTGTCTTTTGTGCAGCAGATACAATGATATCTGCACAAAGCGGAATGCCAAGTGCTCCGCTGTTCAGGCAAAGGGTATAATTTTCCTTATCATACCAATTTCCACCTGTATTAATGCTGTAGAAGGTTTCTCTTCTTCGATCGGATTTTCGCAATGTGGCTTCTGCTCTTCTCGGATCGACAGAATATTCTGATACTGCACGATTGACCCGTGACTCCTGATCTGCATAAATAAAAGCACTCATGACATGTTCCATATCACGTAAAATATAACTTGCACATCGTCCTACAATAACACAGTCACTCTTTTCTGCCAGCTCTTTGATAATATTCGTCTCAATAATGTATACCTTATCAGACAATGGCAAATTTTCTTGAATCGAACGAGTCGGATTGGAAGACAGCATTAAGGTATATAAAAAACTCTTCGGTGCTGCTTCTTCTGCACTTGCTAAATAATCTACGGACACTCCACATCGTTCTGATGCCATTTCCAAAATCTCACGATTGTAAAACGGAATACCGAGTTGTTTTGCAACCAGCTCTCCAACTTCCCGACCGCCGCTTGCATATTCTCTTTCAATTGTAATGATTCGATTGCTCATGTTCATGGCCTCCTTCTGCCGTTTTTTCTTCCGTTCCATTATACCATATTTTCTGTGCAAACGCTGTCATTCTTTGTAGATTTTTCAAAAAATCTACTTTTTTCACAACTATTCAAAAAATATTTTGTGCAATATTTACACATTTCTCACAATACCTGCATCATTGCTTCTATAATAGACGGCGCATACCAAGTTAAATCTTTCCGGTTCAGCAAACCAAACTCTTTCTCTGTTCCGTTATCCCAGACGAAGCAAGTAATACCGTGTGATTTTGCACTCTTCACATAATATGCATAATAGTTTGCCCGTATGCTAGTATTATTCTTATTGACCGCACCGAACTCATCCAGCAACACAGGAACGCCCTTACTAATAAAGGTATCTTCAAGATATTGGAAATTACTATCCAGTTCCTGTTTATCTGCCTCACTGCCCCAATCGGAACGGTCATCCTCTGTTCCACAGAAATCCCACGGAGCATAGCTGTGAATAGAAACCGCAATGTGGTCATCATTCGGAATCTGAACCGCACTAACCGCTTCCTTGGTAATGGACTGTGCATGAGAAGTAACAATCAATGTCCGGTCAGCATTCAACCCACCAGATGCCCGAACAGTATCTACAAATACTTGGAATAACTGGTTAATTACATCCCGTTCTTCTGCGGTACCGCCACTCCACTCTGTAGAAGAACCAATCACACGTGGTTCATTCATTCCTTCAAACACCAAATGATGATCATAATCTGCAAATCGTTCACTCAGCTGCTGCCAGATGGCGGTCAGCGTTTCTGTAACGGCTACCTGCTCGTTATAAGTCGGATGCAGCCAAATGGCATCGTCGTGGTGAACATTCAGAATGACATACAAATTATCATCCATTGCATAATCCACCACTTGCTGTACTCTGTCCAAATAAGCCGTTTCAATCGCATGGTCAGCAGAAAGATGTTCCCCCCAGGTAACCGGAATCCGAATCGCATTAAATCCAGCCGCCTTGACCGTATCAATCATTGCTTTTGTCGTTTTCGGATTGCCCCAGCCGGTTTCATTATCGCTGCTTTTCGTATCGTAGCTATCCAGCGTATTGCCCAAATTCCAGCCAATTTTCATATCTGCCACAATCTCAGAAGAAGTCATTTGGTTGACCTGTTCCGAAGAAACAGCAGCATTACCTTCCTGTTTCACCTCACCGGGTTCTGACTGATCAGATGCTGTTGTTTCCGTCTTAGTAGAAATTCCCGTGCTGTTGCTGTAACGAACGGAGACCTTGTTCAACGTAACCTGTGCCTGATTGCTCCACCAGTAACCTAGCATCACTTCCCCATCTGCATCCAGATACTCTTTAATTTCATCTGGTACAATCCATGTCAGGGAAACACTGGATTCCTGTGTAAAGACCACCACATTGCTGGTCTGATACCAGTTCTCATCTGTTTCTGCTGGACAGCCACTCTTCAGGGAAACACCGAACGCACCAGTAAACTTGCCCAATGCCCCGCCACTGCTGACATCAAATGTCACCGTTTGCAGCCTATCTTCTTTCCCAATCAAATCAGAAAGTGGAATTTTGACGGTATTGATCGCCTCGCTGTCAGAGCTCAATGTTTTATTGTATAACATCGCCGCCGGACTGGTTTCTGCTGTGCCATCTACCGGAACTTCTGCGGTTCTGGTATAGGTGCAGACAATGCTGCTCAGCTTGACCTGCTGCAATTCACTCCACCAGTAACCAATCAATACTTCCCCATCGACATCCACATCCGCTGCTACATCCGTTGGCACATTCCATGTGATTTCTGCATATGCACCATTGACACGCTGCTCAAAATCATCCGATTGATACCACTCCTCATCGGTTGCAGTGGAACTGCCTTCCTTAACAGAAATCCCACAGCCGCCTTTATAATTTACCATGTCCGATGTTCCATCCGGTGCATAAAAAATAAAGGTAAAAGATTGAATCACATCACCAGCCTGTATAAAATCTTCCAAATCATGTTTATAGGTATTTTCCCCATCTCTGTCCAGCAGGATGTTCAAATCTGTCACTTCTGCCCCCAATGTACTCGAAACCGTCTCCATCGGGCTGACATGTGTGGTGGTGGTTTCAACAACTTCCGTTGTTTCTATCGCAGTAGTTTCGACTTCTGTTTTTCCCTCTGTCTGTGCTTCTGTTGCAGCAGTCGTGGAAACAGAAGCAATAGGACTGCTTTCTTCGTTCTTACTGCACCCAGAAAATGTGGTTACTGCCAACAAACCTGCCAGCAAACAGGAAATGATTTGTTTTCCTTGATGGTTTCGCATATGATCTCTTCCTTTCTTTGATTAAGACGCACTTGTCTGTGAGTCCGATTCCCGTTTTTTAAAGACAAATAATTTACTAAATGCATAGTTTACTAACAGAATGATCACCTGTGCTGCAATGGTCACAAGATATTTATTCCATCCAAGAATACTAATCCCCAACACACTAATGCCCCAGTCTAAAAAGAAAGAAGCGCCTCTTGCCGCATAAAAAGAGAAAAATTCTGTCCAAAATGCTTTTTTTGTCCGTGTTTTACTCTGAAAGACATACTTTTTATTTGTAAAAAATGCAAATGTCACTGCACAAATCCAAGAGAATGCTGTACAGAAAGTAACAGAGAGTTTTCCCTCTCCTAAAAAATACATCGGCACCAATTTGGTCACCATGGAAACCACCGTGGTCAAAGCCCCATAAAAGCAGTATAGCAACCCCTTTTCATATTTAAAATAAATCTTCTGAATGGGCTTTGGCATGTGTTTTACCAACCATAAAATCAACTGATTCATAAAATTTGTTTCCCGCCTTTCTAAAAATTTTAATATTTTTTCTATCTTTTGCCTTGCTTATTTGCAGAAAATGTGGTACGATATTGTCATATATTTTATCAAAAATACGGAGGATATTATGATTGTCATTTTACTGATCCTGCTGGTACTATCCGGTCTGTTTTCTAGTTCGGAAACCGCATTTGCCAGCGTTAACAAAATCCGACTCAAAGCAATGGCAGACCAAGGAGACAAGCGTGCGGAAACAGCCCTCAGAGTTTCAGAACACTATGAAGACGCTCTAACCGCCATTCTAGTTGGCAACAATATTGCTAACATCGGCTCTTCTTCTTTGGCAACTGTCCTATTTACGCAATGGGTTGGCGATATCGGTCCTGCTGTGGCAACTGTTGTCATGACAATTTTGGTGTTGACCTTCTGCGAAGTCCTGCCAAAGTCTTACGCAAAATCCCATGCAGAATCACTGGCACTGCATTTTGCTACCGTTCTGTCCGGTTTTACAAAACTCATGACACCATTTGTCAAAATTTTTGACTTAATGTCCAAGGCATTCCGCCCCAAAACAGAATCCCCTAGTGTCACAGAAGACGAACTGAAATATATCATTGATGAAATTGAAGAAGAAGGCGTACTAGAGGAACAGGAAAGCGATTTAGTTCTGTCTGCTCTGCAATTTGACGAAACGACAGTCAATGACATTCTGATTCCAAGAGTCAAAATTGTCGGTGTTTCCAGCGAAGCCACGATGGAAGAGATCTGCGAGATGTTCCTGCACAGCCATTTTTCCCGTTTTCCGGTCTATGAAAAGAGCATGGACAACATCATTGGCATGATTACCAGCCGAGATTTTTTCCGTCTGGAACATGGTATGTTCCACTCGGTTTCTGAGATCTTACAGGATGTCATCTATATTCCTGCTGCCAAACCCATCAGCGACAGTCTGAAAGAAATGCAGCGTTCCAAAACACATATGGCAGTCATCGTAGACCAATATGGCGGTACCAAAGGCATTGTAACACTGGAGGACATTATTGAAGAACTGGTCGGCGATATCTATGATGAGAGCGATGAAATTGTACATGAATTTGTCCGCACCGAACCACACTGCTACACCATTGTCGGAACATTCAGTATCAGCGATATGCGAGATGCACTAGATGAAGCAGATATTCCAACACAGATGCCAGAGGCAGCCTCTACTTCCGTGGGGGGCTGGGTAACAGAACTGCTTGGACATATTCCAGAAGTCGGAGAGACGGTACAGGTAGAAACCTTCCTGTTTAAAGTACTGGAAACGGACAACCAATCTGTTACAAAAATTGCCCTGCAAGTCCTGCCTATCGATGAACCAGAACATACATAAACAACGTGCCATCTCCCTTTTCTAACACAAACAGAACAGGCTTCCGCCAATATAGCGGCTGCCTGTTTTCTTATTTTTTCTTGTATTTCAATAAAATAAAAGCCGTCAATACCGTGGCTGCAATCGCAATTCCTGTCGGAAACCAAGTATGTTCTGCAAAAGGTAAATCCAATGTATTCATCCCATAAAAACTAAATACCATCGTAGGAATTGCCAAAATAATGGTAACGATAGTCAACTGCCACATGACAATATTGACATTATTAGAAATCACAGAACTGCAAGCATCTACCATATTTGCAAGAATGCTGGAATAAATACTCGCCATTTCCTCTGCCTGTTTCAGCTCAATCAAAACATCCTCCAGCAAATCCTGATCATCCTCATAAAGTTTAATCAACTTGCCACGTAAAATCTTATTCATGGTGGCATCATTTGCTTTGAGAGAAGTAGAAAAATAGACCAATGATTTTTCCAGTTCCATCATTTGCAGCAACTGCTTATTTTTCACCGCTTTGTGCAATTCCCGTTCCAATGCATTCGATGCCTTGTCGATTTGTTTCAGGTAAACCAGATAAGTGGATGTCAATTGCATAATCAAACGCAACACGAATTGTGTCCGAAAACTGGTCTGCACATTCCGCAGCCGGCCATCCACAATATCTTCTAACACCTTATTCTCTCGCAGAGAAATCGTAAACACCAATTGATCTTTGATGATAATACTCATTGGCATCGTATAAAAAACAATCGTATCATTTTTCTGAATTTCAGAAACAGCAGTGTCTACAATGATCAGTGTTTGGGTATCTTCCCGTTCTACACGTGAAGACTCCTCTTCATCCAATGCGGATTTAATAAAATCGCTGTCCAAACCAAAGTGTTCTATTAGCATTTTTCGTTCCTGTGCCGTTGGGTCAATCACAGAAACCCAGCAGCCAGCTTCCGGTGCATTGCATGCGATCAAATGGTTTTGTATGGTTTTGTAGTAGGAAATCAAACTTGTCCCGCCTTTCTGCAAAGACGAAACTCATACTGCGTGCTCCCTCTTTGCAATGTTATTTTGGTATTAAAACCCATCGTCGGGGATAGGGATCCGCTCGCATACGTTTTCCTCCATTCTATTTTTTGATTAGGGCTGACAACACCCTTTTTATTATAGCAAATTTCTACTGAAATAGCAAGGGCGGAATTTGTTTTTTTACGGAAATCAATTTTCGGATTTTTTTGGAAAACTTGTCCGAATTGTCCAGCAAATTCGCTACGCTGTCTGCTTGTAATCGCTGTCCTCCCTTCTGTACGTGATACCAATTTACAATCTCTTTCTCCTAAATTTCACATTGTC
>JAUNJC010000005.1 GCA_030523195.1 Oscillospiraceae bacterium
CCATTGCAACAGAAAGAACCGCTGCAAGCATCCATTTTTTCTTTTTCATAAAAGTCCCTCCTTTTTAAATCACTAACGCTCATAACTAACATTGGAATTACTTTTATAAAAATGCAGCAATTCCGTTGTAATTCGAGTCCCATAATTATATCCAGAATGTATATTATTATCGTCTCCATTTGTATGTATGCCTATTAAAGTATAGTATGTTTCGTCATTCATTTCTGTTTGCATATATATAGGCCCTCCACTGTCTCCACCAGATGTATCAACATCATAAAAAATTGTTCTAGTTTCCAAGAAAAATAGGTGTCCAGTCCCCGTATATTCTATGTTGTTGGTTAAATTTACATATGTATCGCCTACTCTTTTTGGAAAACCCGACACAAAAATTGGGGTTGTACTTGTATTCATACTATTTAATACAGTCCCTAAATTAAAACAAGCATACTTGGAAACATCTTTCCGCACACTTATCAATGCATAATCATAATCAGTATTGGAACTACTTGTTATATAATTTTTAGGAATATGGACTTCAACTGGATAGGCATTCATTTTAACATTACCATTCGCGTCGAATAATCGAATTGATTCCACCATACTGATTGAATTTGTACTACAATTGTACACACAATGTGCTGCTGTCCCAATTGTATGTTCATCCACAACGAAACCACTTCCAAGATAACCGGTTTGCGACATCAGCTTTACGACACCACTTACACTAAAATCAACCGTTCTTGTATCTATTCCAATTACACTTCTGGAATTATCTACATAGGGAACCGCATCTAATGTATATTGCCTGAGAAACTCTCCCGTCAATCCATCATAAACATAATATGTTTGTGAAGTATTTACAGAACTAGTTGCAAACACTTCTTTTTGTGTCAAAAGACTAAACGTCAAAGTAAAAATCAAGAAAGAAACAACAAAAGCAGCTAGTTTTTTTCCTATCTTTGAAACTACTCTCATGTTAATTTCCTCCTATCACAATACATTTCCAAAATAAGGAAGTTCATGGATACTCATCGTAATATAGGCTGACATGATCTCACTATCAATCGCATCAACAACCCCATTGCAATTCAAATCTGCTTCTTCACAATTATATAATGCATACATTCCAAATAAATATTTATTTATTGAAATATTATCACGTATATCAATAATTCCATCGCTATTAAGATCACCATACACAATTCCATCCGCTGAAACCGGCATCGTTCCTGCCATTGCTACAATAATTGTTACAACAAAAATCGTTGCCATAAGTCTTTTTAATTTCCTCATTTTCATTCCTCTCTTTCATTTTTCAAAAAATACGATTTTTACGATCTCTTTTTCTTTCTCATCTTCTTTTTATCAAAATGTTTTTTTGTTTCATGATACTATTATATCACCATTTTCTTCCTGTGTCAATTGTAATAACATCCAATTTTAAACCATTATTTTTTAGAAAAATGCACAACAAATACAAAAAGAGCAGTCTTATGACTGCTCTTCCATCTTCAAAAATGCAATTATTCCTTCGCTGCCCGTTCTGCTTGTTCCATCCGAATGGCTTTCAGCACGATTGCACATTCCAGACGTTTTTTCTCAATCTCACAAGAAAGCTTGTGTGCCTTGCGAATATCCCCAGCATACTGATAATTATTCGCATTGCATCCGCCACTGCAATAAAACCTTGCCCAGCATTCCCGACAGTCTGGCTTGGTGTAGATATGGGCTTTCGCAAAATCAGCTTTCTTTTCCTGATCAAAGGTACCATCTTCCAGATTGCCCATTTTCCACTCTTCCATGCCTACAAACTGGTGACACGGATAAATATCGCCATCCGGCGTAATCGCAACATACTCATTTCCGCAGCCACAGCCACGCAAACGCTTAATTGCACACGGTCCCTGATCCAAATCCAACATGAAATGGAAAAAGTTAAACTTCTTCCCGGTTTTCTCGTAGTCCAGAATCTTCTGCATCAGCACTTCATATTCCTTGAAAATAACTGGCAGATCTGCTTCTGTAATGGCATAGGGATCGTTGGCATCCGCCATAACCGGTTCCACGGAAATTTGGTCAAATCCAGCTTCCAGCAAACTGAATACATCGTTCGAGAAATCCAGATTGTACTTGGTATACGTGCCACGCACATAATACTCCTTGTCCCCACGCTGATCAACCAGATGCTGGTATTTCGGCAAAATTTTATCGTAGCTGCCCTTGCCGTCTACCCGTTTCCGCATCCGGTCATTGACTTCTTTTCTGCCATCAATGGAAAGTACCACATTGGACATTTCTTGATTGATAAAATCTATCTTATCATCATCCAATAGCATACCATTTGTTGTAATGGTAAACCGGAACCGTTTTCCATACTCCTTTTCCTTGCTTCTGGCGTAAGCAACCACCTGCTTGACCACGTCAAAATTCATCAGCGGCTCGCCGCCAAAGAAATCCAGTTCCAGATTTTTCCGGTTGGCAGAATGTGTCAGCAGAAAATCAATTGCCTGTTTGCCAGTTTCCAGCGGCATCAGCTTTCTGCCCTTTCCGAAGTCACCAGTAGAGGCAAAGCAATATGCACAGCGTAGATTACAGTCATGGGCAATATGCAGACACATTGCCTTAATCGGAGAAGCCACGGAAATATTTGCATACTGTTCGTAGTCATCCTCTGAAAAAAGAATGCCCTCTTGATAAGCTTCCAGCACTTCATCATAACAAGAGAGAATCTCTGCCTCCTGATAAAAAGCTGACAATTTCTCGATCACTTCTGGTGGACAGACCTCCGCAAACGGCGGAGCAACATGATCCAGCATATCATAGGTCAAATCATCTACAATATGTACGCCGCCGCTGTTGACATCCAACACGACATTATAGCCGCATAATTTATATTTGTGTATCATGATTTCACTCTTTCTGTTTTGCAGTTTCTGTTTTCGCTGCACAGCAGCTGTTTTTTGTCCTGTAAGGCAAAATCCGTACACCGAATCCGGTGTACGGATTTATCGAACGCATTAGAATCGTTTGCTTACCGTTCACATTTCTGGTTTGCAACGGTGCAAGAAGTCTTGCAGGCAGACTGGCAAGAAGCCTGACACTGACCGCAGCCACCCTTAGCAGCAGATTCCTTCAGATTTGCCTTATTAATGGTTTTAATGTGCTTCATAACAAAAATCCTCCCTATCAAACTACTTACAGTTTTCGGCAAGCATAACGCTTTTCAAACTGCATGAAAAAAGCCGGAACAAACGCTCCGAATTAATTTTTATTATTATAGCACATTTTTGGTTTCTTTTCAATAGTGTTTTGCAGTTTGCAAAAAAATTTTACATATTGCACAATCGAAATGGGATTCTTTTGTTCACTTTATGGTTTAAAGGTTCTGATTGAGAAAAAAGATCAGCATCCCGGTTTCCGGCAGCGGCAGTTTACCCCCACCACGCCGCCAATACAGCTGCATAAAATCATAAAGATCAATTTGGCAAAGGTACCAGCTGATGCAAAACTTTGCAGCAAGAGCAATCCCACCAAAAATACAATAAAATACATGGCAATGCCACAGCACAAACCGACCAATAATCCTTTTCGCCGCCTTCTTCTGGCAGCTACAAACCCAGCGGTAAAACTGCCGGCACACAACGCGAGACATGCCATTGCCTGTACCAGACTATCTGGTGCATTGATATTGCTAATGAGCAGAGAAAACAGCAGCAGAAACAGAAAGGTCACTGCCAATCCTGCCAAAACTGCCAATATGGTACACCAAATCGGAGACTGCCAGAGCAATCGTTTGACTGGTCGTTTTTTACAAGGTACTTTGCACGAATGGCTGCCGTTCGGACGCATAGTAATTCTCCTCTCTGTGGATAGCTGTTTTATCTTATGCAGAGATTTCCAACCTTATGCGAATTGACACTACACGCCGCAGGCAAACTGCGGTCAAGCTGGCTCAGCTTGGCGGAGGGGTGCAGGGGAACAAGCTGTTCCCCTGCAAAACGTTGCAAGTAGAAAATCGCTAATAGGACAATGCTGTCCGCCCTTATAAAAACAAAACAATATGAAACAGAAAAAATTTAAAGAAGTCGGAATGCAAATTTGAGTACGAAACAGGGCGGACAGCAGAAACAAAGGCAGACAGCGGAGCGAATCTGCCGGATAATTTAGACAAGGTTTTCCTAAAAATTTATCTGTCCATTCGTTTCAATAGAGTGCATTCTCATCACATGCATGCTGTAATAAAACAATTTGTTTTATTTTAGACACGCAATCAAATTTTATTATATAATAAAATTAAAGAGGTGAAAACAGATGAAATATGAAAGGATTCGTACACTGCGAAAAGAAGCCCACCTAACACAAACACAAATTGCCCAATATCTAAATATGTCCCAAACAGGATATTCTAAATATGAAACAGGCGAAAATGAAATCCCAATTTCTATTTTATGTATGATTGCAGATTATTATCATGTAAGCATAGATTACTTGATGAATAGAACCGATGAAAAACAACCTTATTCCCGAAAACAAAAACCATAACGAAAAAGCGACCTGCCTTTGCAAGCCGCTTTTCCATTTCTACAAAAATCATCCACCATCAATTAGATAAACAGGCATGCGTTACGGAAGGATTCATTTCTTCCAGACAAATCCTTGCCGCTGTGCTATCATCCATCAACTGTTCCCCCTGCCACCGATTTGCACTGGTATCATAAAAATAAAAATAAATATCAAATCCATTAATATTATAACTCATGCATGGAAAATCTCCGTCTATTAATGCCAGTCCATAACTATTTGGCTCTCCCAAAGCAGAAAGCAATTCTGTATAGGACATGCCAGCCCAAGTACTATCAGTGATCATACCAGAATTGACATAAATATTCTTTGGATAACTGCCATCTTCTACAAAGTTCATCCCACCATAATACAAATCATACCCCGGAAACAGATCAGCAACCAACGCATAGGCAGCCGTCTCATGCCGTTGTCCCAATTCTGTATAATTCCAATTAACACCTGCTGCAAAATCTGCTGCACTTACGGACATCAAATCCAATGCATTGTATCCTTCCAGTGGGGAAATCCATTCGGTCGGGGCTTCTGTCGTAGTGGTCGTAGTAGTTGTACTCGTTGTGGTTGTAGTACTGGTTGTTGTGACGGTCGTTGTCGTAATTGTGCTGGTTATCGTGATAGTGGTTGCCGGAACAGTGGTTTCTGTTACCGTTGTTGCGGTTTCTACGGATTTCCCACTGTCCTCTCCCTTGCAGCCCGGCAGCATGGCAATTGCAAGCAATGACAGCGTGACAGCGAATCCTTTTTTCAAAAAATTCATATACATTCTCCCTTTTATAAAAAGGTGGCTCACCATCTCTGATGAGCCGCCTTTTTCCTTCATATAACAAAAAAATCCTTAGTCTTTCAGAACGCCCTGTTCTTCTGCTGCATCTGCGTCTTTCTTCTTTTTCTTTTCTTCTTTCTTTGCCTTTGCTTCTTCCGCAGCTGCTGCCTTGGCACGTTCATTGTCTTCCTTTACGGTCACGTTCTCCTGAATCGCCCATGTTTTCAGCCGCATCTTGTGACGATCGCCACCTGTTTCAATCTGAATGGTATCATCTTCTACACGTGTTACCAGACCAACAATACCGCCGATGGTGACAATCTCGTCCCCAATCCGAACGGCACGCTGCATTGCCTGCTGCTCTTTTTCCTTTTTTTTCTGCGGACGAATTAGAATGAAATACATAACAGCAAATAACAGCACCATCATAATCAGAGAACCGATCATACCACCGCTGCCAGAGGATGTTGTAGCGCTGCCGCTCTCCGCAGAAGCCGTTACCATACTAAGTACACCTGTCAGTGCCACTGCACTGGTTAGTAGTCCATATTTTGCAATCTTTTTTCTCATTGCTTTCATTCCTTTCCAGATTGTCTTATGCTTTTGATTTGATATATTCGTCAATGGATGCAGCTGCTTTTTTACCAGCCCCCATTGCCAAAATCACTGTTGCTGCACCAGTGACCGCATCACCGCCAGCATAAACACCATCCTTTGTGGTCTGCATCGTATCCTCGTTAACAATCAGACAGCCGCGCTTATTTGCCTCTAGACCAACTGTTGTGGTACGAATCAACGGATTCGGAGAAGTACCAATCGACATGATAACGGTATCCACATCCAACACATACTCACTGTTTGGTACAGCAACTGGCCGCCGTCTGCCGCTTTCATCCGGTTCGCCCAGTTCCATCTTAATGCATTTCATGCCATTGACCCGTCCGGTTTTTTCATCTCCAAGAATTTCTACCGGATTGTTCAGCGTCAGGAATTCCACGCCCTCTTCTTTTGCGTGATGAACTTCTTCCTGTCTTGCCGGCATTTCCGCTTCGGAACGACGATATACAATGTAAACATGCTCTGCTCCCATTCGCAGGGCACTTCTTGCAGCATCCATTGCCACATTACCGCCACCAACTACGGCAACTGCTCTGGACTTGATAACTGGCGTATCATATTCCTTCCGATAGCCCTTCATCAAATTGATTCGAGTCAAGTATTCATTCGCAGAACAAACACCCACCAAGGATTCCCCCGGAATGCCCATAAACCGTGGCAGACCTGCACCGGAACCAACAAAAACAGCCTCATATCCGTCTTCCATCAATTCATCAATCGAAAGAATTTTTCCAATGACCATATTCGGACGAATTTCTACACCCAGTTCTTCCAGTGTCTTGATTTCCTGCTGTACAATTTTTTTCGGCAGACGAAATTCCGGAATGCCGTACATCAGCACACCGCCTGCAACCTGAAATGCCTCAAATACTGTCACCTGATAGCCCAACCGTGCCAAATCACCGGCACAAGTCAACCCAGCTGGCCCACCGCCAACCACTGCAACTTTATGCCCATTGGATAATACACGCTTAGTCTGCAAATTGCCATGCTCTCTTGCATAGTCTGCTGCAAATCGTTCCAATCTTCCGATTCCGACCGGCTGTCCTTTTTTGCCTCGAACACACTTGCCCTCACACTGTGATTCCTGCGGACAAACTCTGCCGCAAACTGCCGGCAGACTATTGGTCGAGGTAATAATCTGATACGCCTCCAGAAAATTGCCTTCTGCCATCTTTTGAATAAAATCTGGAATTTTTACCCCAACCGGACAACCCGTCACACAAGGTCTTGCCTTACACTGCAAGCAGCGAGCTGCTTCTTCCATTGCCATCTCCGGTGTATAGCCGGTTGCCACTTCCTCAAAACAGGTAGCACGCTCTTTCGGATCCCGTTCCGGCATTGACACCTTTTCCAGTGCCATATTTGCTTTTGCCATTGTTCCTTTTACCGTTCCGACTTTGGAACGGCACTCCTTTCCTTTGTTACTGCATATTCTTCATTCTGCAAGCGTGCTCTTCTTCCCGATAGGTACCGCCACGCCGCATCAATTCGTCATAATCTACCTTATGTCCATCAAAGTCTGGCCCATCTACACAAGCATACTTGATTTCTCCGCCAACTGTGACACGACAGCCGCCGCACATACCTGTCCCATCTATCATAATCGGATTCAAAGAAACAATTGTCGGAATTCCATATGGTTCTGTCACCTTGGAAACAAACTTCATCATTGGAATCGGACCAATGGCAATCACCATATCATAATGCTTTCCAGCATCAATTTGTGCTTGCAGCACATTGGTTACAAAGCCCTTTTGCCCATATGTGCCGTCATCCGTACACAAATACAGATTGTTACTGCACTGGCGAAACTCGTCCTCTAAAATCACAATGTCCTTGCTGCGGAAACCGGCAATCACGTCCACCTGCTTG
This sequence comes from Oscillospiraceae bacterium, assembly GCA_030523195.1. Taxonomy (GTDB): domain Bacteria; phylum Bacillota; class Clostridia; order Oscillospirales; family Ruminococcaceae; genus Ruminococcus_C. Next base: position 7,841 of record JAUNJC010000005.1, read on the forward strand.
CCCATTGCAAACAACTGTTTTGCCTGCGGATAAGCAATGGCACAGCCAACGCCGCCACCTACTACACAAACAGACTGCACATTTTCCGGAATTTCCGTTGCCATGCCAAGCGGACCCACCAAATCCAAAATGGAATCCCCTGCATTGAGGGCTGCCAGCCGTTCTGTAGAATGTCCAACGATCTGGAAAATCAGTGTAATCGTACCAGCTTCCCGATCATAATCTGCCACAGTAAGGGGTACACGCTCTCCATATTCATCCACACGGAAAATAATAAATTGTCCTGGTAATACTTTTCTTGCAATCAGCGGTGCCGCCAGCTTAACTTTTACAACCGCTGGATTCAGCACTGTTTTTTCTATGATTGGAAACACAATTTTTCCTCTCCTTCTTGAAAATATATCGTAAATTTATTATACCACGCATTCTGCAAAAATACAAGCACTTTTTGCATATGATTCTGGTTCTTTATTTTTCTTGTTTTTCTCTGTTCCCTCAAAAAATCTCTTCTGGATTCCTGTCTTAAAAAAATAAGCCGACAAAACCTGTCAGCTTATTTTTCGCATTTCCTTGTTTTTCAGCACATAAAAATGATGCTTTATACCTCTGGCTCGTCTGCTGCTTTTGCCGCTTCTTCAGCTTCTTCCACAGTTTCCTCCAGATCATCCATAGTCAACTCACTGTAATCAAATTCCAACAGCTCATTGCAGCACGGACAATGCATCGTGCCTTCATCCAAAATGGAATCCGCCAGCACAATAGTGTTCTGACAATTTGGACAAACCACTTCATACAAGTCCTCTTCCTCGTCCTCATCGTCTACATAGTCTGCTTCATCTTCGTCATCCTCGTATTCGTCCTCGCCGAATACTTCTGCTTCTACGTCACCGAGGTCTTCATCCAGAGATTCGCAGAGTTCTGTCAGTTCATCTACCTGATCCTGTAAATCCGTTACATACAAAACCGTTTCCTGCATCACTTCCAGCAGCTGTGCCAGTACCTTGCCCTCCTTCGAGGTTGTCAGATCCAGCTCCATGCCATCAATCATGCCACGCAGATAAGACATTCTATCACTTAAATTCATATGCTCCGCCCTCTTTCTTTTCTTTTTGTCCATTGCTGAAACAGACGATACTTTTGCCCATAGAAACCTCTATAGGCTTTATGCAAAGTACAAATTTCTGCACTTATGCACGTTCCATATACTCTCCAGTTCTGGTATCAATCCGAATTTTATCTCCTGTATTGATAAACAGCGGTACCTTAATTTCTGCACCTGTTTCCAATGTTGCCGGCTTGGTTGCATTGGTTGCGGTATCACCCTTAAAACCAGGATCGGTTTCAGTGACCTCCAGTTCTACAAAGAACGGCGGCTCTACCCCGAATACGTTGCCCTTGTAGGACAACACCTTGACTTCCATATTTTCCTTTACAAACCGGAATGCATCGCCCAGCTTCTTGCCATCAATCGGCAGCTGCTCATAAGTCTCCATATCCATGAAGTAATACAGACCGCCGTCTTCATACAGATACTGCATGTCCTTCCGCTCAATATAAGCAGTCGGATACTTATCGGTCGGGTTAAAAGAACGTTCTACCACTGCACCTGTGATGACATTCTTATACTTGGTACGAACGAATGCGGCACCTTTGCCCGGCTTTACGTGCTGAAATTCAATGACCTGTACAACGTTGCCGTCCAGTTCAAAGGTCACACCGTTTCTGAAATCGCCTGCTGAAATCATAAAAATAAACCTCCGTGATTGTTTCTTTCTCCTGCTCTCGCCGATACGGACAAAAAGCACAGGTATATCGTTTATTATACTACAGAATCCGGCTTTTTGCAAGCCCTTTCCATAAATTTTTTTATTTTGCTACGAGAAAAGGTTAAAAGTCCCAGCTTACATCCAAGCCAGCTGACTGCCGTGCATAATAGGTCAGGATTTTAACAGCATCCTCCACACTGATTTGCCCATTTTCATCCACATCCATAGCAGTAAAGACTGCATCTGAAATTTCTACGGACAAACCAGCAGACTGTTGTGCATAGGTTTGCAGCACCTGAACCGCATCCTCTACACCAATGACACCATCCTGATTAGAATCCCCCTTCATGATAGCTGGTGCTTCCAGCAGCGTCAAAGCATATTTGGGTGTTGCACCAATAGAAAGAGAACCATTGATTTGTTTTTGAAAATATTCATGTGCATAAGAACCATTATAGACTGTCATATCAATCTGATAACTGCTGCCGGAAAACGCCTCATTCTCAATATTCTGCACACTCTGCGGAACTGTAACAGCACGCAATTCCGTACAGCCGTAGAACAAACAATAGCTGATGGATTGCAGTCTATTGGGCAATACCACATTCTGCAATGCCGTACAACCCCAGAATGCACCTGCCCCCAATTCCTGCAAGTTGGAAGAGAGTGTCACATCTGTCAATGCAGTGCAGGCACAAAATGCATGGTCATCTACTGTTCTAACGCTATTAGGCAGATGGATCGCAGTTAAGCCTGTATTGGCAAATGCCCATGCTCCAATGCTGGAAAGCGTATTCGGCAATCCAATTTCGGTCAAGCGAGTGCAGGATTCAAAGGCAGACGGTGCCAATTCTGTAACAGTTGCCGGTACCGTATAAGCCGTACCACTCTTTGCAATTGGATACCGAATCAGCGTAGTCTGTGCCTGATTCAACAAAACTCCATCCACAGAAACAAATGCAGAATTGCCATCTGCAACTGTAATTTGCTGTAAACTGGTACACTCTGCAAAAGCGTTATCCCCCAGTGTGGTAACAGATGCCGGCAATTCCAAAGCAGTCAACCCTGTACAGCCTTCAAAAGCAGCCGTCCCAATTTGCAGGAGCTGCGATGGCAGCAGCAAACTGGTCAAGCCGGAACAATTGTAAAAAACAGCATCTCCAATTGCTGTTACAGATTCGGGCAATGTGAGTGTTGTCAAAGCATTGCAATAAGCAAAGGCATTGTCCCCGATAATCTGCACATTGGAAGAAATAGTAACACTTTGCAAGTTTGTACAGCCATAGAATGCCCGCTCACCAATGACACGTACTGGCTTGCCGCCCATTTTAGATGGAATGGTTACACTGGTTGCAGAGAGCTTACAGTCTGCAATCTCCACATAGTCACTATACAATAAAAGTGTCAAATCGCCGTATGTTGTCGTTTCCGCAGCAGAAGCGGAAAGTGCAACAGACGGCAGCGGCATGCCCTGCTGTGCAGCTGGCACAGTCACTGCTGCTGCTAGAAGGCAAACTGCTGCCAATACGCCGCAAACACGATGCTTTCTTAATGGATTCATATCAATTCATCCTTTCTTTTTGTTGGTCACACAAACCCCTATTTCCCCTCGGAATGTCCCATTACCATTCTCTCCTCTATTGCAATAAAATCGGATATAGAAGATACGATTATCATAGCACAGAATGTGTAACGCTGTCAAGCAGTTGGATTGAATTGGAAAATAGTTTTATACTAGGCTCTATTGCAAAATCTACAATTTTGCACCACCGGCAATGGATTGCCGGTGGTGGCTTTGCCACCAAGAGCCGCCGTTCATACTGTCCTCGCAAAGCCGATGGCTTTGCAGCCGCTTTTAGCGGCACTGCAAACAACACCGTTGTTTGCAATAGAGGACAGTATATATCAAACACTCAATCTGTATCTGTCACCACACCATTTTCATCAATGGAAATTCCATAGGACATCGCTTCCATATTCCGATAAAACGTATCCTGTGCAGATGGGTCTTCAATATAGGTTACCTGACAGTTGGACTGTACAGCCGGCACCAATTGCAGCTGCACGTCATAATCTTCTGCCGTACCGGTAATGTGCAGCTCTGCCAGCATGGTATCCATCGTTTTTCCATTGAACCAGTAGTTTCCAAGAGAATAGACAATTGGCTTGTCCTGATAGAAATCAATGCCCTGCAAACAATGCGTATGATCACCGATGACAGCATCGGCACCGGCATCAATCAAACCATTTCCGGTTTCCAGCTGATACTCCTCCAAATAAGTGACACCTTCAATCCCCCAGTGCATATAGACCACAACATAATCTGCATGCTGATCGGCTTCTTTTACTCGCTCATAGAGCAATGTCGGATCAACGGTACGAAAGACACCCGGTTCATTTTCTGTAGCCCCCTTGGTCAATTCTTCCCATTCGACACGTGTTCCTGATAGAAATGCTACGGTAAAACCGTTCAACTCATAATAATAAATCGAAGAAGCTTCCTCCAGATCTTTACCAGCTCCCACATAGGGAATTCCGGCAGTTTGCAAGGTGTCCAGTGTATCCAACAAAGCATCTTCCCCATAATCATAGGCATGATTATTTGCCAGTGAAACAATATCTACGCCCAATTCCGGCAGTACTTTGACATTGGCAGGGTCGGCACGGTAAGTATAGTCTTTCCCCACTGTTGCACTGCCTCTTGTGGAATACGGAAATTCATTGTTGATAAAGCAAATATCCGCTGACCGCATATGGTCAATCATCGTTTCATCCATACACTGCGTAATATCTTCACCGCAGCTCTTCCAGTACTGTGTTGTGTAAGCATTGTCCTCAATACAGATATCACCAGAAAAACAAATAGTATAGTCAAATGGCGGAAGCGGTTCTGTCGTGGTTGTCTCTGTTATGGTCGTCTGAACAAGTGCAGTGGTAACAGCTGTTTCCACATGACTCTGTTCCGCAGTGGAAACGGTCTGCTGTACGTTCTGGCAGCCAGTCAGACAACCAATAAACAGCAAGCTGCTGCAAACCATAGCGGCAATTGTATTCAATTTCATATATCATTTCTCCCTATATCTTATTTTTCTGCAAAAACGATCTTTCGTCCTTTCTCTTATTTTACCATATTTCTTTTCATTTGTCCACAAAAATAAAAAGCAGCAGAATACAAATTTGCCGTTCTGCTGCTTTGCCCTATTCTTTTGCCTTATCCCACACAAATCAAATCCGGTGTAAATGCAGTCAGATTCCGACAGCCATCTTCTGTAATGGCTACAAAATCCTCAATTCGCACACCAAACGCACCCGGCAGATAAATGCCCGGTTCTATTGTTACAATATTGCCAACTTGCAGTACGGTATTTGCCGATGGGGCAGCATTTGGAAATTCATGAATCTCCATGCCGACACCATGTCCTAGAGAATGTCCGAACTGCTTTCCATATCCAGCTTCTGTGATAATATCTCTTGCAATCGCATCCAATGTCTTGCCTGTTATGCCAGCTTTCACCGCCCGCAGTGCGGCACTCTGTGCATGCTGCACCACATGATAAACCGTTCGCATTTTCTCGGTTGGCTGTCCGACACAAACCGTTCGTGTCATATCGCTGTGATAGCCATTCACCACAGCACCAAAGTCCATCAATACAAAATCGCCCGCCTGCACTTTCGCATCAGACGGCACGCCGTGCGGCATAGAGGTTCTCGCTCCTGTCAGAGCAATCGTTGAAAACGACATTGCCTCTGCACCCAATTCCAACATTGTAAAATCCAACTTCCGCTGAATCTCCCGTTCTGTAACCCCCACATGCAGCCAATCCAGCACTCGCTGCAATGCAGTCTCTGCAATTCGTTGAGCAGACTGCATCTGCTCCACTTCTTCTGCTGTCTTTACGGTTCGGCAATCCCGCAGTGCATTGCTTAGAAGATTACTGCTGTCCCATCGATAGGTATGCGGAAAGTGTTTCTGCAAGTTTGCAAACTGCTGCAATGTCATTTCTGCGGATTCTACCGCAATGGTTTCTGTATGATGCTGCTGGAACAAATTCTCAACCTGTACTGCCATGTTTTCAAGTTCTATGACATGGCAGTTTTTCACGCATGTCTTTGCCTTTTCAATATATCGGAAATCAATCAATAAATACGCAGCATCCCGAAAACAAAGTACAATGCCAGCAGAGGATGCCATCCCTGTGAGATAACGGCGGTTCACATCCGATGCAATCCATGCACAATCAATTCCTTCTGGTAAGTGCTGCATCAGGCATTCGATTCGATTCATTTGAACGACTCCTTTCAAAGCATTGCCAGTGCTTGCAATGCCAGAAAATAACTGTTTATGCCAAAACCTGCAATCGTTCCGGTGCAAACCGGTGCAATCACCGACTTGGCACGAAAATCATCTCTTGCCTGTACATTACTGATATGTACTTCAACACAAGGCAGCTGCATATCTGCAATTGCATCCCGAATCGCATAGCTATAGTGTGTATACGCCCCTGCATTCAGAATCACACCATCAAAAGTATTTCTGGCAGCCTGCAAGCGGTCAATAATGGCCCCCTCATGGTTGGACTGAAAAATTTCGCACTGCATCCCCAGTGCATCTGCCCGATCCAGAATCATTTCATTCAGTTTTGCAAATGTCACATTGCCATAATAGGCAGGATCTCGCTCTCCCAATAGATTCAAGTTCGGACCATGTACCACCAATACTTTTCTAATCATTTACGGTTCATCCTTTCTCTTCCTCATAAATTTGCCGTGGAAGAAACGGCACTTCCATCCGCCGTTTGAAACGGAAAAATCTTGTCTGCTCATGGGCAATCGGAAACACAAAAATACATTTGAGCCGCTTTAAATTGGCACCCAGCACATCTGTGAAAATCTGGTCTCCCACAACCGCCAATGCCTCCCATGGCAGTTCCATTAAAGTCTTTGCCTCCCGAAATCCCTTTGCCAATGGTTTTTTCCCTTCGCAGACAAATGGCAGCCCCAACAAATCTGCAAACGGTTTCACCCTTGGCGGATGGTTGTTTGATACAATACACATCACAATCCCATTCTCTTTCATGTTGGCAATCCAATCTTTCACACCATCTGCCGGACGAGGATTGTCATGTGTGGTAAGGGTATTGTCCAAATCCAGCAGCAATCCTCGAATGCCAAAGTGCTGTAACATGGACGGCGTAATATCACAAACGGAACGTAATGCCACTGTTACCCGAAAAATCATTGCTTCGCTCCCTTCTTTCTGAGGTCTTTCTTTATTATACTGCATCTTTCCTATGGGAAATGTCAAAAGCAGTCGAATCATTCTTTTCTTACAAAAAAACGGACGCACTTTTTCAAGTGCGTCCGCTGTGCTGTTTGCGTCAAAAATTAATATTTCCGCTTACGAGCAGCTTCAGACTTCTTCTTACGCTTTACTGAAGGCTTTTCGTAATGTTCTCTTTTCCGAACCTCAGCAATCACGCCGTCCTTAGCACAAGATCTCTTAAACCGCTTCAGAGCGGTATCCAGAGACTCATTCTTGCCAACACGAACTTCTGCCACTTACATTTCCCTCCCTTTGCCGCCACGGCAGAGGCTGATCATCCGCAAAGTTTCCCCTGCTTCTGACCTATACCACCGATGGTCCCGACATCGGAACTTCGGGATACTACATCAATCTGTCCATTAGCAATCAACTTGGTTTTTTATTTTTATTCAGCATTGCGGCAATCCAAAGAACCATGCCATCACATGCCGTTTTCAAATATGTTTTTATTATAACACACCCAGCAGAGTTTGTCAAGTCTTATGGGAAGATTTTTTTATTTTGGTCATTTTGCCACAAAATTAACCAGTTTATTTGGTACATATATCTGCTTCAGCAGCTGTTTTCCGGCAACAGCTTCTGCAATTTTGGGTTCTGCCAATGCCTGTTCCAGTACAGCATCTTTTTCAGCCTCTACGGCAATCATCATCTTGCAGCGAACCTTGCCGTTAATTTGCACTACAATTTCCACTGTATCTTCCTTACACAATGCTTCGTCATAGGTCGGCCAGCTCTGTTCATGCAGAATACCACTGCAATATTTTTCATACAATTCCTCTGTAATATGCGGTGCAAATGGATTCAGCAGCAGCAGCAGGGTACGGAATTCAGCACGGTTGATGGAACCCGTTGCAACAATCTCATTTAACAATTCCATCATCGCAGCAATAGCAGTATTGAATTTCAGCGTTTCAATATCATTGGAAACTTTCTGAATCGTTTGATGCATTTTCCGTTTCAATACTTCCCGATAGGTATCGCCGTCAATCAGAATATCCTGCAATGCCCAGATACGATCTAAGAACCGCTTACAGCCACGAATACTGGAAGTACTCCACGGAGCTGCCTTTTCAAAATCTCCAACAAACATCTCATACAGACGCAGCGTATCTGCACCATATTCCTTGATGACATCATCCGGATTGATCACATTGCCTTTGGATTTGGACATCTTCGTAAACTTGCCCGGATGCTCTGGATCATCTCCTAAAATCATACCATGAGAGGTTCTCCGCTGATATGGCTCCTTGGTATTGACGACACCAATATCATACAAGAACTTATGCCAGAACCGAGAATACAGCAAGTGCAATGTAGTATGTTCCATACCGCCATTGTACCAGTCTACCGGCATCCAGTAATCGAGTGCTTCTTTAGAGGCAATGCCGTTCGGGTTCTTCGGATCGCAGTAACGCAAATAGTACCAGCTGGAACCTGCCCACTGCGGCATCGTATCGGTTTCCCGCCTTGCCGGACCGCCGCACTGCGGACAAGTCGTATTGATAAAACAATCCAGTGTAGACAGTGGACTTTCCCCAGTGTCCGTTGGCATATAGCTGTCTACATCCGGCAATGTCAACGGCAGTTCGCTCTCCGGCAGACCAACCCAGCCACACTTGTCACAATAAACCACTGGAATCGGTTCACCCCAGTAACGCTGACGAGAGAAAATCCAGTCCCGCAGCTTGTAGTTCACTTTGGACTTGCCCTTTCCGGTTGCTTCCAGCCAGCCCTTGATTTTTATCTTAGCGTCTTCTACAGACAATCCGTTTAAGAATCCGCTGTTGACCATCGTTCCTGTTGCACAATCGGTAAAGGCTTCCTTTGTCACATCTCCGCCCTGAACCACTTCGATGATCGGCAGATCGAACACCTTTGCAAATTCATAGTCACGGGTGTCATGTGCCGGCACTGCCATAATCGCACCCGTGCCGTAACTCATCAGAACATAGTCAGATACGAAAATCGGAATTTCGGTATCATTCACCGGATTGATACCACGCACACCCTTAAGACAAACACCAGTCTTTTCCTTTGCCATTTCTGTCCGCTCAAAATCAGACTTTCTTGCAGCCTTTTCCTGATATGCACGGATTTCCTCCATATTTTCCAATTTATCTGCCCATTTTTCAATCATTGGGTGTTCTGGTGAAATAACCATATAAGTTGCACCAAACAGTGTATCTGGACGAGTCGTATAGATTTTCAGCGTATCCCCTGCGGTGGTCTGAAAGTCTACTTCCGCACCAGTGGAACGGCCAATCCAGTTCCGCTGTGCGGTCTTAATCTTTTCCAGATAATCTACCTCATCCAAATCATCCAGCAACCGCTGTGCATACTCTGTAATCTTCAGCATCCACTGCGATTTCACCTTCTGGACGACTTCGCCGCCGCAGCGTTCACACACACCGCCAACCACTTCTTCATTTGCCAATACCACTTTACAAGAGGTACACCAGTTGACTGCCGTTTCCTTTTTATATGCCAACCCCTTCTTGAACATTTGCAGGAAAATCCACTGTGTCCAATGGAAATAATTTGGGTCTGTGGTATTAATCTCCCGTTCCCAGTCAAAAGACATGCCCAATGCCTGCAACTGAGACTTAAATCTTGCTACATTATTGGCGGTGACAATTGCCGGATGAATTTTATGTTTAATGGCGTAATTTTCTGTCGGCAAACCAAATGCATCCCATCCCATTGGAAAAAGCACATTATAGCCCTCCATCCGCCGCTTTCTGGAAACAACATCCATTGCAGTATACGGTCTTGGATGTCCAATGTGCAGCCCTTCTCCTGACGGATATGGAAACTCTACCAATGCATAAAACTTCGGTTTCGTATAGTCGTTTTCTGCATGAAACGTATTGTGTTCTGCCCAGTACCGCTGCCATTTTGCCTCAATGGCAGTAAAATCATACTTACTCATAGTTACTTCATCCTCTTTCCTGTTTTTCATGAAATCGTTTGCATTACCTTGCAAAATAATCTTTTACATCTTTATGAAATATCAATATAGCAGCTGCACCAACATCCAGCAAACCTTCTATCAAATAAATCCAGTTTGCCCCTAAATTGGACAGATTTCCCGGTAAATTGACAAGAAAAATCAATGCCAGAAAAATTGCTGTGATATACTGACTATACGGAATCTTTTTCAGCATTGCAAATACCAATATAGCGGCAAACAGCAAGGATACCACGTTGCTTGCACTGAATCCAAGAATGAGGTTTAGAATGCCTTTCAGCACCATATATGCCCCCACAACAAAAACCATTTTTCTTCCGTTTTCCATCGAAATGCCTCCATTTCAATCGGTTCTCTGCTGCAAAATCAGATGCTCCTGCAACAGAAAAACCAATACAACGTCAATCTTCTTTCAGCCAACTTGTAATATCCATTTTTTCTCCGTCTGCCCAAAGCCGTTCTAACTGGTAAAAATCTCTGGTTTCCTTATAAAAGACATGTACAATGATGTCATTGTAATCCAGTACAATCCAGTTAGAACCGTTGCCTCTGCCCTCCCGATGCAGCGGTTCAATGCCCAGCTTTGTCATCTGGTATTCTACCTCATCTGCCAATGTTTTGGTATGCGTGGTACTCGTACCATTGGCAATCACAAAATAATCTCCTAAAATCGTCAGGTCTTTTACACCAATGACCTGAATATCCTCAGCACGCTTACTATCCAATGCCTTTACAATTGCTTCCAATGCAGTTTTCTGTGTGCTCATACTTCGCTTCCTTTCTGTTTCTTTATTCCTCATCATCTCGGCTATAGATATTTTGTCTGCCATCTTCTGTATCTCCATTGTGGATATCGTTCAGATTTTCTTCGGTATCAGAATAGGTGTCTTCATATTCGCTTTCCTCCACCAATTCCACAATGGTACTCTCATCGTAATACATCTCATTTTGATACGGACGGAAATGGGCATTGATCATATCAATCGCCTCTGTCTTATGAATGGAATACACGGACTGTCCTTCATGCATCAACCCTTCTCCCGGTACCATATAGACATTAACTCCGTCCATCGTCAGCCGTTCTGACGCAAAATCTGCCAGCATGCTGATCTGCTCCAATGATAAATCAGTGGCAATCCATTCATTTTTATAAATTTTCTGCATCGCAGACATCAACTCGGTCTGGCTCATATCCAGCAATTTCTCCATCGCAGCTGCTAAGAAAATCCGCTGTGCCTTGACACGACCAATGTCCCCTTCATCATATTCTCTGCGGAAACGGACAAACCATTCTGCCTGCTGACCATTCAGTGTCTGTTCACCGGCTTTCAGCACCTTATCTGCCTCATACATGATTTCTTCCGGCAGCGTAATCGGAATGCCGCCGATAGAATCCACGATATTGGCAATATCCGTGCAAACCAGCTTCACATAGCAGTCGATTGTTAGACCAAAATTCTCCTGAATGGCATTGACAGCACGCTGAATCGGTGTCACATCTTTTTCCTGTCCAGTGCCATAGATACTGTTAAACTTATTAGTAGAGGGATTGGCATAATCCGGCATATAGCAATCTCTTGGAATTTGCAGAACATTCATGGTTCCTGCAAAGATATCAAACTGAAAAACCCAGTTAACATCCGCCAGTTTTCCACTCTCATCCATCCCCATAAATAATACCGTATACTGTCCCTCTACAATCTGCTGTAAATCCAAACCATCATTCTTTGGATCCTGTGTTTCTGTATCTTCCTTCAAATTTAATGCAGAGGCATCCGTCACAACGGGCTTTTGCAGCGTACCTTCCTTTTGTACCAATGGCTGCCAAACCTTAAAATATTTCATAATTGAAATCTGCTGATTCGTCATAGTACCGTTTGTCAGTGTACGATAATCAATAATTGGTGCATTCAGAATCATTACCACAATCAATACAGCACTGAGCAAAATCGAACCAGCCATTACAAGTCGATTTGCTGCTTTTCCGGTGCCCGTTCGTCTTTTTTTCATCCGACGCTTTTTTGCCATATTTGGATCTCCTTTCCATGCGCTTCCCCATTTATGATTTCATCGCTGCCACAATTGCCACATATTGATTATAGGCTTCTATGGTATGCTTCGGCAGCAAACCGCCCTTTTGCATCACTTTTTCAATGGATATTCGCAGTGCATAATACATCCCCAAATCCAAATCTCGATTCACAGCATTCCGCAAAACGTGCACATCAATAAATGATCTGCCCTCTTCTGTCATATCAGAAAGATACACAATCTTTTCCAACGTTGTCATGCCTTTTCTGGCAACCGTATGATACCGTACCGCATTCAGAATCGTTTGATTTCCTACACGATACTGCTGTTTCAGCATCTGTGCACCGGCAATACCATGCCAAAGTTTTTTGGATGCCCATTCCTCGTCTGTAATCTCAAATCCCTCAGAAGCTTTCAACAACGGTTCCTGTTCTTCCGATTTCATTTCCTTACAGATATCATGCACCATACCAGTAAACTCTGCAATATCTGCATTCACATGATAAATTTCTGCGAGTCGCTTGCATTCCTTTGCAACACGGGTAGAATGCTCATACCGTTCTTTGGAAAGCCGTTGTTTCAGAACCTCCTGCATGGCCTCCGTTGCCTCCGTCACCTTTACTTCTGGTGGTGGCGGCGGTGGCGGCGGCTGTATCTTATCCTTTATTTTTTTCAAAGCAGCATTCTTCATTTCTCTTCCCATCCTTGCATTTCCTTGCTGTTTTCATCTACATAGATCAATTTTCACCTAAGGAAAACGATTTATATGATTCAGCCATACCACTAATGGTACAACTGATGGAATACAATATATTTTACTACGTTTTCTGGTAAATAGCAAGTGCAATCTTGATTTTTTTTCAGCATTTCCCGAATTTTTGTAGATGATACCGGCAAAACGGTATCACAGCAAAGCCGTATCGTACCATATGCCGAAAGCTGCTTTGCTGCCTGTTCCAGCGGTATTCGGTCATCGGTTTCCCGTGCAATCACACCCAGTTCTGCCAGAGAGAGAATTTCCCGCCAGTGATACCAGTTTTGAAATTGCAGCAGCATATCACTCCCCATCAGCAAAACCAGTTCTGCCTCCGGCTGTTCCACATGCAGACTGGAAATGGTATGCACGGTATAACTAACTGTTTTCTGCCGCAGCTCATAATCACTCACAGAAAATGCCGGATAGGGTGCAATGGCAAGCCTGCACATTGCCAAACGATGCATACCATCTGCCACATTCTTTGCGGTCTGTTTAAACGGTGAGATATAAGTCGGAATAAACAGAACATGTTGCAAATCAAACTGCTGCATTGCTGTTTTTGCCAAATGCAGATGTCCGTTATGAATCGGATTAAAGCTGCCGCCGAAAACACCAATCCGCCGCATCACTTCAATTCAATGACCGGTTTTTTCGGATTCCGCTTATAGAGCACAAACCGGCTGCCAATTACCTGTACCACTTCAGATTCTGTTGCTTCTGCCAGCTGTTCTGCGGCTTCTCTGGCACTGAGTGTTGCATTTTCCAACACATGCAGCTTAATCAGTTCCCGCTTTCGCAGGGCATCTGCAACCTGCTGAATCAATGTTTCTCCAATGCCGTTCTTTCCAACCTGCAAAATGGTTTCATAGCTGCTCGCAATGCCTCTGAGGGTTGCCCGTTGTTTACTTGTTAACATGATTGTATTCCTTTCCATTTTTCAAATATGCTTGAAATACTGCCAATGCTCTGCCACGATGGCTGACCGCATTCTTTTCTTCTTCTGTCATCTCTGCCATGGTTTTGCTTCCAACAACAAAAATCGGATCGTATCCAAATCCATTTTTTCCTTTCGGCACAGTTCCAATTTTTCCCTCGCAATACCCGGTAAAGAACTGTGCTTTGCCTTCTTCATTCAAATAACAGATGACACACGCAAATCGTGCCGTTCTCTTTTCTGTCGGCACAGCCTGCATTTCCTCCAAAATTTTCTGACAGCGCTGTTCGTCTGTTGCATCCTCGCCGGCAAAGCGATGAGAATGTACGCCCGGTTCTCCATTGAGTGCATCTACGATCAGACCGCTATCATCAGCAATGACTGGACAATGCAGATACTGATAAATTGCAGTCGCTTTCAATAACGCATTTTCTGCAAAGGTTTTTCCTGTTTCCGCTACCTCGATAGACACGTCTGCTTCTCTCTGAGAATGCACTGTTATCCCGAATGGCTGCAAAATTTCTTTCATCTCTTTGATTTTTCCGGCATTGTTGGAAGCAAGTACTAATGTTTGTTTCTGCATTATAGCCGCTCCTCCTTTTCAAAAAGGGCATTGACAAAGTCCTTTGCATGGAATGGCTGCAAGTCATCTATTTTTTCGCCCACACCAATTAGTTTAACTGGGATTTGCAGCTCATTCTTAATGGAGACTACAATGCCGCCCTTTGCCGTGCCGTCCAGTTTTGTCAGTACAATACCGGTAATATCTGCCACTTCCTTAAACAGACGTGCCTGATTGACTGCATTCTGTCCGGTGGTAGCATCCAGTACCAATAGAATTTCCGTATCACAGCCAGCTGCCTTATTTTCAATAATCCGGTTGATTTTTGCAAGCTCCTGCATCAGATTTTTCTTATTATGCAACCGTCCCGCAGTGTCACAAATCAACACGTCACAATCTCTTGCCTTTGCCGCTTCGATGGCATCATAGACCACAGCAGCAGGATCAGAACCTTCTGCATGCTTGACCAATTCCACACCAGCACGATCTGTCCAGACTTGCAGCTGATCAATGGCAGCAGCACGAAACGTATCGGCTGCGGCAACGATCACTTTTTTACCGTCTTCTTTCAACTGATGACACAACTTCCCAATGGTCGTAGTCTTTCCCGCACCATTTACCCCAATGACCATAATCACAGACGGCTTGGTGTGCAGGTTCAGCAACTGGTCTTCGCCCAGCATTTCTCCGATAATTTCCTGAATCAGACCCATAATTTGTTTTGGGTCAGTAATGCCACGTTCCTTCACCCGTTTCCGCAGCTGCTCACAAATTTCAATGGAAGTTTCTGTCCCCATATCCCCCATAATCATGGTTTCTTCCAACTGGTCAAACAGATCTTCATCAATCTTGGTGAAAGCATTCAAAACAAGCTGCATCTTTGCAATCACGGAATCCTTGGTTTTCCGCAAACCGTCCCGAATTTTTTCAAATAACCCTTTTTTCTTCTTTTCTGGTTCTTCTTGTCGTTCTGATACCAACGCTTCCTCTTCTGATTTCTCTGGCTGGGTTTCCGCTTCACCATCCGCAGTTTCCTGTTCCTGCTTTTTCGCTGATTCTGATGATTCTTGTACTAGTTCCTGTATTGGTTCTTCCGGCTCAGTTGCCGCTTCACCATCCACAGTTTCCTGTTCCTGCTTTTTCTCTGGTTCTGATGATTCTTGTACCAGTTCCTGTATTGGTTCTTCCGGCTCGGTTTCCGCTTCACCATCCGCAGTTTCCTGTTCCTGCTTTTTCTCTGGTTCTGATGATTCTTGCGCCAGTTCCTGTATTGGTTCTTCCAGCTCAGTTACCGCTTCGCCATCCGCAGTTTCCCGTTCCGGCTGCTCCGATTGCAACGGTTCTTCTGTCTGTTCCTGTACCGATTCTTCCGGCTCAGATTCATCTTCTACATCCTCTGTTTCGTCCGATTCCAGTTTTTCTTTTACATTTTTCGTCTCTACGAATGCTTCATCCGCTTCTGTTTCATCTTCCTCGTCCTCTTCCGACAGCAATTCTTCCTGTGCAGCTTTCGCCGCCAAAGCAGCTGCTTCCGCCTGTTCTTCTGCGACCTCTGCTTCTGCCTGTTTTCGCCATTTTTCCGTTTCTGCCTGCCGTGCAGCTTCTCGCTCCGCTAACAACTTTGCAGCAATGTCTTCCTCTGCATTTAATTCAGATTCCGGCGGTACAATTACCGCATCCCGTTCCGATTCTTCCGCCTGCTTCCGCTTTTTCCAGCCAAAAAGGCCTTTCTTTTCCTTCTCTTTGTCTTTCTTTTTTCCGAATAAACCCATATTCAACATCCTTTCTCACTTGATTTTGACGGTTTATTGTTGTGATAAAAATGTTCTAATGACACATTTTTGTTATCCTCATGCCAGTTCTTCTGAATTCTCGCTGATTTGTTCCATATGCAGCAAGCGAGAAATGCCGTCCTCCTGCATGGTTACCCCATACAAAGCATCTGCTGCCTCCATTGCCATTCTTCGATGTGTAATCAAAATAAACTGTGTTGTCTCTCGAAACTGCTGCAAATACTGCACATACCGCCGCACATTGCCCTCATCCAGTGCCGCATCAATCTCATCCATAATACAGAACGGGGTCGGGCGCTGCCGCAAAATGGCAAAATAAATCGCAATGGCGACAAATGACTGTTCGCCGCCAGAGAGGGCAATCAAATTTTTAATCACCTTTCCGGGCGGTGCCACTCGAATTTCAATGCCGGAATGCAGTACATCCTCTGGATCCGACAATTCCAAAGCCGCTTCCCCACCGTCAAATAATTCCCGAAAAATTTCCTGAAATGCCTGATTGATGCCCACAAATCGCTCTGTAAAAATCCGCTGCATCTCAGCAGTTAAACGAATAATCAAAGCTTCCAATTCTTGTTTTGCTTCAATCGCATCTTTCAGTTGGGCAGACAAAAACTGCCATTGTTCCGAAACCTGTTGATACTCCTCAATGGCAGAGACATTCACATTGCCCAATGCGCGAATCTGCCGCCGCAAAGACTCCAGCTGTTGTTTCGCCAGCACAGTGTCCCGAATGGGTTCTGCCAGCTGTCCCGCTTCGGAAAGCGTAACGTCATACTGTTCTCGCATTTGCTGAATAATCCGATCTCGCTGCTGTTCCAGTTCATGCTGTTTTGTCTCCAACTGTGTGACCGATGCCGCCGCCCGTTCCTTCGCAGCACTGTATTCCCGAATGCCATCCTGCCGCTGCCGAATCTGCTGTTCCTGCTCAGTATGCACTCGCTGCAATTTTGTAATCCGTTCTCTGTCCGCTGTCATCTGCTGCTTGCAGTCTGCAAGACTCGTTTGCAGCGTCTTTTCCTGCTGCTGCAAACGGGTTCGTTGTTGTTCACAGGCGATTTTCTCCTCTTTTAACCGCTGCTTCTGTACCCGACAGTGGTTCATTCTTGCCTGTTGTTCCGTTTGATTCTGCTGTCTGCTGACAATTTCCTGTTCCAGTTTTGCTGCTGCAATCTGTTTTTCCGTCAGCATTTGTAATATTTTTGCCTGCTCTGCTGCAACCGTTTCCTGTTCCAGTTTTGCCTGCTGCTGCATCGTCTGTGCTTCTGCCAGATCTATTTGTGCCTGCTCCCATGCTGCCTTTGCTGTGCCATGCTGCTGCTGTAAAGCGGCAATCTGTTCCGTCAATGCTTTTCGCTGCTGCTGCTGTTCCAACAATTGTGTTTGCAACTGGGATAATTGTTTCTTTGCCGCTTCTGCAGCAGCGGCTGCCAGCAGCTGTTCGGCATGTTTGGTATGCAATTGATTTTGCAGCTGCTGCAAGTGTTCCGTCTTCCGGCTGCAATCCGCTTTCTGCTGTTCCCATTGTACGGTATCCTGCCGCACCTGCTCCTGTAGGGTATGCCGCTTTCGCTGCAATTCCAGCAGTTCCCGTTTTCGAGTCAGCATACCGCCTCGCTTTTGGGCAGAACCGCCAGTAAACGAACCGCCGGCATGGATGACCTGTCCATCCAGCGTTACAATCCGAAACCGATACCCATACCGCTTTGCCAATTCTGTCGCACTGTCCAAATGTTCTGCAATGAGAATCCGTCCCAAAAGGGCGTGAATAACATTGGTAAATTTGGCATCATACCGTACTAGATTGCTTGCAAGGTCAATAACAGCATCTTCTTGCAATACCGCCTGTTCCGAAAGCAGCTGCCCTCTCACAGAGGTCAACGGCAGAAACGTCGCCCGTCCGGCTCGCTTTGCTGCCAAATAGCGAATCCAATCCTTTGCCGCCGCTTCGTCCTCCACCACCAAATTCTGCATGGCTCCGCCAAGTGCGGTTTCTATCGCCAAACTGTAACGGGACTCTGTTGTAATAATCTGCGAAACCGTACCATAAACGCCATGCGGTTTGCCGTTTTCTGCCTGTAACACTGCCTTGACACTGCCGGAATAACCCTCCATGTTGTGTTCCATCTCCAGCAACAACTGATACCGCTGCTGTACCGTTTGCAGCTGCATCTTTCGCTGTGTCTGTTGTGTCTGCATTTGTTCTAAAAGAGACTGTGCAGCTGTTTGCTGTATTTGTGCTTCCTCCAACGCCACACGCACCGCTGCTTCCGCTTTTGCAGCTGCTTTTGCATCCGTTTCCGTCTGCTTGGCATGCTCTGCCGCAGCCTGTTGCTGCTGCTGCAATGCTGCCGATTGGGCAGCCTGCGAAACCGTCTGTGCCTGTAGCGTCTCCATCTGTGCCGCAAATGCCTCTGTTTTTGCAAACCAAGTATTTTGTCTGCCATATCCCTCTTGCAGCGTTTGTTCTGCCGTTTGCAAAGCGGCTGCAACCGCTTTCATTTTAGCATGCAGGGCATCACGCAAGACCGCCTGTTCCTGACATGCTGCCGCCGCTGCGATTTGCTGCTGCTGCAAGGTTGCCAGTTCCGTTTTCTGTGTTTGCAGTTGCTGAACAATCTCCTGCTCCGTCTGTTCTGCATCCGTTCGCTGCTGTACCAATTGCGTCAAACGCTGCACATTGTGCTGCTGTTCATTGGCACAAACGGCAAGATCTGCCTGCATTTTTGAAGCCGTTTCTTCTCCTGTTTGCACCTGTTCCCGCAAATTCTGAATTTGCATCGTAGTTCGCTGCATCTGTCGATACTGTTCCTGCAAAGTGGCATCTGCCTGCTCTAAATCCACTATCGCATTTTGATAAGCAGCCCTTGCCTGCAAAAGCGTATCTTTTAATGCCGTCTTTTCCTGTTCCAAATGCTGTAGCTGCTGCACCCAAATGGAGACTTCTAAATTCTTCTGCTGCTCTGCTAATTTGAGGAATTGTTTTGCGGTTTCCGCCTGCCGCCGCAGCGGCTCTACTCTCCCCTCTAATGTTGCAGCAATATCCTGTAATCGAACCAAATTCTCTTGTGCTGCCTGTAAGTTGCGTTCTGCCTCTTCCCGTTTATAACGAAATTTAGAAACGCCTGTTGCCTCCTCGAATAGTTCCCGCCGGTCGGTACTTCTGGCACTGACAATCTCTGCAATGCGCCCCTGTCCAATAATCGCATAGCCGTCCCGACCCATGCCGGTATCCATCAATAACTCCTGCACATCTTTCAGCCGCACAGCTTTCCCATTGATTTGATAAACACTCTCCCCGCTGCGGTAGAGTTTTCTGGTAATTGCCACGATTTCGCCGTATGCCTCACCGAACATGCCAGTATGATTGTCCAGCTGAATCGTCACCGCCGCAAACCCTGCGGGTCTTCGCTGCTTCGTACCGGAAAAGATGACGTCTTCCATCCGATTGCCACGCAGCAGTTTTGTGGATTGTTCCCCTAATACCCAGCGAATCGCATCTCCAATGTTACTCTTTCCGCTGCCATTGGGGCCAACCACTGCTGTCAAGCCCTGTTCAAATTCCAACTTAACTCGATCTGGAAAGGACTTAAAGCCTTGCAGTTCCAGCGATTTGAAAAACATCGTATCCGTCCTCTCCGATTTGCAGCCATCCTGCCGGAAGGGCTGCTGTCTCTGTAATCCGCAGCTTCACGCCGTTCTCCTGACAGGCAGAACGGTTGCTGCCGTGATGTCCGGCAACCCGACTGCTCCAGCCGGCTGCCGTCTGTACTGTGAGTGTCGTTTCCGCCGGATGCTGACGGATGTGCTGCTGCAAGCAGCGAAGACACAGCTGAGATTCCACCAGTTCCCGAAATGCCGGATGATAAAAACCAGCAACCACTTCCGATGACAATGTTTCTTCTGCATGCAGCCCACAGCGGATCACCTTGACACCATCAGCATGACAAAGACAAAGGGCATCTGCGCAAAAATGCAATACATCTTCCATGGAATAGAGAGAAAAGCTGCCGTCCTGCACCCGTTTTTCCAGTTCTGTTCCAGACAGCACCGCCAACGGATAAATCCGCAATGTCTCTGGATGCAATGCCAGCAGTTCCCGCAGCGTAGCATATTCCTGCTCGATGGTACTGCTATACAGCCCCACCATCATTTGTAATCCCAGTGAAAAGTTAGCATTAGCAATCAATTTTGCAGCAGTGCGAACTGCCTGTGCGGTGTGTCCTCTCCGATTTTGCTGCAAAACAGTATCCGCCATACTCTGTGCCCCCAGTTCAATGGCAGTCACATGATATGATTGCAGCCGCTGCAAAATTGCCGGTGTGATACAATCTGGACGAGTGGAAATCCGAATGCCGGAAACACTGCCGTTTTGTACAAAGGGCTGTACCGCTTCTAAAAGTACATTTTGCTGTGCTTCCGGAATGGCAGTAAAACTGCCGCCAAAAAATGCAATTTCCAATGTTTTCGGTCTGCGTGGATGATTAACTGCCTTTTGGCAGATCTCCTGTATCTGTGCAAGATTGGGAATCCGCTGTGCAGCACTGATTTTCCGCTGATCGCAAAAACTGCACTGATGCGGACAACCGGCATGCGGTACAAAAATGGCAATGTTGCCCTTACTTTTCATAGCCCATCAGCCGCAAGGCTTCTTTGGCCGCCATTTGTTCTGCTGCCTTCTTGCTTCTGCCGGTTCCAACGCCGATAACATTCGAATTCAGGCACACTTCCACCTGAAATGCCTTTGCATGATCCGGCCCGCTTTCCGATACCAGCACATATTCCACCTTCTCCTCCGGATTCTTCTGAATAACTTCCTGCAAGGCAGTTTTATAGTCCCGAAATCCAAGAGATTCCCGCTGTTCCAGATTCTTAGGAATAAACCGCATGATGTGCCGTTCTGCAGCATCCATACCGCCATCCAGATAGATCGCAGCGATGACCGCTTCAAATGCATCTGCCAAAATAGAAGAGCGAGTTCTTCCGCCAGTGTGTTCTTCTCCCTTGCCCAGCAGCAAATAATCTCCCAGATGAATTTCCTGTGCAAATACATGCAGTGCCTTTTCACAAACCAGAGAAGCACGCAGCTTGGTCAGTTCTCCCTCTGGCAGCTCCGGAAACTGGTGAAAGAGATAGGAGGATACCACAATGGAAAGGACACTATCCCCTAAAAACTCCAGCCGTTCATTGCTGCAACGACACTTCTTTTTTTCATTTGCATAGGAAGAGTGCGACAACGCCTCTACCAGCAAATGTCGATTCTTAAAATGATAGCGAATCTGTGTTTCAAACTGTTCTAGATGCAACAGTTCCATATATTCACCCAATCCTTTCTATTTTTGTTTTACAGCCATCTCCGACAAGCCAAAAAAGACTGTAATGATGTTACGCTTTTCCAGCCTTCTCCTGCTGCATAAACTGTGTCATGGCAGCAATCATATCACCTGCCACGCAGTCCCTTGCCTGTCGAATCGCATTGAAAAATGCAGTGGCATCCGAACTGCCATGTGCTTTTACCACTGGTTTCTGTACGCCGAGCATCATCGCTCCCCCGACAGCCTTATAATCCATCTTTTTCGTCAACGCTTTGATCTTTGGAAGTACCATCAAAGCTGCCAGCTTCCCAGTGGCTCCTGCAAAAATATTGTCTTTCAGCTGACTGCCTAAAAATTTACCCATTCCTTCATAGAGTTTCAACGCAATATTGCCTGTAAATCCATCTGCAACCACCACGTCCGCCGCTCCAAACGGCAGTTCTCTGGCCTCCACATTGCCGCAAAAATGAATGGGAGCCTGCTCTAAAAGTTGGTATGTCTCCAATTCCAATTCTCTTCCTTTGGTTTCTTCTGCTCCCACATTCAACAATTTTACTTTCGGTCGTGCAATGCCCATCACCCGTTCCATATAGGCATTGCCCATCAGGGCAAATTGCACCAACATTTCCGGACGACAGTCATTATTTGCACCAGCATCTAATAACATAAACGGTGTCGTTGCAGTCGGCAGAATCGGTGCCAATGCGGCACGCTTTACCCCTCGTACCCGTTTGACCAAAAAGGTAGCCCCCATCAACAGGGCACCGGTACTGCCGGCAGAAACGAAAGCATCGCCATTTCCATCGTGTAATGCCTGCATCCCCACCGCCATAGAAGTATCTGCATGTTGTTTCAACAGCGTGCTCGGCTCTTCATGAATATCAAAGACGGCAGGAGCATGCAGAATCCGTAACCCATCCAGCGAAAGCGAATGCTCTGCGGCACAATGGCGAATACGTTCTTCTGCTCCGACCAGCGTCACTGTGACACCCAGCTCTTGCACAGCACGGCTCGCACCCTTGATCACTTCTAATGGTGCTTCATCACCACCAAATGCATCTATTAAAATGTTCATAATTCTTCCCCCTTGGTTGCTTCTTTGTCCACCCGTTGTAAATAGGTCTCCAGTGCTGCCAATGCCCGATCCGCATATGCCTGATACTTTTCTTTTTTATCTCGTATCCGCTCCGGCAGCTCCGGCAGGATGCCCATATTACAGCCCATCGGCTGAAATTGTGTAACAGTTTCATCACTGATATAGGCAGCCAATGCCCCCATCATGGTTTCTCTCGGCAGAATCAACGGCGGCTTTTCCTGTATCCGGCGAACCATATTTTTCCCTGCCAAAATACCGCTGGCAGCAGATTCGATATAGCCCTCCACACCGGTCATCTGTCCGGCAAAGAAACAATCCGGATTGCTGCGAAGGGCATAATCTGCCCCCAACAATCTTGGACTGTCCAGAAAAGAGTTACGGTGCATCACACCATAGCGGACAAACTCTGCCTGCTCCAATCCCGGAATCAGCGAGAACACTCGTTTCTGTTCTCCAAATTTCAAGTTGGTCTGAAAACCGACCAAATTATACATCGTACCATCCTGATTCTCTCTCCGCAGCTGCACTACAGCATAGGGCCGATGTCCTGTGCGAGGATCTGTCAATCCAACCGGCTTCAGAGGGCCGAACCGCATCGTATCTTTTCCACGGGAAGCTAAAATTTCAATCGGCATACAACCTTCATAAACCCGGAAAAACTGCTTGTCACAGCCGTGCAGTTCTGCCCGTTCTGCTGAAATCAATGCTTCATAGAATGCCTCATATTCTGCCTGATTCATGGGACAGTTGATGTAATCGGCAGTGCCTCTTCCATACCGTGCTGCAAAAAAGATCTTTTCCAGATTCAAGCTTTCATATTTGACAATTGGTGCTGCCGCATCGAAAAACCGCAGCCGTGTTCCACAGAGCTGTTCGATTTCCTCTGCCAGTGTGCCGTCTGTCAAGGGGCCTGTTGCCACAATCACTTTTCCGTCTGGTATATGGGAAACGGTTTCTGTTTGCAGTTGAATCAGCGGATGAGAACGAATACATTCCGTCACCAGATCTGAAAAGGCATCCCGATCTACTGCCAACGCACCACCGGCAGCAACTGCCGTTTTCCTTGCACAGGGAATCAATAAAGATCCCAGCCGCTCCATCTCCGCTTTCAGCAACCCAGCAGCGGACGACAACCGATCTGCTTTCAAGGAATTGGAACAGACCAACTCTGCCAGTCCGTTCCGATGATGTGCCGGACTGTAACGCATCGGTTTTTGTTCATACAGCGTTACCGCAATGCCGTTTTGTGCCAACTGCCATGCAGCCTCACAACCAGCCAGACCGCCGCCAATCACCGTCACTTGTTTGCATTGTTCTGTCATGCCTGTCCTCCGCCCGTTAAATTTTTTTCAAAATGGCATTCTGGCTTTTCACAAACCAGCTTGCCGGATTTTCCGCCTTTCTGAAAGAGCGTTGCCCCACATTGCGGACAAGTTTCTGCAACCGGTACATTCCATGTCATAAAATTACAGTTCGGGAAATTGCTACAGCCATAAAAACTTCTGCCCCGCTTTGATTTTTTCAGCACCATTTTTCCACCGCAAAGCGGGCAGCTGCCGGGCATTTCCTGTACAATCTTTTTGGTATTCTTACAGTCCGGAAAACCAGAGCATGCCAAAAACCGTCCAAATCGTCCGATTTTGATGACCATCTTTTTTCCGCAGACCTCACAGATTTCATCAGTTTCTTCGTCCGGCACTTTTACTCGTTTACCTTCCATCTTTTCCTCTGCGGTTTTTAACGTCTGAGAGAAATCTCCATAAAAACGATCCAATGCCTGCACCCAATCCTGATCACCCTGTTCCACATTATCCAAATCACTTTCCATCTTTGCAGTGAATTTTACATCTACAATATTTTTAAAATGATCTTTCATCAGTGCCGTTACGACTTCTCCCAATACCGTTGGTTTCAGCTGTTTGCCTTCCCGTTCCACATAATTTCGTGCAGTAATCGTGGTAATGGTCGGTGCATACGTACTTGGTCGTCCGATTCCATACTCTTCCATTGCCTTAATCAATGAAGCTTCTGAGTAGCGGGTTGGAGGCTGGGTAAAATGCTGATTGCCCTCCAGTGTACGCAGTTTCAACAAGTCCCCTTCTTGCAATTCTGGCAAATTTTTATTTTCGGACTTATCCTTATCGCTCTTGCTGTCTCTGGTTTCCTCATATAAAACGGTAAAACCATCAAACTTTATCGTTGAACCACTTGCCTTAAACAAACAGTTGTCTGCATCAATGTCCACAGAAACCGTATCCAGCAGGGCATCTGCCATCTGACTGGCAATAAATCGTTCCCAAATTAAACGGTACAATTTATACTGGTCACTGGTTAAGCTGCTCTTCACCTGTTCTGGTGTGAGATCGGGCATAGAGGGACGAATTGCCTCATGGGCATCCTGTGCATTTTTCTTTGTCTTGTAAACACGTGGCGATGGCGGCAAATAATGATCGCCATAGGCAGAGCGGATGTAATCTGCGGCAGCTTTTTTTGCCTCGTCTGAAATTCGCAGACTATCGGTACGCATATAGGTAATCAAACCAACTGCCCCCATCCCCTGAATTTCCACACCCTCATATAATTCCTGTGCCACTTTCATAGTACGCTTTGATTGAAAACTCAACCGATAGGATGCCTCCTGCTGTAATGTAGAAGTGATAAATGGAGCAGACGGATGTTTTTTCGTAACCCGTTTTTTCACGGTCTTCACCACAAATGGAGCCTCCTGTAACCGTGCTACAATCGTATCAGCCTGCTCTTTGCTGGAAATCTCTGTTTTATCAACTTTTTTCCCATCCACTGCTGTTAGCTTTGCCAGAAAAACCTTACGGGAAGAGGGTGCAGACAGCTTCGCATCAATGGTCCAGTATTCCTGCGGTTGAAACGCACGGATTTCATTTTCCCGGTCTACAACCAGCCGAACGGCAACAGACTGCACTCTTCCAGCAGACAACCCACGCCGTACCTTTCGCCACAAAAACGGACTAAGCTGATAACCAACAATTCGATCCAGTACTCTTCTTGCCTGCTGGGCATTCACCAAATTAATGTCAATCTGATGTGGATTCGCCATGCCAGCCTGCACACCGCTCTTTGTAATCTCGTTAAATGCCACGCGATTGTTTTCCTGCATATCCAAATGCAACATCTGTGCAATATGCCATGAAATGGCCTCCCCTTCTCGATCCGGGTCAGTTGCAAGATAAATCTTGTCGCACTTTGCAGCATGGGCCTTCAACTGTTTGATGACATCTTCTTTGCCTTTCATGTCTACATACTGCGGTGTAAAGTTGTGTTCAATATCCACACCAAACTTGGATTTCGGCAGATCCCGCACATGTCCCATGGAAGCAATGACATCGAAGTCTTTTCCCAAATATTTTTGAATGGTTTTCGCCTTTGCCGGCGATTCTACAATCACCAAATTTGACATATTCTTTTTCTCCTGTTTCTCCTGCCGACACATTTGCCGAGCCCTTTGAATGATCTGCATTCAAATGCTGCAAATCAATCTCCTAATTCTATTAGCATTGTTCCTCCATAGAATTTTCATTTGATTTTCCCATGAAAGTCCATTCTCCTATATATTTGCTATACTAGGCTCTATTGCAAAATCTACAATTTTGCAATACCGGCAATGAATTGCCGGTGGTGGCTTTGCCACCAAGAGCCGCCGTTCATACTGTCCTCGCAAAGCCGATGGCTTTGCAGCCGCTTTTAGCGGCACTGCAAACAACACCGTTGTTTGCAGTAGAGGACAGTATATATCACAATACACTATAATATTGTCCCGGCATTCTCTGAACCAATTGTTCAATCGCCAGTTCTGTTAGACAGGCTGCCACTTCTTCCGCATCCGCCTGTATCATCTGCACAATCTGGTCAATCTGAAGCGGAGAATGCTCCAGCAGCAATGCCATAACCTGCTTTGTCAGTCCCTCCAGTGTTTCCAATACAGAAACATCTGCTGCCGGTTTGACCGGTTCCACTGCAACTTCTTTTTCTGCTTTCTTTTCTTTCACATGCTCATCCGCTGCATCCGGCGGATTCTCCAATGACGCAGCAACAGTATGTCCCGATGGTACAGGTTTCTCCGGGGACTGCTGCTTTAAAATCGTATCCATAGAAATTTCCTGTAGCCTTTGTTCACAGCTGTCATGATATTCCCTGAAAATGTCCTCCGGTGCAAAAACCGGAATCGCACCCTCCCGCAGGTATTTTACCACACCTGCATACTGATTGTCAAATATGTCCGCAGGCGGCAAACAAAAAACAGGTTTCCCCTGCTCCATTGCCTGTTCTGCGGTAATCAGGGCACCGCTTCCAACCGGTGCCTGGATGACCAATGTACCGCCGCTAACGCCAGCCAGCACCCGATTTCGCATTGGAAAATTCTGTCTTGCTGGTGCTGTTCCCGGTAAAAACTCCGTCAACAACAGACCATTTCGCATGATATACTTTTTCGCTGACGCATTCACCTTGGGATAAGGAACATCCAGCCCACAGCCCATCACGGCAACGGTTTTTCCACCGGAAAATAATGCTGCCCGATGTGCTACGGAATCCACCCCCACTGCAAAACCGCTGACTAGCAGCATTCCACTTTTTGCAAGACATCGGCATAACAAATCCGCCGTCCGAATGCTGTAATCGCTTGGGTTTCGTGTCCCAACTACCGTCAGGGCAGGATAATCGGTCAGCAGGGAAAGCTGTCCCTGATAAAATAGTACAATTGGCGGATTGTAAATCTGCCGCAATGGTTCTGGATAGTTTTCATCATCAAAGCAAACAATAGAAATTTGTTTTTCTTTGCAGTTTTGTATGATTTTCTCTACTTGTTCCATTGTAACGGTTTGGATGCTGCGCATTTCCCGTTCTTTCAGAAACGGCAGTTTTTCCATTTGCAATGCTGTATAAGCTGTCTGTGGTGTTGCATAGTGCTCTAACACTTTCCAAATTTTTCGGTTCCCAACCCCAAACACCAATAACAGCCAAATCCAATAATATATGGCTTCCAAATATGTCACCTCATCTTGGCTTGGTCATTTCCCACATCATAATACCTGCTGCCATCGCAGCATTCAGTGACTCCATATCGCCTTTCATCGGAATGGTAATCCGCCGCTCACACTGCTGTACCACTTCCGCTGGCAATCCGTTTCCCTCATTGCCAATCCAAACCGCACAACCTTTTCCCAATTCACAAAGTCCAACCGGTTCTGCCGTTCCCTGTACAACAGCAGCACAGGAAACCACCGCAGCTGCACGCAGTTTTTCTAAAACGGCTTCTGCACTCGGCATCTGCATAACACGAACATGAAACAATGCACCCATCGTAGCACGTACAACCTTTGGACTATAAAAATCACAGGACTGACAACAGAGAACACCATAAATCCCCATTGCCGCTGCGGTTCGCAGAAGCATCCCCATATTACCGGGGTCTTGCAGCTGATAGAGCACCAGATAGGTGGCATTGGGCAGAATAGAAAAAGTATCCGATGGCATCGTACAAATCGCAAATACGCCCTGCGGATGTTCTGTTTCTGCCAGTTCTGCGGCAAGTTCGTCTGAAATCAACAACAGTTTTGTGGCATTCCAATCTGTCTCCAGTGCAGCAAAATGCTCCCGATACCGTTCCCAAGCCGCTTCTGTCACAAAGAGATGGGTTAGTTTTCTCGAAAAATGCACTGCATCCGAAACCAGCCGATATCCCTCTAATACAAATTGCTGCATTTGCACTCTGGTTTTTCGAGAACGTGCCAGTTTTCGATAAAGCCGAATCGCAGGGTTGTCCTTTGCCGTAATTGCAGTCATACGGAATTCCATTCTGTGTGCCTCCTGTCCAAATTTCTTCTAAAAACCACATGATTCAACAGAAATTTCACTATATATAACAAAACACGCCCCGTGTTTTCAAAAACCGGAGCGTGTTCGCAGCTTGCAATTAAAGTGCAGCCTTTGCCTTTTCTACAATAGCAGCGAAACCTGCTGCATCGGTGATCGCAATCTCAGACAGCATCTTCCGATTCAGGGTAATGCCAGCCTTCTTGCAGCCGTTCATAAATGTAGAATAGTTCATGCCGTTCAGCTTGCAGGCAGCAGAAATTCTGGTGATCCAAAGCTGCCGGAACTCTCTCTTCTTCTGCTTTCTGCCAACATATGCATAGTTGCCGGACTTCATCACAGCCTGTTTTGCCATTTTGAAGTGCTTGCTCTTTGCACCAAAATAACCCTTTGCAAGTTTCAGGGTCTTATTTCTTCTCTTGCGTGTCATCATCGCACCTTTTACACGTGCCATTTGCTTCTACCTCCAATATATGTGTTTCTAAACTTCCTGTTTGTTCCGTCCGTTCCTGCGGATTGTATCTTAGAGATACGGCAGAAGCTTCTTTACTGCTGGTGCATTGGTTACATCTGCAATACCGACAGTCCGAGCGATTCTCTTCCGCTTCGTAGCCTTCTGCGTCAGTCTATGTCTCTTGTTGGTCTTCTGATACTTTACCTTTCCGTTTGCAGTCATCTTGAACCGCTTTTTTGCACCGGAATGTGTTTTTGTTTTAATCTTTGCCATTTCGAGTTCCTCCTCTTACTTGGATGCCTTCGGTGAAATGAACATGACCATACTACGGCCTTCCATTTTTGCAGGCTTTTCAACGATACCAACTGCTGCACAGGCTTCTTTGAAGCGATTGAGCAGTTCTTCTCCGAGCTGCGGATGGGCAATTGCACGCTTACGGAATCGAACGGAAACCTTCAGCTTATCGCCGCCTTCCAGAAACTTTTTCGCCTGATTTACTTTTGTTTCAAAGTCATGGGTATCAATTGCAGAAAACATCCGGATTTCCTTAATGGAAACCACTTTCTGATTTTTTCTTGCTTCCTTTTCCCGCTTCTGCTGTTCAAAACAGTACTTTCCATAGTCCATAATACGACAGACTGGCGGGGTTGCCTGCGGTGCGATCTTCACTAAATCGAGATCCTGTTCATACGCAAGCTTTTGTGCATCCCTTGCGGACATGGTTCCAAGCTTTGTCCCATTCTGATCAATGACCAGGATTTCTTTGTCCCGGATTTCTTCATTGATTTGCAGCTCTTGTTTGCTGATAGCCAGCACCTCCAAACATATTATTTTCAAACAAAAAAATAAATGCGTACTTTTAAAAAGTACGCATCATCCGATCTCGCTCCACCCTATTTTACAGAATCCTATTTTGTTCTTCTGCAAAAAGCTGATATTGACCGTTTCGACAGCAGCCAAACGGTGAGAACGATGATGCTCTGCTTTGTTTTCTTTGAACATTATATCATATTCTCTGCTGCTTGTCAAGGAAACAATTTATTATTTACAAAAAATTCATATTTAAAATTGGTTTGCTTCAAGAAAATCCATTTTCGGATTTCTTAGGAAAATCTTGTCTGAACCGTCCGGCAGATTCGCTGCATCCCTCACCAAACTAAGCCAGCTTGACCGCAGCCACCTACGGTGTACAACTTCACTTCTTCATCCATTTTTTCACCCATTCCACCACTTTCAGCTTCACCCGATAGCGTTCTGGATGATATAATACATCCTGCTCTTCTTTGGTAAAATAGGATTCTGCCTGTGCATCTTCTACAGCAACTTCCTCTGCGACTGGAATGCAAAGCGGCGGATACATGACGCACCACCAGTTTTTTCCGGCTGCATTTCCAATCGTAATGCGAACCGCTTCGTATGTACCAGCCGGCATTGTTAAATCTTCGTAGGTGCGCTCTGTAAACTCCATCGTTACCAACTCTGCCTGTACTGGATATGCATAGCCATTTTCCTGCACGACACGCTGTGCGATAGTCTCCATTTCTGACAGATGTGCTGCCGCTGCTGCTTCCAACTGTTCCCGACTTTCTGGTGCATCCGTACCAAATAACGATTCTGATTCCGCCAGAAGGGCATCCCGTACTTGGTATTTCAATGTTTGATCTGCTTCGCTGTCCGAGTTTGCCAGAATATGCATTCGCAGAACATGCTGCTGCAAATCTGTCACAGTTTCTGCCGTCTGAAAAAAACTTGTAAAAAGGAATGTACAAAATACACCAATCAAAAGTGCTGCTTCCCATCGTTTCATTTGAATCACCTCATCAACAGAATGGGCAATTCACAAGGATTTATACAACAGCAGGCAGAAAAAACAGCGGCTATTGTGACCGCTGCTAAAATATTCTATAAAAAACGATACCAAACATGAAATCCATAGCATTCTGCTATTCGCATGAATGATTTTTACGACTTCCGAAAAATCGTTTCTTCTAAATTTCTCTGATTTTCTTCTAAGTCCGTTATCACCAAAACAGACTCTCCATCAATCATATCCCCATAAAATGTCCCATCTGCTGGTATTTGCTGTTGTACCATATGATATCCCATCAACAAAAATGGAGCACGCAGGGCATAACCATATGCCTTTCCAATGGAAAGATTGGTAGACAACTCCGGCAGAGCTGTCATAAAAATACTTGCCAGTGCTGCCGGGTTTTTTGCTGCCTTTTTCAGCACCTGTGTCATCACAGTTCGCTGTCGGCTTGTCCGCTCAAAGTCGGCATTGCCAACATAACGAATCCGACTGTAAGAGAGTGCCTGCTTTCCATTCAGCTTCTGTGTTCCGCCGCCGTCTAACAGGTCATCTTCCCGACCATCTCCCATCAGTTCGTTGACCTCGCTGATGAGAATTTCGTTGACTGCGTCTGCTTCGCTATCAGAAAGCTCCAGTTCTACACCGCCCACAGCATCAATTACATTGGCACAAGCAGCAAAAGAAATCAGTACATAATCATCAATCCGCACATCATAATTTGCTTCAATGGTATCCATCAGCAAGGCTGCTCCGCCATAAGAATAGGCGGCATTCAGTTTGCCGGAACCATATGTGTCATCAATATAAACATACGCATCCCGCAAAAAGGAGGTCATTACAATTTCATTGGTCTTACTGTTAATAGACAACAAAATCATGGAATCTGAACGGCCTCGATCCGTTGACAAATCACGGGAATCTGTCCCAATCAATAGGACATTACTGACATAGGAAGCTTCCATCGCATCGGAAATATTGGAACGGTTTTCTGCCGTTTCCTTCTGCATCCGCAAAATGCCAACCAATGCCAATACCGAATACAGCACAAATACGATAATAATTGCCCATAATACAAAACGAACAATTTTTCCCACCGTACCGCCATCCGCACGCTTTTTCCGCATTCGGGGTGCACGCCGCTTTTCTGACTCTGCCGAAACAGATGAGGCGGAATCCCGCCTCGGTACAGCAGACTGCAAAGGCTTTTTCGATGCAGTCTGCTGCGAGGCAGGCTGTGTTCTTAGCGGTACTGGTTGTGATTTCGGTGGAGCGGATTGTGGTCTTGGCGGAGCTGCCGTTGCCGAACGACCATAAGCAGCCGGCTTTGGAGCACTTCCATAACCATTATTATATGGTGGCTGCGGTGCATTTCCATAACCATTTCCATATGGCGGCTGAGAGGCGTTTTCCTGCCCATGATAATATGCAGAACCATCTGCATAAGATAC
The DNA here is from genome assembly GCA_030523195.1 of Oscillospiraceae bacterium. Taxonomy (GTDB): domain Bacteria; phylum Bacillota; class Clostridia; order Oscillospirales; family Ruminococcaceae; genus Ruminococcus_C. The sequence continues at coordinate 39,948 of JAUNJC010000005.1, forward strand.
CGCATGTTCCTGCCCTGGCGGCATCGGTGTACCATGCAGCTGCGGCTTACTGCGACGATAAGGATTCCGGTCATGATACGCTGCCGCTTGTGCCTGTACAGCATCCTTATCCAGTTGCTGGGTATCAAACTGATCGGTAGATCGTTTGGCTGCAATCTCTGATGCAGAAACAAACGTGGTTTCTTCTGCATCGGTATTTCGTTGCTTTCGCAAATCCATAACCTATCGCCTCCTCTTATTTCAAACGAGTTGCCAATACTGTCAAGCCTGTCATAACCAACTGATAAAACAATAATGTCTGAGATGTCATATTATCATAACCATTCACCAAAATATAACCACTGCAAATGGAAAGCCCCACAATCACGGCAATGACTTGCAACAATAATCCTGCGGTGGCTGCCCGTTTGATTCTCCTTGCCTCCAACAACAGCCGTGCTGTTCCAAAGAATGAACCATTGTGAATGGTTGCTGCACTGACATCTTGTAACGGTTCTGTTTCCTGTGTAAATAAGTCATCATCTGCTGCTGGTAAAATTTTAAGCATACTATCCGGCACTGCAAACAATGTTGCAAGACGGCGAAGTGTCACACTGCTATCCACACTCTTAAGAATCACATTGATTTGTTCCTCTTTTAAATAACACATCTGCCGTTTTACCATTGGGTCGGCTGTAATATCCACCACAAACATAGCTGCCAGTACACCACTGACAGAAAGATATAGTACATCTTGATTGCCATCTGCCAATTCCAGTTCTCGAATTTTTGTCGGCAGCCCCTCAATATTATGCATGGTCATCATCTCTCGATTACCCAATAATACCCGACGATGGCGAATCCAACCACACAATCCAAGGGAATCCTCATAGTTACAGTCCTCCACTTGATATAACATACCGGTCTGTTCCTCCACCAGTTCCGCAAATGCGTTTTGCAAAATACTACCTGCTGCATAAACCAAGCTAGCGGCATCCAACAATGCTTCCTCCACTTGAAATCCACCAAAATTTTTAATACCGCTGATTTTCACAGAACCTTTCGGAAACAGAGCAGAAGCAGAAAGCATAACTGCATTAACATCAAAAAAGTCATCTACACTTTGATAACCGAGCAAGGTGCAGGAATACGGACAGAGACGCTTGGACGCACTGTCCAGCGGCATATTGACCGTCAGCGGAATGCCAGCTGTACATCCAGCAGTCAGCAGCATCGTCAAGACGGACAAGAAAAATGGAATATTCTGAGCTGGAGATTCCAGCACCCCTATCCGAACGCCTGTAATGGCAGCAGCCAATAAAAGAGAAATCCCACCCACGATAGGAGCAAGCTTTCGACTAAATCGGTCTGCCAAATCAGAAGCATAGGTGTGCCGTAAAAAGTCAGACATCTGATTGGTCTTTCGTACAGTTGCCAAAATGGGATAGTCTCTTACTGCACCACGCGTCAGTGTTTCTGTTGCTGTTTCATTCTGCACGCAAGTCAGAATATACTTTTCAAAATCCTTTGTCAAAAGCGAAAAATTACGGGTGGCACGCCGAATAATAAACAGCTTACTAACAGAATTAATCAGTAAAATCAAGCTGGAAACCGGCAAAAAAATATGCACTAAATTCCGTTGCATTGGTTCTGGCACAAAAATAATAGAAATTACTGTCAACAAACACGGAATCAAAGGCATGGCAGCAATGGTATCACTGTCTGCCTCCCGATGCAGCAAATTTTTCAATCCATTTGTAATCGTCGGGAACGTAATAAATAAGATCAACAATCCCAATACCAGATGAATCACACAATATCCCCGTACTGTCATCAAACGTGTCAGAGCAGGATAGAGTAAGGTATATCTGGATTCTCCGATTGCTAAAAATATACCAATGATGGTCAAAATCGTCAAAGAGACTGTTCGGAAGAAAACCGCATTCCGCAGCAGGTTGATGTTAATACGAATTTCTGCTTCCTGATTGGGGATGGGCTTCGGTACGGGTGCAGCTGGCTTTTGTACCTTGACCTTTGGCGGTTTCTCTTTTTTTGTTTTCTTAGCAATTTTCTTTTGTTCCGGATCGGTATAGGTGCTTTCCTGCGCAACTACCTTTCGAAATCTAGCGGTGTAAGAAAGATTCTCCTCTTCTACAGAAGATGCAGCAGAATTCGATTCTTCCGAAACAGTCGCCGCAACAGAAACCGGTTCCTCAGCCCAATATTCCGATGCTGGTTCCTTTGTCCAAGGCTCCTGTATCGGCTCTTTCAGCAGATTTTCTGGCTCTGACTGTACATCCGAAACTACTGCATGTTTCTGCGAATGTTTTTGTTTTGGCTGTTTCTGCTGTTTGGATTTTTGCTGTTTTTGTTTTTTCTTCTTTACTTTTTTCGGATGGACAACCGATGGATTCGTCTCCTCCGACTGCGGTTCTGCAACCGGCTGTGCATAGCTGCTCTCCG
>JAUNJC010000227.1 GCA_030523195.1 Oscillospiraceae bacterium
ACAATATGAATAATACCGTTATATGCTCCTAACATTTGCTTAAACAGATAAGTTGATAGTGTGGGGGTACTACGATTATAATTTAATTAAGCTCATTCAGTATGTATTTGGGTATGTTAGACTGCCGATGGGAAGTTTGTTTGATTTCCGTAATGGATTGAGCAAAGGGAAGGACTTCTTTGGAACAGGAATTTCCTTCATTAGATATATAGATGTTTATAACAACAGATTTCTTAGGTGGAAAGATATTACTGCATTGGTAGAATGTACGCCTGCTGAGATTAAAAAACTGAAAGTTCATCGTGGAGATGTATTATTTACCAGAACATCGGAAACGGCGGAAGATGTGGGATGGTCATCGGTAATGCTGGATGAGATGGGAGACTGTGTTTTTAATGGATTTACTATTAAGGCAACACCAAAAACAAATTATTTATTGCCGGAATATTGTGTGTTTTGCTTTGCTACAGATGATTTCAGACAGTATGTCACAAGTCATTGTGCTTTTACAACCAGAGCGTCATTAACAGGAAAAACCATTGCAGAATATCAGCTTGCATTTCCGAGTATAGAAAAGCAACAGGAAATTGTGAATATGCTGAGTAAGTTTCATACCCTTTGCAATGACTTGTCCGCAGGACTTCCGGCAGAAATCGAAGCACGACAGAAGCAATACGAATACTATAGGGATAAATTGTTATCTTTTAAAGAAATACAAAAGTAAGGGGGCGAGATTGTGCCGTACTTTAATATTGTAGCGGAGACATCGGAAAATACGGTAGTCACAGAATATGAGCCAGTCAAGAAGCGCTCTGACAGCTATCAGAGCGAAGCTGCACTGGAACAGGAATTTATTCGTCTGCTGTGCGAGCAGGGATATGAGTATCTGCCTGTTCACACAGAGAGGGATTTGGTTGCGAATCTTCGTAAAAAATTAGAAGAACTGAATAAGTACCAGTTTTCCGATACGGAGTGGGAGGATTTTTTCAAAAATACCATTGCTAATCCCAATGAGCATATTGTGGAAAAGACACGCACCATGCAAGAGGATCATGTGAAAGTATTAAAGCGTGATAGTGGGGAAACCAAGAATATTGTACTGATTGATAAAACAAACATTCATAATAACAGATTGCAGGTTATCAGCCAGTACAAGGTGAATGCTGCCAAAGGCAGCAGAGAGGGCAGCCTGGGCTGTGAGGTCAGCAAACAAGACGGCGCAAAGCACGACAATCGCTATGATGTGACCATTTTGGTCAATGGACTGCCTCTCGTACACATTGAATTGAAACGAAGAGGCGTTGCCATTCGTGAGGCATTTAACCAGATTGACCGCTATCAGAGAGAGTCTTTCTGGGCAGGATGCGGATTGTATGAGTACATTCAGATCTTTGTCATTTCCAATGGCACGAATACAAAATACTATTCTAACAGTACCAGACGGAACACGGAAAAGGAGCATGAGAAAAGAGGAGCAAGCAAGACGAAGACAAGCAACAGCTTTGAATTTACCTGCTTCTGGGCGGACGCCAACAACCGTGTGATTCCTGATCTGATTGATTTTACGAGGACGTTTTTTGCAAAGCATACGATTCTGAATATCCTCACTAAATACTGTATTTTTACGTCTGAGGATATGCTGATGGTTATGCGCCCATATCAGATTACGGCAACGGAGCGTATTCTGAA
>JAUNJC010000228.1 GCA_030523195.1 Oscillospiraceae bacterium
TTAGCTATGCCATCTTCTTTTCTTTTTTTGTAAGAATTGTTTCTTTCGAACTGCTTCTTGATTCTGCATTCTTCACAATATTTCTGGACATTAGATGTTCGTTCTACTTCTTTGCCGCACATCTGACATATCATAGTTGCCATGGTGTCACCTCTTCTTATTATGGTTTAACTTGTCGCTAAGCATATTGTATCATAGCAATGGAGATTTGTCAAATATTATGAAAATATTTTAATTATGTATTTTTTGTAAATTGCAAATAATATAGCTTAACTTTGTCCCCCGTTCATGATATAATAAAAACACAGTAAAGGACAGAAACAAATTCAAGAACAGAGCGGAAAACTGAAAGCTCAGAGACGGACGGATTCCACCAGAAAGGGAAAGAAAATGAAAGAATACAGTGCATTTGTAAAGGATGGAAATAGAGTGGTTGTAATCAAAAATCAAGAGTACAGCACAAAAGCAGCGTTTATTGATGACCTTAGAAGAAATGGTTACAAGGTAAATCCAAAAAAAGTTAAAAAGAGTGATGTTTTTGATTATATCGTAAATCATACCAATATGGCACCTTGGGACTGGGACTTGAAAGTAGTTCCTTGTGAATAAATCAAAACACGCTGACCTATCAGCATGACGGGGAGAAAGTGAGAAAGCGTTATGGCACTTGTTTGGGGTAAAAACTTTACACGCAATGATGGCAGGACATATTTTGATTCTGATTATAAAAGCTTTTATTCGCTGGATTATGGAATACGAACATTTAAACTGAAACAACAAGACTTTGAATATGATGAAGACACAAACCGATATTATGAACTTGTGGATAGTAGCAGTTTACGTCCGGATATGGACAGTGCATTAGTCAGAAAAAGAATCAGTAAAAAATTCTACATGCAAAAGTTTCATGAAATTCTTGACTACTTTGGCATATCACAAGAACAAATCGAAGCAGAGTGACGGAGCTTTACAGCTCCGGTAATGCGGACAGGCAGACGGTCACAATCCCCGACAGCCAAACGCATAAAACAACAAAGAAATGGGGTCTAAACATGGACAGAACGGAACGAAGAGAGCAACAAATTGCCCATGCAAAAGAGCATTTTGCACACCACAAGGCAATCTTTCGCCAGCTTGATGGTATGTCTACGTTGGATTGGCGAAATGAAAATGGTTCTTCTAATTACTATGTACGATACGTATTTGATGAAAGTCATGGATTCCTATACATATCTGGTGATTTGGGAACAGCTGCGGTAGAACTGACTGAGCGTGCAACGCTGAAAGCACTGTCTGATTATGAGGTTGGATATTTTATGGAGAAAATTCGATGCAGCACCAATTTGTATTGTTATGATGCAGAAATTGCAAAAGAAGACCTTACATATTATGTGCAAAATTATTTGGGAAGCTGCGAAGAAGATCTATCTGATAGGAAAGTACCCTTACCAAAGGAATTTGATGTTCTTTTAGAAAGCTTAGATGAGAGAGACGGTTGGAATCTAACAGAAGAACAGAAAATATGGCTCTCTGAACGGTGTCCAGATTATTGGGAATGGCTTTACAGTACAGGAAAGTACATTGATACTCGTGTTGTTTGCTGGCTAGTTGGACTGCAAATGGCATGGAAGCAAGTAAAAGATAAACTTGTGGACAGCCTGACCACAGGTTTATAAGGAGGTTTTGAT
>JAUNJC010000075.1:0-6110 GCA_030523195.1 Oscillospiraceae bacterium
TGCATACATGGTTAAAAAACAGATGGCATCTGTTACATTCAGCATATTATCTCCGTTTACATCATAATAATAGAACTCCTTCTCTGTTAACGATATTTCTAAACCAGCGGCTGTTGCTGCATAGTAATGTAATACAAATAACGCATCCTGCATATAATCAGATTTATTTTCCCCAACTTGCTCCGTATCTTCCACTACAGGATTCTCTTCTATCATTAGTTCTGATTCCGTAGCAACCGTAGTTTCTTCTGGTTCTACCCCTAAAAAAGCTTCCTCTGCCACTGCGGTTGTCGTCAATGCCATACTGGCAATTGCTGCTGCAATGCCAACGCTGCATACATTTTTAAAACGCCGTAATTTCATAGCTCCTCCTTTGCCAATTGTTACATATTTTTTAGTCATTGCATATTATAGCACATTTTTCGAGGCTTGTACAGATATTTTCTGATTCTCTCTATAAAAATAGTGTATTTTATACAATTCAACAAATTGTGATTTGTACAAAATGCACCATAATATGATTTGATTTCTTCTTTTATTTCCAACAAAGCCAGCAAAATAATAAAATTTGCAAAATTGACAGAACAGGAAAACCACACTGAAACAAAACATGTTTTGTCTTATGCCGAAAATGATACATGCCAACAGTGCCGCCGACTGCACCACCGAGAAGTGCAATTAAAAACAATGCTTTTTCTGAAATCCTCCACTGATGTTGCACTGCCCTCCGCTTATCGATTCCCATCATCAGAAACGAAATCAAACTTGCCAGCAGCAGCCAAACAAAAAATATCCACGTCATCATAAAAAACGCACCTACTGAAATTGCCGCCGCAACGATGCGGGTAAAAATAATACCATTGTAGAAATAATCTCTTCACTCGGCGTGAAAATAAAACGAATTTCACCATATTCCTCCGTAGAAGCCTCTAAGTAATAAGCACCCTCTCCGGTGTTATCAGAACATAAAAATAATGTTGCCTGCGGCTGATCCGGTATCTCATCTGTATAAGCACCAAATGCAGTACATTTAGAAATGACCAGTGTCAGCAGATGCACTCGTTTCCGTCTCCCAAGGATCTTATCCACATCCAATTCTCCATTGGTGACGGTATATTCATATTCTGTACTACAGCCGCTGATCAGATAATAAGCACCATAAATCGCTCCAACAATCAACACCATCAAAAAAATCCAACCTGTCATCAATGCAATTACACCAATCACAACAGATAGAACAACAGCTGCTGCCAAAATGAATCCCTGTTTCAAACGATCTTGTGCACTTGGACGTTTTTGTACCATGTATTCTGCAAAATGATCCATCAAAATCTGCCTCTTTTCTATTATAGTATTTTCGCTTGTCGGCAAGCGATACGTCTATTTTACCATACAAATTGTAAAATTTCAAGAAAAGACTTGATTTTTTTTGAAAACTGTGTATAATAGAATGCAGAACGCTATGACGAAGAAAGTATGACTGTCATTCCTGCAACAGAGAGGCATTCCTTGGCTGAAAGAGTGCTGCATGGAATCCAGTTCAGAAGTTCCCTTCTGAGCGGCTGTGCGGAAAGCTGTTGCAAAGGGCAGTATGAGTAGGTACAGACGTATTGCCTGCGTTAAGGGCAAGAGAGTGCTGGCTCTTGGGGAAATGGGTGGTTGAGAAGCAAGTTGCAAGACTTGTCCTATTTCGGGACAGGTCTTTTTTGTTTTCCACTTTCTTCCTAAGCCGTACAAATCAATGCAAAATCCGTTCTATGGGATCATTGCATCTTCGATATTCTGAGAAACAAAAATTGGGAGGACACTATGAAAGAACAACTGGAAGCCATCCGGAATGAGGCAGAAGCCGCTCTGCAAGCCTGTACGGATGCAAAACAACTAGATGCCATTCGGATACAATACCTTGGCAAAAAGGGAGCATTAACTGCTATTCTCAAACAGATGGGCAAACTCTCTGCTGAGGAGCGCCCAGTAATGGGACAACTGGCAAATACAGTACGTGCAGATATTGAATCCGCAATCGCCCAACAGCAAAAGACGATTGCAGAAGCAGAACTGACACAAAAGCTGCAATCCGAAACACTAGACATCACCTTGCCAGGCAAGCAGAAAAAAATTGGCGGTCTGCATCCGCTAACCATTGTAGAAAATGAAATCAAGGAAATCTTTCTCGGTATGGGTTTTTCCGTGGCAGATGGTCCAGAAGTCGAGTATGATTACTATAACTTTGAAGCTTTGAATCTACCGCCCGATCATCCAGCAAGAGATACACAGGATACCTTTTATATTACAGATAATATCCTGCTCCGTACACAGACTTCCTCTGTACAGGTACATGTTATGGAAAAACAAAAACCGCCAATTCGGGTGATTTCCCCCGGACGGGTATTCCGCTCTGATGCCATTGACGCAACACATTCCCCACTGTTCCATCAGGTAGAAGGTTTGGTCGTAGACAAAGGCATTACCATGGCAGATCTGAAAGGCACATTAGAACTGCTCATGCAGCGGCTGTATGGCGATGACTGTAAAATTCGTCTGCGTCCGCATCATTTTCCATTTACAGAACCCAGTGCTGAAGTCGATGTTATGTGCTATAATTGCTATGGAAAAGGCTGCCGTCTCTGCAAAGGAGAAGGCTATATTGAATTACTGGGAGCTGGCATGGTGCATCCAAAGGTACTGGAGGGCTGTGGAATTGACAGCAGCATCTATTCCGGTTTCGCATTTGGTCTGGGTCTGGAACGAATTGTCATGCGGCGATATAATATTCAGGATATGCGGCTGTTATTTGAAAATGACTATCGCTTCTTAGAACAGTTCTAATGCAGTAAAGGAGGAAAAATAGCATGAACTTATCAATGAAATGGCTTTCTGATTATGTGACATTGGATACGACTGTAAAAGATTTCTGTGCTGCTATGACTATGAGTGGTTCAAAAGTAGAAGTTGCTACAGAAGAAGGCAGCGAAATCAAAAATGTAGTAGTCGGCAAATTGCTTTCTGTGGTACCACATGAAAACTCTGACCATCTGGTCGTTTGTCAAGTAGATGTTGGACAGGAACAACCAATCCAGATTGTAACGGGTGCTCCAAATGTCAAGGCAGGCGATATAGTACCCGTTGCACTCTGCGGTGCAGAATTGCCAAACGGTGTGAAAATAAAAAAAGGAAAGCTGCGTGGCGTGGAAAGCAACGGTATGCTTTGCTCTCTGGGAGAACTTGGCTTAACCGTACATGATTTCCCATATGCCATTGCAGACGGCATCTTTATTATGCAAGAAGACTGTCAGATTGGACAGGACATTCATGAAGCAATCGGCTTCAATGATACCTCTGTGGAATTTGAAATCACCTCAAATCGTCCGGACTGTCTCTCTGTAACAGGTCTGGCACGGGAAGCCGCTGCAACTTATCATGTTCCATTGCACATTCCACAACCGCAATTCCAAGGCATTGAAGGCAACATTCAGGAGAAGCTGCATGTTGAAATTGCAAACAAGGAAAAGTGTCCTCGCTATGCTGCTGGTATTGTCAAGAATGTTAAAATAGCCCCCTCTCCACGCTGGATGCGGGAACGGCTGCGTGCAAGTGGTGTGCGTCCCATCAACAATCTTGTAGATATTACAAACTATGTCATGTTGGAATTTGGTCAGCCAATGCATGCGTTCGATTTACGATATGTCAAAGATGGGCAGATTATTGTCAGAAATGCCGCTGAAGGCGAATCCATTACTACGTTAGACGGTGTTACACGTACCCTTTCTTCAGAAATGCTAGTCATTGCAGATGCTGAAAAACCAATCGCAGTTGCTGGTGTCATGGGCGGTGAATACAGTGGTATTATGGAAGATACCAACACAGTTGTGTTTGAATCCGCTTATTTTGAACCAGTACAGGTACGCCGTACAGCAAAGAAACTGGGAATGCGGACAGATGCCTCTGCACGATATGAAAAGGGAATGGATCCAGAAGGATGCCTGCGGACACTGGAACGAGCATTTGAGTTGGTAGAACTGCTTGGTGCTGGGGAACCGATTCGCACCCATATCGATCTGAACTACAATGAAAAACAACGGAATCGGATTCCATTTGACCCGGACTGGATCAATTCTTTCCTTGGCACAGAAATTTCCAGAGAATCCATGTGTGAAACGATGAAGATGCTGGAAATTGAAGTAGATGGGAATACCTGCATTGCTCCAAGCTTCCGAATTGATCTGGAACGTCCAGCAGATTTGGCAGAAGAAGTCGCTCGTATTTATGGCTATAACAACATCCCTTCTACCGTCATAAAAGGCATTGCCAACGCCAGCCTGACGCCAAAGCAGAAATTCCGCCGGACACTGGAAAATGCAACGGTAGCTGTTGGCTGTTATGGTATTTTAACATACTCCTTTATTTCTCCAAAGTACTTTGATAAAATTAGCTTGCCAGCAGACAGTAATTTGCGGAAAACTGTTGTTATCTCCAATCCACTTGGCGAAGATACCAGTGTCATGCGAACAACCACGCTGCCTTCTATGTTGGAAACCCTTTCTTTGAACTACAAAAATCGCAATGCTGCGGTTGCCTTGTATGAAATGGGAAAAGAGTATCTTCCGACTGGTACGGATACACTGCCATTAGAGCCAGACCGTTTGACGATTGGCATGTATGGCGAAGATGCGGATTTCTTTACCCTCAAGGGCATGATAGAAACGATTTTAGAAACGGCAGGATTACACGATTGCACCTACCAGGCATGCAAAGCAGAAGAAACGCCCTTTGCGGAAACTTGTGCCTTACATCCGGGCAGAAGTGCAGTAATTTACAAGGATAAAACACCAATTGGTTATCTTGGTGAGGTGCATCCGATCGTGCAGAAAAACTATGACATCGGCACACGCACCTATGTAGCAAAGTTGTTGGTAGATGAAATGCAGCCACTCGCCGAAACGGAAATCTCGTATCAACCTTTACCAAAGTTCCCGGCAATTACAAGAGACTTAAGCCTTGTATGTGCAGACGAAGTGCCAGTTGGTGTCCTGCAAAGTGCAATGAAAAAGGCTGTCGGCAACATTCTGGAACAAATTACGCTGTTTGACGTTTACAAGGGCGAACAGATCGCAAGCGGTATGAAGAGCGTTTCCTTCTCCATCCGGATGCGTTCTCACGAAGGCACATTAACCGATGAACAAGCAGATGCTGCCATGAAACGAGTTTTGAAGGCGTTGCAGGAACATGGGGCAACTTTGCGTGCATAAGCAGCAGAAAGGGAACGGTACTGCAAAATGAAAGAGAAAAAAGAAACGACTCCAAAGACAGAAAAACAGGAAAAGACTGCTCGCACCCCACGAGAATCCTCTTCCTTACTGATTGGCGTGTTGGCTCTGTTGTTTTCTGTTGCAGCTGCAATCATGCTGTTTCTAAATGTACCCATTATGGTCTGTGCAATTTTTGCCGGCGTAGGTGCGCTCGGTGGATTCATCAGTCTGCTGTTTGGAAAAAGCGGAACCCTTCCGGCAGTCGTTGCCATCGGAGCTGGATTTATGTGTGTACTGGCATTTGCGGTTCTCAATGCCTCAGTACAATAAACATCATAAAAATTCTCATAAAAGTTTACGGGGACAGATATAGGATAATCTGTCCCCGTAAATAATTAAAGGTGAACTATGAAAAATCGATTTTTTAAAATCATATGGATACTGATTTGCTGTCTCAATCTTATCCTGTTTCTGCAATTTCCTGTTTTACAAGCAACTGTATTCGCAGAAGAAACAGAGCAGACGGATTTTGTCACCATTCTATGCGGAAACGGTGAAACAACGCAAATCGAAAATCATGTGTTTCAATCAAGATTTGGAACCTCATATTGCAAAGAATTATATGATGCCAAACATCTTGTCATGCAGGATAAAAACAACGGTGTTGCATTTGTTTTTGAGGATGGTGCTACTGGTAGTGTCTATTACGATATCTATACCACAAAAAATGCAGGAAAAACATGGTCTGTATTGCCTTCTTATTTTAGAATACCCTCCGGTTTCATGAACGTTTTTGCAGTCGGAGAAAGAATAATTCTCATTTGTAATTATGACCCTCTAAATTGTGTATCTGTGAGTGAA
>JAUNJC010000075.1:6120-10767 GCA_030523195.1 Oscillospiraceae bacterium
TTGTAAAAGAAAACAACACCCATTTTTCAATAGAATTGATTAGATGGAAAGAAATTTTAATGTCCGATGTGATTCGTAAAGGAGAAAACACATTTCAAATCTTTTTCAAAGATGGAACGGAAATCACATATACCTTGCCCCAACAAACTGTCGGTGTTTGTGGCGAAGATGCGGTATGGGAATTGCAGGATAATGGAACTCTGGTCATCTCCGGTTCTGGTGCTATGATAGATTATTCTACATCCAATCCTGCTCCATGGCAGCATTTACGAGAAGAAATTACAGCTGTCACTGTTGAACAGGGTATTACACACATTGGAGCAAATGCTTTTCAAGCATGCAGTCAACTCCAAGCAGTCATGATAGCAAACAGTATCACTGACATTGGACAAGCTGCATTTGCAGCCTGTGACCAACTAAACTTAATTCACTATATGGATGGAACAAAGACAGACTGGCAGCAAATCACAATTGCAGACCAGAATGACAGCTTGCTACAAACAGAACTTTGCTGCCAATATGATAATCAAGCTTATCTATACCCATTTCTCTCCTGCCACAGAGGAGACACCAATGGTGATAACAACATTGCCGTAGAAGATGCGGTAGAAATCTTGACTGCTTATGCAGAACGTGCTGCCGGACTGCCAATTTCATTATCCGCCTACCAGGAAAAAGCAGCAGATGTAGACGGAGATGGACAAATTACTGTAGAAGATGCAGTATACACGCTGACCTATTATGCAAAAAAATCCGCTGGTATGATAACTTCATGGAAAGATGCCGGCGTTTCCTGGTCTTCTCCACTAGCTGGATATACAGCTTATGACCTGATGTCTGTCAGTCGAAGCGACTTTTTATCTGGTGTGGACTGGAATTTTGTAGAAACTGGAACAGGAACAAAATCGCCGTTCTTTTTTGGTTATACGATTTCCTATTATGGTGCTTATTATGGCTATACTGATTTTACAGCAGAAAAAATCCAATATCCAAAATCCATCCGGATCGAATATGGAAACATTACCGCCAACACACAAGTGGGCATGTCTTATTCTGAATTGATTGCTACACTTGGAGAACCTACTTATTATTCTTATTCCGGAGAAAATGGAAAAGATATCATTTCTTATGAAATGGAACATATGAGAATCAGCCTTTTTCTAGACAGTCATACTGTTTCAGAAGGAATGGCTGGAGATTGTTCTGAGATCGACCAAGAAGCCGCTGCTGAAAGAGTAGCTGCACAAAATCCATCTATTTATTCTGCATATATAGTATCTACAAACCGTTAAATAAAAACCGTCTGCGGAATTACTTCCACAGACGGTTTTTTCATCGAATTCTATTTTGCAAAAATGAAAAAGCAATCGAGTCAGATGTGCTGTGAATGTCTACAATATTTCTTCCATTCCGTCCTACCCTATTCCCGTTATTTGCCTTTCCCATCTCACACTCCATTTGTTTTTACATATACTATAAATAAGGAGGAAAACACAATGACGGATCATCAACTTTGTGACAATCTAAAATTCACAACAGCAATCAATACGATTGCTGTCGCAATTGCCTCTCAATTTCAATCAGCAGAGGAACAAATTGCCGTTGCCGCTGTTTTAACACAAATTGCAGATACAATAGAAACGATTGCCGCAAGAAATACACTGTGCGAGAAAAAACCGGACTAATCACAGTGTCCGGTTTTATCATTCAGTTTCTATCATATATTTACTGTTGCAGGTATGGTTTCAAATACTTCCCTGTATAAGAGTTTTCACAAGCTGCAACTTTTTCTGGTGTACCGCTAACCACCAGTGTGCCACCTGCATTGCCACCTTCCGGTCCCAAATCAATCAAATGATCCGCTACTTTAATCACATTCAAGTTGTGTTCAATGACCAGCACGGTATTTCCTGCATCTGTTAACCGCTGTAACACAGAAATCAGCCGATGTACATCTGCTGTATGCAATCCCGTGGTCGGTTCGTCTAAAATATAAATCGTCCTACCCGTCGGCCGCTTTGCCAATTCTGTAGAAAGTTTCACACGCTGTGCTTCTCCGCCGGAAAGTGTTGTTGCTGGCTGCCCAATTTTAATGTAACCTAGCCCAACCTCTTGCAGCATTTTCAACTTTCGAAAAATTTTTGGATGCTGCTCAAAGAATACAACCCCCTCATCAACCGTCATTTCCAATACATCATAGATAGATTTTCCACGATATTTAACTTCCAATGTTTCCCGATTATATCGCTTTCCCTTACAAACTTCACACGGCACATAAACATCCGGTAAAAAATGCATTTCAATTTTTAAAATACCGTCTCCTTGACAGGCTTCACAGCGTCCGCCTTTAATATTAAAGGAAAACCGTCCGGCGTTGTAACCTCTTGTCTTGGCATCATTTGTTTTTGCAAATAGTTCTCGAATATCGGTAAAAACACCTGTATAAGTTGCTGGATTGGAACGGGGCGTTCTGCCAATCGGTGATTGGTCAATATTAATCACCTTATCCAAATGCTCAATTCCCTCTATTTTCTGAAAAGCACCAGCACGGACTCTAGTACGATTGAGTTTGGCTGCCAGATGCTTGTAAATAATTTCATTCACCAAAGAAGATTTTCCAGAACCAGAAACCCCCGTCACACAGGTAAATGTACCAAGCGGAATGGAAACAGTAATATTTTTTAAGTTGTGTTCTGCTGCACCAATCACCGTTAAGAAATTTCCATTTCCAGTTCGCCGCTGTTCTGGCAAGAAAATTTGTTTCTTTCCGCTGAGATACTGTCCTGTTAGAGAAGTTTCACAAGCAAGCAACCCAGCAACATCTCCAGAATACACCACTTCTCCGCCATGAATCCCCGCTTCTGGTCCAATATCCACTACATAATCAGCCGCCAAAATCGTATCATCATCATGTTCTACTACAATTAACGTATTTCCAAGGTCACGCAACCGCTTTAATGTCTCAATCAGTTTATCATTATCCCTTTGGTGCAGACCGATACTCGGTTCATCCAGTATATATAATACCCCCATCAGATAAGAACCAATCTGCGTTGCTAGACGAATCCGCTGACTTTCCCCACCGGAAAGTGTTCCAGCAGTACGAGAAAGAGTCAGATATTCCAGTCCCACATTTTTCAAAAAGCCAAGACGCTCTTTAATTTCCTTGAGAATCTGTGCAACAATATGCTGCTCCTGTTCTGTCAGCTGAAGCGTCTCAAAAAATTGCAAACTCTCTGAAATCGACAGATCCGTTAGTTCCATGATATTCAAACCGCCAACTGTCACCCCAAGGATTTCTTTTTTCAATCGTTTTCCATAACAAACCGGACAGGGAACGGATGACATATAGGCAGAAATCTCTGCTTTTGCCCACTCTGAACCCTCTTTTGCACGCCGTTCCAGATTGGGAATCACCCCTTCAAACGGTGCACGATATCCACTAGTCCTCCCATTTTCTTGTATTCTGTGCAAGAACAGTTCTTCTGTTGTTCCATAAAGAAATGGTTTCAAAGCATCTTTCGGCAAATCTTTTACTGGTATATCTAACGATACACCATACTTCTGAGAAATCGCCTGATAATACATCATAGCAATAGAAGTGTCATCCAAACTATTCCAGCCGGGCGCTTTTATCGCACCCTGTGCAATACTGAGGTCTAAATTCGGTACAATTAAATCTGGATCAATTCTCTGAAAAACGCCCAGACCAGTACAGTTTTCACAAGCACCATAGGGATTATTGAAAGAAAACATTCTTGGTGTTAGTTCCTCAATGGAAATATTATGCTCCGGGCAGGCATATTTTTGAGAAAACAACCAGGTTTCTTTTCCCAGAATTTCAACACCAGCAATGCTGCCAGTTAGGGAGAAAACAGTTTCTAAGCTATCTGTCAATCGAGAACGAATGCCTTCCTTGACCACCAGTCGATCTACTACAATTTCAATGGTATGCTTTTTATTTTTATCCAATGAAATGGTCTCTGACAGGTCATATAAAATATCATCCACTTTGACACGAACATAACCAGAACGACGTGCCTTTTCCAATTCCTTGACATGCTGTCCCTTTTTTCCTCTGATAATCGGTGCCAATAACTGAATTTTTGTTCCCTCTTCCAATTCCAATACACGATCTACCATTTCATCAATACTTTGCTGCCGAATTTCCCTTCCACAAATGGGGCAGTGCGGAATGCCAATTCTGGCATACAGTAATCGCAGATAATCATAAATTTCTGTGACCGTTCCCACTGTAGAACGTGGATTTTTTGATGTGGTCTTCTGGTCAATGGAAATCGCTGGGGATAAGCCCTCAATACTGTCTACATCTGGTTTTTCCATCTGTCCTAAAAACTGCCGTGCATAAGAGGACAAGCTTTCCATATATCGACGTTGTCCATCTGCAAAAATAGTGTCAAAAGCAAGGGAGGACTTTCCAGACCCGGAAAGTCCTGTCATGACAACCAAGGCATCTCTTGGAATATCCACATCAATATTTTTCAGATTGTTCGCCCTTGCTCCACGAATTTTAATCCGATCTATCATTTCTTCTTCCCTTTCAGCTCCTGAATTTTATCTCTCAAATAGGCAGCATGTTCAAATTCCAACAACTTCGCTGCTTCTTTCATCTGTGCAGTCAATGTT
>JAUNJC010000076.1 GCA_030523195.1 Oscillospiraceae bacterium
TATACCATAGGAGGGCTATTTTTTCTATTGTCCGTTTTTACTGGACTTGTGCAAATGCTCCCCCTGTTGTTTTTATTTCTATGGCGCTTTGCGGTGAGCGGATCACCGCCTCTATGGGGCGAACCGCATCGCCGGTGCAAGTCCGGCACGCTCCACCAGCCTAAAACAGGCAGAAAGGAAGTATACATATGAACTATAAAATCTTGATTCCGGCGGCTGTCGCAGGTGTGGCAGGTATCGTGACGTTATTTTCCTCTTTGACAGTCGTTCCGGTCGGCTCTACGGGTGTTGTAAAGGAATTGGGTGCGGTGAATGGAGAAACCATTCCAGAAGGTCTGCATTTCAAAACACCATTTGTACAGTCTGTTTATGACATGAACAATAAGGTACAGAAAGCAGAAATCAAAACCGAGGCGGTATCAAAGGATATGCAGGTTGTTACGACTACCATTGCAGTCAACTTCTATGTGCCAGCAAACCGGAGTGCGGATGTATATCAAAATATCGGAAAGAAGTACGAGGATGTTATTTTGACGCCCAGTGTACAGGAATCTGTAAAATCAGTCATGGCAAAATATTCTGCATCAGATCTTGTAGATTCTCGTTCTGCTGTTGCCTCCGGTGTACAAGATACCCTGAATCAAAAAATAGAACACTATGGCATCTATGTCAGTCAGTTTAATATCACAGACATGAATTTTTCTGATGAGTACAATGCTGCCATCGAAGCAAAGCAAGTGGCAGAACAAAATCGGGAAAAGGCAGAGATAGAGGCAGAGCAAACCGTTGTTGCTGCAAATGCTGCTGCGGAAAAGAAGCGAATTGAGGCTCAAGCAGAAGCAGATGCAATCAAAATCAAGGCAGATGCAGAAGCCGCTGCAAACAAGGAAATTGCTGCTTCCATCTCTTCTGATTTGACGGAATACAACAAGGTTGAGAAATGGAATGGTCAGCTGCCACAGGTTTCCGGAGCGGATAGGACAATAGTGAATTTCAGTGATACGACAGATCTAAATTAATCATTTTCTCTACCAATATCATATATCGGCTTTTCCCACAAAAACCATCTTCGCAATTTGTCGGATGCGCTAAAAATCGTGAAATATTTGTAAAACATGATCTCAACTTGTACGTTTGCGTACAAGTTTTGCCAGAAAATACCCGTATAGTGAGAGGGCTTTGTGGGAACAGCTGTCTACAACAAAGAAAGGAGCATGACCCATGCGAATTCTACTGACAATTCTCGTAGAATTACAAGTGCTGCTGCTCATCCGTTGGCTGGTACAGTGCGCAGCAGAAATTTTCAACGACTGGAGGAATGAACCATGACCAAACAAGAATGTATCCTGCAAGCGGCTTCCGCTGCAAAGGACGCTGCCAGAGCCATGAACACACTGGTGGGAAAGCTGGACGATCTTGCAAAAATAATCAATGTCTGTGACGACCTCAAACAGGGTAACTTTGAAACCGTATATGACCTTCCGGCAGCGGAAACACCACAACCCCCTGCCGAAAAGCAGCAAGAAACAGATATGGTTGATTATGCAACGCTGCGAACAATCTGTGCAGAGGTGCTGCGAAGTGGAAAAAAGGACGAGCTGCGGGCATTGCTGATGCAGTACGGCAGCCCGAAACTGAGCAAGATTCCGGAAGCGCACTATGCTGCCCTGTACAAGGAAGTGAAAGAACTGCATGCCGCCACTTAACCATGCTGTACTATCTGCTTCGAGCAGCCACCGTTGGCTGCACTGTCCCCCATCTGCACAGCTGGAAAAGCGATTCCCAAACCGCAGCTCAACAGCAACGGAAGAGGGCACTGCTGCTCACGCTCTCTGCGAGTACAAGCTACAGAAAGCCATGAAGCAGCCATACAGCAGACCGCAATCCGTCTATGATTGCCCGGAAATGGAACAGCACACAACGGCTTATGCAGAATGGGTACTGCGTACATTGCAGGCAGAGAAGCACGCCGCTCCCCTGCTGCAAATGGAGCAGCGTCTGGACTTCTCCAGATGGGTGCCGGAAGGGTTCGGAACAGGAGACTGCCTGATTCTCACGGAAGAGCAACTACATATCATTGATTTCAAATATGGCATAGGCGTGCTAGTCGAAGCGGAATACAATACACAAATGATGCTGTATGCATTGGGTGCTTTGGAGCTGTATGACTGCCTGTGTGATGTAAAAAACGTCAGCATGACCATCTATCAACCCAGAAGAGATAACATCTGCACTTGGACGATTCCGAAAAGCGAACCGCTCACATGGGCAGAAACAAAACTGAAGCCAAAGGCAGAGCTGGCAGCCGCCGGAAAAGGCGTATTTTGCAGCGGAGACTGGTGTCGGTTCTGTCGGGCAAAGCCGGTCTGCCCCCTAAAAAGAAGTGCACCGGAAGACGAATTTCAGCCCATCACTTCTGCCCCACTGGGGTAGAAGTTGAAACAGGGCATTTTAAAACAAAACGGAGGTTTTTATCATGGCAGAAAAAGAAAAAAGCAAGACAAAAGTGGTAACCGGTATGGTACGTCTGAGCTACGCCCACATCTGGACACCGCAGACGACAGACGAGGGAAAGGAAAAATACAGCGTTTGCCTGCTGATTCCCAAGACAGACACGGAAACCATTGACCGCATTCAGAGGGCCGTACAGACTGCCATCGAACGAGGCACGGCGGTCTTCGGTGGGCGAACCCCTGCCCCTTCCCTGCTGAAGCTGCCGCTGCGTGACGGCGATGCAGAACGACCGGAGGATGCTGCTTATCGGGGCTGTGTCTTTCTGAATGCCACCAGCGACACCGCACCACAGATTGTGGATCAGCGGGTACAGCGGATTCTCCGGCAGGAAGAAGTCTACTCCGGATGCTATGCCAGAGTCTCCCTGAACTTCTACGCCTACAACACCAAGGGAAACAAGGGCATTGCTGCCGGACTGGGCAACATTCAAAAGGTCAGAGACGGCGAACGGCTGGACGGCAGAATGAATGCAGAGGACGAGTTTGACTGTCTGCCGGATGAAGACGATGACCTGTTAGGGTGATGCCGGATGCAGGTACTTTCGATTGACATCGAAACCTACTCTGACCGGAATCTGGAGCAGGAAGGTGTATACAAGTATGCAGAGAGTGCAGCATTTTCTCTGCTGCTGTTCGGCTACAGCGTGGACTTCGGAGCGGTACAGGTAGTGGATATTTCCGGCGGGGAATCCATTCCGCCGGAGATTCTCTCTGCCCTGACGGAGGAAACCGTTCTCAAAACGGCATTTAACGCCATGTTTGAGCGAGTGTGCTTATCCCGTTATCTGGGACTGCCGTCCGGTACGTTCTTAGACCCGTCCCAATGGCGGTGTACTATGGTCTGGGCGGCAACACTGGGGCTGCCGATGTCTCTGAAAGGTGTGGGACAGGCATTGCAACTCGAAAACCAGAAGATGCAGGAGGGCAAAGAAGGCATCAAGCTGTTTTGTATTCCAGATAAAAACGGCAAACGACAGCTGCCGCAAGACCATCCGGCGGAATGGGCAATCTTCCGGCAGTACAACAAACGGGATGTGGAAGTGGAGCTGCAAATTCAAAAGCGGCTTTCCCATGCTCCTGTGCCGGATTTTGTCTGGGAAGAATATCACCTAGACCAGCAAATCAATGACCGTGGGATACAGATGGACATGCCGTTTGTCCGTCAGGCACAGAAGATGGTCAAACAATCCAAACAGCAGCTGAAACAGGCGATACAGGAAATAACAGGGGTGGAAAATCCGAATTCTGTCGTACAGATGAAACAATGGCTGAACGCACACGGACTGGAAGTGAATTCGCTGGACAAGCAGCATCTGCGTACCCTTCTGCAAACAGCACCCGAGCCGATGCGAACCGTCTTAGACTTGAAACAGCAGCTGTCGAAATCTTCCCTGAAAAAATATGACGTGATGCAACGGGTTGCCTGTCGGGACGGCAGAGCAAGAGGCATGTTCCAATTCTACGGAGCAGGCAGAACCGGACGCTTTACCGGTCGACTGATTCAGCTGCAAAACCTACCGCAGAATCATATGCCAGATTTGGAGCAGGCACACGAACTCGTGAAGCAGGGAGATTATGAAGCCATGGAAATGCTCTATGACGACATTCCGGACACGCTCTCGCAGCTGCTCCGCACGTCCTTTGTCCCGAAAGAGGGGTATCAATTCCTCGTGGCAGACTTCTCCGCTATTGAAGCCAGAATCATTGCGTGGCTTGCAAGAGAACAGTGGCGGTTGGACGTGTTTCAGCGGGGTGGTGACATTTACTGTGCCTCGGCATCACAGATGTTTGGTTTGCCGGTGGTCAAGCACGGCATCAACGGGCATCTGCGGCAAAAGGGAAAAATTGCAGAACTGGCACTCGGCTACGGCGGCGGAGCAGGGGCTTTGAAGAGTATGGGGGCGTTAGAAATGGGCTTGCAGGAATCCGAACTGAAGCCGCTTGTTTCAGCATGGAGAACCGCCAATCCACACATCACAGCCCTTTGGAAAGACATCGGAGACGCTGCACTGACCGCAGTCCGCAGCGGCAGCCGGACGGAAACAAAGGGAATCCAGTTTGCGTGCCAGAATGGATTTCTGATGATTCGGCTGCTGTCTGGTCGGCGGCTGTCCTATGTGCATCCGAAACTGGTACAGAACCGTTTCGGAGGAGAACAGATTGCCTATCAGAGTGCCAAGGGGGACGGAAAATGGGTCTGGAAAGAGACGTATGGCCCGACACTGGTGGAGAACATCATACAGGGCATGGCAAGGGACATTCTGTGTCATGCCATGCGACAACTACAGGATACCCGAATTGTGGCACATGTGCATGATGAACTGATTATCGAAGCAGAAAAAACCATGCAGGTGGAAGACATTTGCAGGCGGATGGCAACTGTGCCAGAATGGGCGGCAGGGTTGCAGCTGCGGGCAGATGGCTACGCTTGCAGGATGTATCAAAAGGACTAAAGGGGGGAATCAATTTGAAAATCGCATACGGCACCTCCCGTACCGCAGCCAAATGGAAAAACAGCGAAATCACATGGGAAGACTTCTGCAAACGGGTCAGCCAGACCCTCTACACCGCCGAAACCGCTGCCGAATTCCGCAGCCTTCCCAAAGCCCAGCAGGACGCCATCAAGGACATCGGCGGTTTCGTGGGCGGTCATCTGAAAGACGGCAGACGCAAAAAGAACCACGTCCTCTGCCGGAGTATGCTCACACTGGATATGGACGATGCTACGCCCGAAACGGTCGAAACCATACAGACCCTCTACGACTTCCAGTGCTGCATCTACTCCACCCACAAACACACGCCGCAGTCCCCTCGCCTGCGGCTGTGTGTGCCGCTGAGCAGAGACGTCACCGAAGAGGAATATCCTGCCGTTGCCCGCATGCTGGCAAGCGAAATCGGCATGGATCTCTTTGACGATACAACCTACGAACCGCATCGGCTCATGTACTGGCCATCTACGTCAAGAGGTGCAGAGTTTGTCTTTGCCAACATCGAAGGCACGCCGCTGAATCCGGACGAATACCTTGCCAAATATGCGGACTGGCATGATGTTTCGTCCTATCCGGTCTCCTCTCGGCAGTCAGAAGCCATTCAGAGAGCCGTCAAGGAACAGCAAGACCCTCTGACCAAGGAAGGCGTTGTCGGGGCATTCTGCAAGGCGTATGCCATCACAGATGCCATTGATACGTTCCTGTCAGACGTCTATGCCCCGTCTGCCGTATCCGGACGCTATGACTACATACCAGCGGATTCCTCTGCCGGTGTGGTGATTTATGACGAGACCTTTGCCTACAGTCACCACGCCACCGACCCTGCTTCCGGCAGGCTAATGAACGCCTTTGACGTGGTACGGCTGCACAAGTTCGGGGCGGAGGACGAAAAGAAATCCTATCAGAAAATGACGGACTTTGCCCTACAGGATGCCAAAGTCAAAGCAGTGCTCGCAGAGGAACGCCGCAAACAGGCTGCCGCAGAATTTACAGAGATACGCGAAGCGGACGACCTGTCCCCTGCTCCGGATACTGATTGGGAAAACGAGCTGGAATACGACCGTACAGGCAATCTCAAGCCCTCGCTGGACAATCTGGTTCGGATTGTGCGAAACGACCCCCTGCTGCAAAGCATCGCCTTTAACAAGCATCGGGACGGCATAGACGCACGGGGCAGGCTGCCTTGGACACAGATGAAAACCGGATGGAATGATACGGACTATGCCTCGCTCAAGGTGTACCTGAACAAGCGGTATGGGATTTATACGCCGACCAAAACAAAGGACGCTGTCACAGCGGTTGCCGCAGAACGTGCCTATCATCCCATTCAGGAATATCTGGAGCACCTGCCGGACTGGGACGGGGTACCCAGAGTGGATACCCTGCTCATCGACTACTTTGGAGCGGAGGACAGCCCCTATACCAGAGCCGTCATGCGGAAAACGCTGATCGCAGCCGTGGCTCGCATCTATCGTCCGGGGACGAAATTTGACAGTGTGCTGATTCTGAACGGTCCGCAGGGCATTGGGAAATCCACCTTCTTTTACAAGCTTGCCGGAGACTGGTTCTCGGACAGCCTGTCCATTACGGATATGAAGGACAAGTCCGGACCGGAGAAATTGCAGGGCTACTGGATTTTAGAACTGGGCGAACTGGCAGGCATGCGGAAGACGGATGTGGAAATTGTAAAGTCGTTTCTAAGCCGTGTGGATGACAAGTATCGTGCCAGCTATGGAGTGTCCGTAGAGAGCCATCCAAGGCAGTGTGTCATTGTCGGCTCGACCAATGCCGAGAACGGATTTTTAAGAGATATTACCGGAAACCGGCGATTCTGGCCGGTGCGGATGACGGGCAATTCCGTAAAAAAGGCATGGCAGATGACCACGGAAGACGTGCAGCAGATTTGGGCAGAAACGCTGGTGTATTACCGAACCGGAGAAAAACTGTATCTGGAGGGCGGCGAAGCGAAAGCGGCTGCTCTGGAGCAGGCAAATGCACTGGAAACAGATGAACGAGAAGGACTGGTACGGGCGTATCTGGAAACGCCGCTGCCGGAGAACTGGGAGGAACTCTCCCTCTATGAACGGCGGAATTACTTAAACGGTTATTCCCCACAGTGTGGGGAAATGTCCCGAAGGGACAAAAGGGAAGGAGGAGAGTTTGACGGAAAAGCAGTGGGTGTCAAGCAGAGAGAAACCGTCTGCAATATGGAGATTTGGTGCGAGTGCTTTGAACGAGATATGGCTTCTATGAAGGTTTCGGATGCCTATGCCATTGGAGCAATCATGCAAAAAATTGGAAACTGGGAGCGTGCAGAAAGGCGATGTCGCACAACACTTTATGGTATACAGAGAATGTACCAAAAAAGTAGAAAAAAGTAGATTTTTTTGTTGACAAGCGGTGTGACAACCTTGTTGACAAGCCGAGGTTGTCAACAAGAATTGTATTAAATTTCCAATTTATTAATTGACAAGTAAAAGCTTGTCACGGAACTTGTCAACAAAGTTGTCAACAAAAAAATAACGAGATTTCGGTCTATTTTGCATTTTGTTGACAAGTGTGACAAGAATTTTCCTAACGATTTTATTTATTAAAAAAAGAGGAATATAGTAGATTGTACACGCACGCACGCGCGTATATAAGAATTTTCGGAGCTTGTCAACAAAGTTGTCAACAAAGGTGGTTTTTATGCAAGAAAGAGAAATTGAAAATCGGTTGGTGCAGCGAATCAAGGCGATGGGCGGTCGTTGCTGGAAATGGGTCTCTCCCGGTACAGATGGCGTGCCGGATCGGATTTGCCTGCTCCCAGAAGGTCAGGTGATTTTTGTGGAATTGAAAGCCCCCGGCAAGCATCTTCGCCCGCTCCAGATTCTGCGAAAACAACAGTTAGAGAAACTCGGATTTCTGGTCTATTGTCTGGATTCCGCTGAGCAGGTAGATGTGTTTTGTGATGGCTGGAAAGCGGGTGATGAAACTGCATTACATTCCTCATGATTATCAGGCGTATGCAACGGAGTTTATAGAAACCCATCCGGTTGCAGCGGTATTTCTGGAAATGGGGTTAGGGAAAACGGTGATTACCCTGACCGCCATTCACGACCTGATATTTGACAGTTTCGAGGTGCAGAAGGTGTTGATTATTGCTCCCCTGCGGGTCGCTCGTACCACATGGGCAGCGGAATGCCAGAAGTGGGATCATCTGCGTCCCCTGCGGCTTTCCGTTGCGGTTGGTACAGAAGCCGAACGCCGGGCAGCTTTACAGGAGCAGGCAGAGGTGTATGTCATCAATCGGGAGCAGGTGGATTGGCTGGTGAACGGGAGCAGGCTGCCGTTTGATTTTGACATGGTGGTCATTGACGAGCTATCCAGTTTTAAATCCCATCAATCAAAACGGTTTCGGGCGTTGATGAAAGTCCGGAAGAAGATACAGCGAATGGTCGGGCTGACGGGTACGCCAACCTCCAATGGACTGATGGATTTATGGGCAGAGTTCAAGCTGCTGGACATGGGGCAACGGCTCGGAAAGTATCTGTCCGAATACCGGAACACCTTCTTTCTGCCGGACAAGCGGAACAGCACGGTCATCTTCAGCTATAAGCCGAAGCATGGGGCGGAGGATGCCATCTATCAGCGAATTGCAGACATTACCATTTCCATGCGGTCTGCGGAGCATTTACAGATGCCGGAATGTCTGATGACAACGGTTCCGGTGTTCCTCTCCCCTGCCGAACGAAGAACCTATGACAAGCTGAAAAAGGATATGGTGGTTTCACTTCAGGGAGAAGAGATTGATGCCGCCAACGCCGCCGGCCTGAGCAACAAGCTTTTGCAGATGGCGAATGGGGCTGTCTATGGAGAGGACAAACAGGTTCTGCTGCTGCACAGCCGAAAGTTAGATGCCTTAGAGGATTTGGTAGAAGCCGCCAATGGAAAGCCGGTTTTGGTTGCCTACTGGTTCCAGCACGACCGGACACGGATTGCAGAGCGAATGCGGAAAATGGGGGTTATGTGTCGGTGCATTGATTCAGCCCAGAGCATTGCAGATTGGAATGCCGGCAGTATTCCGGTCGGGCTACTGCACCCAGCAGGGGCAGGACACGGCTTGAACTTACAGGCAGGCGGTTCTCACCTCATCTGGTTCGGGATGACTTGGTCACTGGAACTCTACCAGCAGACCAACGCCAGACTATGGCGACAGGGACAAATTGCGGATACGGTCGTCATACAGCACATTGTCACGGCAGGCACAATGGATGACCATGTCTTAGCTGCTCTACAGCAGAAAGAACAGACGCAAAACAGTCTGATGAGTGCCGTCCGTGCAGAGTTAGGAGGGATTCCATGACAGCAAAAGAATATCTGAATCAGGCACGGTGGCTCGACCAGCAGATTCAGGCAAAGCTGCTCCGCTATGAGCAGATGCGTGTCCTTGTGGAAAAGTGTACCGCATCCAGTGGAACAGGCGGCGGTGGCAGTCGGGATGTACATAGTCTGGAGAAATCCATCTGCAAACTGATAGACTTTGGAAGAGAGCTGGATGAGGAGATTGATTTGCTTATCACCAAACGAAAAGAGATTGACAGCGTGATACAGTCTGTCCCAGACTACAAACAACGAATGGTGCTAGAGTATCGGTACCAGTGTGAACTCCCCTTTTCTGCCATTGCAAAGAAACTGCATGTCAGCGAACGGTATGCACAAATCCTACATGACAATGCATTGCTATTTGTACAGAATTACTTAGATTGTACAAATAGCACAAATAAATAGAAAAAACTTTGTGAAAATTGCACTTCGTGTTTTTTCGTATTTTTTCGTATTTGTTCGTGATTTTTCGTCTTGCATCGCATGATATAATATAATTGCGGGACAAAAAAGGAGATGAGACAGAATGCCCTACAAGCCGAGACAGCCGTGCAAACACCCAAACTGTCCGGAACTGGTTCCCTACGGACAGGCGTACTGTGACACGCACAAGCCGCTGCATCCCACAACGGAACAGCGTCCCTCTGCAAACAGTCGTGGCTATACAAAGCGTTGGCAGAAAGCCAGCAAACAGTATTTACAGGCACACCCGCTGTGTGTCCGCTGCCTTGCAGCTGGCAGACTGCGGACGGCAACGGTTGTGGACCATATAGCCCCCCATCGGGGTGATCAGACGCTTTTCTGGGACAAAAATAACTGGCAAGCCCTTTGTAAGCCCTGCCACGACCGGAAAACATGGACGGAAGACAGCCACCCCACCTATCACTACTGACGGGGACGCCCCACCTTCTCTCCGGGGGGTGGGGGTGAAAAATCCCTACAACTCGTTTTGAAAAGACCGGCGTTACCCAATGGTGAGGATTTTCGCAGAATTGAAAAGGGGGGGATTCCCAATTTGCCCAGATTGAAAAATCCCGATTTTTCGCTGAATTATAACCTTTTCGATTGCTATTTTCTGTTTTTTCATGCACCAGTAAGATAAAATGAAAAACACATTTCGCCAAATTGTAAAAAACGAATTTGCTTTATGGTAACCCCCCTTGAGGGCATTTGGAGAAAACGAGAAAGGAAAACAGAAAGGTGGGTGGACTGCGGTCAAGCTGGCTCAGCTTGTTCGCCAAATTGTATGGATGTTTTTACGGAAGAGGATTTTCCGGAAATCGCTAAGAGCTTGTGTTCATAGAAAAAAAGTGATAAAATAAGAGTATGGAAAAAGAAT
>JAUNJC010000077.1 GCA_030523195.1 Oscillospiraceae bacterium
TTCATTTTCAGTGATATTATGCATTTCATTTTTTTGTATTTTTCGTTTTCATTTCTCCTGTGGAATTAAAAAAGAAATATATCATTCCATAAAGCTTTACTTATAATATGCTTAAAACTTTTTGGTGAAAAAGAAAACCAAATATACTAAAATAAAATGTTATGCAATATCAATATAATTAAAAAAGATTTGAGGGATCAGTGTTATGTTAAAAATCAATTTACAGAAGAGCATGGCTGAAATGTTGGTGCTGGCTATTCTGAACAAAGGCGATATGTATGGTTATCAGCTCA
The DNA here is from genome assembly GCA_030523195.1 of Oscillospiraceae bacterium. GTDB lineage: Bacteria > Bacillota > Clostridia > Oscillospirales > Ruminococcaceae > Ruminococcus_C. The sequence goes on from JAUNJC010000077.1 coordinate 294, forward strand.
TTCAAGAACTGGAACTGCAAAGCAAAGGACTGTTCAGCATTAAAGAAGGTACACTCTATCCACTTCTGTATCGTCTAATTGATAAGGAAATGATAGACTGCCGGAAAGAGCTGGTTGGTAAGAGAAGAACACGTGTATATTACAACATCACAGAGACTGGCAAGGAATACTTGCAGGAAGTTCTTGCTGGATACCAAAACATGATTCAGGGTATCAACAATATCTTGGTCAACAATGGTCAGGAAATCAAGCTTCTTCCGGATGACGCAGAATAATCAAGTGATGTCACATACATGATATTATATGATTTTCCCACTTCTTTTAGAAGAGAAGTGGGATTTTTTTATTATACAACAGAACAGCATATTTTTACAAAGCGTAAAGAAAATAATATCTGTCCAGCACAAATTCTATGTTGACAGGCTGATATCTCCATGCCAAACGATGCTCCTGTCATGAAATTTTCACTGGAAACGACTTGCATTCTTATTTTAAATGTGATATAATATAGAACCGAACTGCTGTAAATAGCATTTTCATAGAGGTTTTATAGGGGTTCTCTTTAAATTACCCTTAAATCATGTTAAAATAAGGAATGCATAAAATGAGAATAAAAAATAAAATACACGGCACTGCATTGGCACTCAGCTTTCTGATGCTGCTTGGCACAGCCACTGCTTGCAGTAAAAAGGAAGATACTTCTAAGGATCAAACGTTCTCTGCTTCTGATAGTGCAGAAAATTCCAGCTCCGATGGATTGACTTTCGTCATTACCCTCTACCCAGACGATGCACCAATCACCTGTGAAAACTTTGAAAACTTAGTATCTGAAGGTTTTTACGATGGCTTAACATTCCACCGTGTCGTAGAAGATTTCATGGCACAGGGCGGTGATCCCAGTGGAAATGGTACTGGCGGCAGCGAACAAACCATTAAGGGCGAATTTGCACAAAATGGTGTCGAAAATTCGCTTTCTCACACCAGAGGCATTGTTTCCATGGCACGTTCTCAGGATCCAGACAGTGCTTCCAGTCAATTCTTTATTTGCTATACCGATGACTGCACATTCTTGGATGGACAATATGCCGCATTTGGCAAGGTAACAGAAGGCATGGATGTGGTAGACCGTTTCTTAGAAGTCCCTCGTTCCTTGGGCAGTGATGGCGCACAATCTTCTCCGAATACCCCCATTGTAATTGACCATGCAATCATGATTGAAAATGATGAAGACGGCAATCCACGTGCCTCTTTCACCATGCAAAATTTCGGCGAATAAAAATGCTTTTACAGTAATGGGATAACGGCACGCTCGCATCTTTCTGCTCGTGCCGTTCCCTATGTATCCATGAACACCTTAGGAGGTTTCTCATGACAAAAATAGAACACTTTTTTGCGAATTTAAAAGAGAAAAAAGTTGCATTTATTGGAACAGGTGTCACCAACAATGATATTATCCGGCTATTTTTAAAAAAAGGTATCTCCATTACGCTGCTGGATCGAAAAACACCGGAAAAACTCGGTGCAATCTATGATGAGTTGCAAACTGCGGGCGTGGCTTTCCAACTAGGAGATGCTTATTTGGATCACCTAACCGATTTTGATGTGGTATTTCGTTCCCCCGGTATGTATTATCATAATAAAAAATTACAGGAGGCCAAAAAAAACGGCGTTGTAATCACGACAGAAATGGAAGTTTTCTTTGACCTCTGTCCCTGCAAAATCTATGCTGTCACCGGTTCAGATGGAAAAACTACAACTACAACTCTGATTTCAGAATTTCTACAGGCATCCGGCGTAACCGTACACAAGGGCGGTAATATTGGTCGTGCTCTGCTCCCAATCATTGAGCAGATTCAGGAGACAGACGCTGCTGTTGTGGAACTCTCCAGCTTCCAGCTGCTCTCTATGCGGCAATCACCAGATGTGGCTATCATCACCAACATTGCTCCCAATCATTTGGACGTACATGGTACGATGGAGGAATATATTCAAGCAAAAACCAATTTGATTGCCCATCAGAATGCCTTTTCCAAAACAGTTCTCAACGCAGACAATGCCCTGACTTGGGATCTTGCACCAATGGTACGGGGAATGCTTGTTGCTTTCTCCAGAAAAACGATACCGAATTATGGTGCATTTCTACGGGAAGACGGAATGCTCTGCTACCAAAACGGCGGCGAAACCATTCCAGTGGTTGCTGCTTCTGACATCCGAATTCCGGGCATTCACAATGTGGAAAATTATCTGGCTGCCATCAGTGCCGTCTGGGGCGAGGTTTCTACGGAAGTCATCGTACAGGTTGCAAAGACCTTTGGCGGCGTAGAACACCGCATTGAATTTGTACGGGAACACAAGGGCGTAAAATGGTACAATGACAGCATCGCAACCAGCCCGACCCGTGTACTGGCCGGCTTAAATGCTTTCCAGACCAAATTAACTGTCATTATGGGCGGCTATGATAAAAAAATTCCGTTTGAACCTATGGCAGAAACTGTTTGCGATAAAGTCAAAACGGTTCTCTTAATGGGTGTTACTGCACCAAAAATTGAAGCAGCAATCCGTGGTGCAAAAAATTATCAGGAAGGACATCCGCAGCTGCTTCATGTGGAAACGATGGAAGAAGCGGTACAGACCGCTGCCAACATCACACAGCCCGGCGATATTGTTACATTGTCCCCGGCTTGTGCAAGTTTTGACAAATATCCTAACTTTGAAGCGAGAGGACTGCACTATAAAAAGTTAGTAAAGGAGCTGTCGGAATGAACTTGACAGCATTACTACAAACCTTAACTGCTTTATCCGGCGTATCTGGACGAGAAGTGGATGCCTGTCAACCACTTCTTGATTTACTGAAAGCATATTGCCCTGACGCAGCACAAATACAAGGCAATCTTATTGGCACTTTTGGAAAACGAGAAACTGGGAAGCCCCATGTGCTGCTGGATGCCCACTTTGACCAAGTGGGACTAATTGTCACCTATATTACAGAAGAAGGATTCGTAAAGGTTGGTAATTTAGGCGGTCTGGATTTACGGCTTTTCCCTGCCCAACACGTCACACTGCACGGCAAAACCGATATTCCGGGCGTGGTTTGTGCGATGCCGCCACATTTGCTTTCCGGCAATGCGGAAGTTACTGATATCACAGAAATTTTAATTGATACTGGCTACGCAAAGGCAGAATTAGAACAAATTCTTTCCCTCGGCGATATGATTTCTTTTGACGCACCGTTTCAGACACTCTGCGGCGACCGGATTTGCAGTCCGGCTTTGGATGACCGCTGCGGTATCGCTGCGATTTTATATGCCTTGTCTCAGCTGCATGCAGATGACCTGCCTTGCAGTGTCAGTGTGTTGTTTTCCGCACAGGAAGAACTCGGAGAACGAGGGGCAAAAACCGCTGCCTACACCATCCATCCGGATATCGCCATCGCTGTAGATGTCAGCTTTGGACTGGCAAACAATGAAAATCCAGCAAAGTGCGGTATACTGGGAAACGGTCCAATGATTGGCATTTCCCCCTCCCTCTCGGCAGAAGTCAGCCATGCCCTGCAAACAATTGCAACGGAAGAAAAAATTGCATGGCAGCCGGAAGTGATGGCTGGTACCACTGGTACCAATGCAGATCAGTTCTCTGTCACCAGAGGCGGTGTCAAAGCCTGCACGGTTTCCATTCCGCTGCGTTATATGCATACGCCTGCTGAGATCATTGCACTGGCGGACGTTCAGGCAACTGGCGACTTGCTGGCCGCGTATTTGAGGAGGTGCACAGCATGCTAAAGCATTTGGAATCACTCTGCCGCCTTTGTGGTGCTTCCGGACAAGAAACACCTGTCCGGAACTATCTAATTGCACAAATCGAATCGCTCGGTCTTCCCTATCAGGTTGACCCACTCGGAAACTTAATCGTAGAGAAAAAGGGAAACCAGACACCGCCGAAAAAATGGATGATCGGTGCACACATGGACGAAGTTGGCTGTCTTGTCACTTATCTCAACGAGAATGGTACCATGCAAATTGCACCAGTTGGCGGTATTGACTCATCTGTTGTCATCGGGAGATGTGTACAGGTGGGAGAAAACCGGCTCCCCGGCGTCATTGGTGCAAAACCCATTCATTTACTTTCTGCGGAAGAACGTAAAAAAGCACCAGCTTTCTCCCAGCTCTATCTGGATATTGGTGCAAAGGACAAAGCAGAAGCCGAAACATTGGTACAACCCGGCACCTATGTGCATTTCTGTTCGGATTATACTATGCTCGGTGGCGGAAAACTAATTCGCAGTAAGGCTCTGGACGACCGGATTGGCTGTGCGATTCTGCTGCATCTTTTAGAACAGGACGTTCCCTATGACTTTACCGCTGCTTTTCATGTGCAGGAAGAAATCGGTCTGCGTGGTGCAAAAGCAGCTGCCTATACGATCCACCCAGATTTCGCACTGATTTTGGAAACCACTACAGCAGCAGATTTTCCTTCCGCCCATGCAGACGAAAAAGTCTGTCAGCTCGGAAATGGACCTGTTGTCTCCTTTATGGATCGTAGTACCCTCTATGACCGAGAATTATATCGGCTTGCAAATACACTTTGTCAGGAAAACGGCATTCCTGTTCAGACCAAAACTCGAATTGCCGGCGGCAATGACAGCGGTGCAGTCCATGTCAGCCGTGGCGGTGTACGGACACTTGCGATTTCTGCACCATGCAGAAATCTGCACTCTCCTTCCTGTGTTGCCAATCTGACAGATATACAGCATTGCCTGACACTCACATTATTACTGTTAAAACAGGCAGGAACCTTATTATGATAACACAAATCCACACCTTTACAGCATCAGAACTGGCGATTCTCAATACAACATGGCGTGGGAAAAAAATATGCTCCTATTTTCAGGCATACAACGGCAATTATCCATTCTGCCGTTTTTTCCGCCTGACAGAAGCCGACCGAATCGGCTGGATGCTGCTCTTCAACGCCACTTTGCTCATCTGTGCAGAACAACCAGTCGCACTGGAAGAAACAAAAACCTTTGTACAAATGCATTTGCCGTTCCGGATCGAATGTCCGGCTTCTTTTCTGTCGGTACTCTCTACGCTGCCCAATTATCAGAAACTGCGGCGTACCATGTTCGCCCTGACACCACAGCCGATTTCCGATGCCTTTCAGCCAGATGCCGTTAACAAACGGCCAGATTTGACAAAAGTTTATGGGATTCTACACGAAGGATTTCCCAACCTGCTCTCCTATCCACTCTGGCTGACAGATACGTCTCACCGCTGTCGGCATGAAATCAGCCAAGTTCTCACCTATCGAGACAGTACTACATTGACCATTTTATTTGATATAGAGAATCATGTACTGGTCGGTCAGGTTGCCACCTGTGCCGCTGCACGAGGCAGCGGCTATGCGAGAGATTTCCTGCACTGGCTTGCCAATGAGCTGGAGCAGCAGAGAAAATATGCCGTTCTATATGCATTGGATATTCGGGTTAGCTTTTATCGGGAAATCGGATTTCAGGAAAAAGAAACCGAATGGGTATTGGAACGTGCTGACATTGAGAAGGAAGACGTAAGGAAAGGAGCTTTGCAATAAACAAATGATCAAGCAAATTCAATCTTTTTTTGAAATTGATGACCGCCTTTGTGCCATTGCAGAACAGGCAGAACAACGCTGCCAACCAATTTTAGATGCCATTGACCAACGAGCTGCCTATAATGGTGCAAAAGTACTGGCAGCATTTCAAAAAAATCGTGTCAGTGAACCCTGTTTCTATGGCAGCACTGGTTACGGATATGGAGATCATGGCAGAGAAGTACTTGATCGTGTGGTTGCAGATGCCTTCGGGGCAGAAGATGCACTGGTACGGCACAACTTTGTTTCTGGTACCCATGCTCTGACCGTTGCCCTGTTCGGCGTGCTGCGAACTGGCGATCGAATGGTTTCTATCACTGGCAGACCCTATGATACGCTGGAAGGCGTGATTGGTTTAACCGGCAACAAGGGAGACGGCTCTCTGATGGACTATGGCGTTATGTATGAAGAAGTACCGCTGCTGCCAGATGGCACACCGGATTATGATGCCATTCCAAAAGCTGTAAAAGATGCGAAAGTTGCCTATATTCAGCGTTCCAGAGGATATACCCTCCGTCCAGCATTTACCAACGCCCAAATTGAAAAAATGGCACAACTGGCACGCAGCAGCAATCCCGATATCATTGTCATGGTGGATAACTGCTACGGAGAATTTACAGACTGCTCAGAACCAGTACAGCATGGAGCAGATTTGATGATTGGTTCCATGATTAAAAATGTCGGCGGCGGTATCGCCCGTACCGGCGGCTATATTGCTGGAAAAAAGAAACTGGTAGAATTGTGCTCCTATCGTCTAACTTGCGTTGGCATGGGAAAAGAGGTCGGCTGTACACTGGATATGAATCGGGAAATGTTCCTCGGTTTCTTTCATGCACCAGATGTAACTGCCAATGCCTTGAAAACCGCTGTGTTTGCAGCTTCCCTCTTTGAACTGCTCGGGTTTTCCTGCTATCCTCGCTATGATGAAGCACGCAATGACATTGTAGAGGCAATTTGTCTGGGGGATGAAGCACGGCTGACTGCCTTTTGTCAGGGCATTCAGGCAGGCTCTCCCGTGGATGCATTTGTTATTCCGGAAGCATGGGATATGCCAGGGTATACCAGCAAAGTTATTATGGCTGCTGGTGCTTTTACATTGGGGGCCTCCATTGAACTTTCAGCAGATGCACCAATTCGAGAACCATTTGCTGTCTGGATGCAAGGTGGTATTACCGAAACAAGCGGAAAGATTGGTATCCTACTCGCCGCACAAAAAATGCTGCAAAATCAGTTACTTCCCACACTGCAATGCTGACAAAAGAGTAAAAAAAGAACGGTACACATGACAAAACGACTACAATTTCGAGAAATCTGATTTCAATTTTGCGTTTTTAGTTGACATCACAAAAAAGGAATGCTACAATAAATCTGTAACGATTTGATACGCCTTAGGAGGTGCAGCGTTGAGCGAAGAAAAATTATGTTATGGTTGTATGCAGCACACGGTCTTTACAAACGGTATCTGCTCAAACTGCGGATACTATGAAAATACCAAGACAGATCCGCTGTTTTTAAAGCCGGGAACCCAACTGCACAGCCGTTATCTGGTCGGTTCTGCTATTTCCATGAATGGAGAGGGCATCACCTACCTTGCCTATGATTATCCCAATACCTGCCGTGTGTTACTGCGGGAGTATATGCCGCATGGCTTTTGCAGCCGTGTTACAGATTCTGCTGTCATTCGTGTACAGCAAAATTGTCTGCCGCAATATAAAGTGCTAATGGAGGAATTTACGGAATTACACAAATCCATTACACAGCTGCGGGGACAAATTCATGTAAATCCGGTTATAGATTTATTTACAGAAAATAATACCACTTATGTGGTCATTGAATTTATAGAGGGCATCAGTTTCGTTGATTACCTGAAGGACAATGCCGGCGAACTCACTTGGGCACAGTTCTCCCGTATGCTGCCGCCGTTTTTGACTTCTTTGAGCTTACTGCACAATGTAGGGGTTGTACACCGTGCAATCAGCCCGGAAACCATTTTTGTCACCGATAAAAATGAATTGTATTTGACGGATTTTTCTATTTCCGCTGTTCGGACTGCCAATACCGAATTGGAATGTGAAATCTACAGCGGCTATGCTGCTCCCGAACAGTATTCCGCTAGCAATCGGCAAGGTACGTGGACGGATGTCTATGCGGTTTGTGCTGTACTATACCGTGTTCTGACTGGCACGATGCCCACCAGTGCCATCAGTCGAATGGAAAATGACAATCTAACTGCACCGACATTACTAAACCCCAATATTCCCCGCCATGTATCCAATGTCATTATGCATGGTCTGAATCTGGTTAGCAACGATCGCATGCAAACCATTACGGAACTGGTTACACAGCTGTTCCATGAATCTGCACAAGAATATCCGCCGCAAAATGCAGCAGCTGCCTATGGCAATCCACAAGTACCGCCAATCTATACCACAGAACGATATGATAATCCCATGGCAAACGGCAACCCTGGTTATACGACAACTTATCCTGTACAAAATGAAAATTATCCGCCGCAAACCAATTATTCCAATTCCTATCAGGAACCACAACAGGAATACACAGATGATTATGCCTATGATCATTATCAGACAGAAGATTATGGGAAGCAAAGCTATCAGAAAGAAGATACTGTTTCTACGGAACCAGAAAGTGTCGCTGATCGAATGCGGCTGCCGCTGATTATTGGTATTTTACTGCTAACAATTCTGCTGGTTGCAGTGGTATTGTTTGTACGTGGAAAATTAAATAACAGCGATCATAATAACAATTCTTCTATGATAACAACGGTTGCCACCGAAGAAGCATCACAGGAAAATACCAGCCCCAATTCTGCCAACAGCATTATGCCAAGACTAATTGGAAAAAATTACGAAAATCAAGCAAAACAATATGAAGATTGGATTCGTTTTCAAGTAGAAGAGGTCTATAGTGATCAATATGAAGCAGGGATTATTATTTGGCAGGAATATGATGAGGGCGATTACTTTGATGCAAGCGAACCTGTTAAAATTCAGGTCAGCAAAGGTCCAGCAAATATTGAACTGCCTTCTTGGGAAGGAAAATCTCTGAACACCTATTTGGAAGAGCTAAAAGTACTTGGTGTCCGCTATGTCACACAGGATGAGGAAAATCAAAGCGTTGCCAATGGATATATCACAAGAATCAGTCTGCCGGCAGGACAAAAATATAATTTGGAAACGGCGGAAGAAATTACGGTATATTATGCGAATAATCCAGTCATTACCGAACCGCCAACCGAAGCTCCAACGGAAGCTCCGACTGAACCACCTGCAACAGAAGCTCCAACCGAACCCGCTACAGAAACACCGGTAGATCCTAATACACCAGCAGGATTTCACTTTGAAAATGGAATCGGTTTTCTCTATTGATTGTTAATCTGAACAAGAAGCCGCTTCTTTCCTTTTTTCAAATTTACAAAAAAGACTTGACAAACCTTTTCTCCTATGCTATACTGTTGCCAGTAACTCATCAAGCTTCAGGGTACTGTGTAATTCAGAATCGGTGGTAATAGTCCATGAGCTGCAAAGGCAGTTGATTCGGTGCAAATCCGAAACCGACGGTATAGTCCGGATGAAAGAAGAACGATGCGTTTGTAACACAGGAAAAAACCATTCAACCGGAATGACAACTGTAATCCGAAGAATGGTTGTGAATCCATTACAAAATCTGCACCATTCCCCGCCCTGTTGCATGTATTTGCAGCAGGGCGTTTTTTGTATCCTGAACATTCTTTTTATCAGGAGGGATGTTCTTTGACAGAACACACATTTTACATGCGGCGTGCCATTACACTTGCTAAGCAAGGCTGCGGTCTAACCAATCCCAATCCCATGGTTGGTGCGGTGATTGTAAAAAATGGCAGAATCATCGGCGAAGGATGGCATACAAAATATGGGGCACTCCATGCGGAACGACATGCCCTTTCCCGCTGTATAGAATCGCCAAAAGGGGCAACCATGTATGTAACATTAGAGCCTTGCTGTCATCACGGAAAACAACCGCCCTGCACCGAAGCGGTAATACAGAGCGGCATTCGTACCGTCTATATTGGCTCTCGTGACCCCAATCCGTTGGTTGCTGGAAAAGGGGTACAGCAACTGCGAGATGCTGGCATTTTGGTGCACACAGATTTTTTGAAAACGGAATGCGATACGGTGAATCCATTTTTCTTCCACTATATTACTACACATCTTCCTTACTGCATTTTAAAATATGCCATGACAATGGATGGTGCCATTGCCTGTGGAAACGGTGCTTCTAAATGGGTAACGGGCGAACAGGCACGAGCAGATGTCCAGCAAACCAGAAAGGCAGTTGCTGCCATTTTAGTCGGCATCCAGACCGTTCTGGCAGATGATCCTCTTCTAACATGCAGAATTGCACCAGAATGTAATCCGGTACGGATTGTTTGCGACTCCCATTTACGGATTCCGCTGAAAAGCAAATTGGTACAAACAGCAAAGACCGTTCCCCTCGTTGTCATGACCTGTGAAACAGATGCAAAACGGATCGCTCTCTTACAACAACACGGTGTGACCGTCTGCATTTTGCCTCAGGATAAAACCGGAAGACCTGCCTTTTCTGCCATCCTGCAAAAAATTGGAGAATTGGGACTGGACAGCGTACTGATAGAGGGCGGTGCTGCCATC
>JAUNJC010000078.1 GCA_030523195.1 Oscillospiraceae bacterium
AGACAGTGATGCGGACTCTGCACCACTGCGAAAACACCTGTTCTTCTTCCTACGACTCCGTTGCTAGCATTATCATTCATCCAACAAAAAAATGTTATCATCAAAAAAAGAACAGGAGTTACCATCCATATGATTGGACAAATTATTTTACAAATCGTTTTAATCGCAATGAATGCGATTTTTGCCTGTGCAGAAATCGCTGTCATCTCCAGCAATGAAACTCGTATTGCCAAAATGGCAGAACAGGGCAGCAAAAAAGCCCAACGACTGCAAAAAATGCAGACTAATCCTGCACAATTCCTTGCCACCATTCAGGTTGCCATTACTTTATCTGGCTTTCTGGGCAGTGCTTTCGCAGCAAATCACTTTTCGGAAGCACTTGTCAGCCTACTGCTCTCCTGGGGCGTACCCATTCCAGCAGCCACCCTACAGACAATCTCTGTCATTCTCATTACCATTCTGCTTTCCTTTTTCACCCTTGTTCTGGGAGAACTCGTTCCAAAACGAATTGCTATGCGAAAAGCAGAATCCATTGCACTTGGTCTCTCTAACATGATTCATGTGATTTCCAAATTGTTTTCGCCGCTGGTCTGGCTGCTGACTGCCGCTACAAACGGTGTACTGCGGCTGCTGCACATTGACCCGAATGAAGAAGCGGAAGCCGTCAGCGAAGAAGAAATCCGTATGATGGCAGATGCCGGAAGCGAAAAGGGTATCATTGCTGCGGAAGAAAATGAAATGATTCAAAATGTATTTGAGTTTAACGATTGGACCGCAGAGGAGATCATGACACACCGAACAGAATTACAGATGCTATGGGAACGGGATTCCCTTGCAGTCTGGAAACAAACCATCCGAAATACACCACATCGCTACTATCCGATTTGTGGTGAAAGTCCAGATGATATTATTGGTATTTTGGACACGAGAAAGCTGTTTGCGATAGAAGAACCAACAAAGGAATGTTTCCTACAAACTGCCGTGAAACCGGCTTTCTTTATTCCATCTACCGCAAAAGCAAATGCAATTTTTCGCATGATGCGGGAAGCTGGACAAAGCTATGCGATTGTACTGGATGAGTTTGGCGGAACAGACGGTGTGCTAACCATGTTGGACTTGGTAGAACGACTGGTCGGTTCTCTGGACGAAGTAGCAGATGCCACAGAATTGCAAGAAGAAAACGGCATTTACCGCATTGCAGGCACTTGTGAACTGGATCGATTGGAAGAATCCTTGCACATTCAACTGCACGACACCGAAGCAACAACGGCAGGCGGTTGGATTGTCGAACAGCTTGGACACATTCCTGATACCGGGGAAACGTTACTGACAAACGGATATCAATTTATTGTAGAAAAGGCAGACCCTCGAAAAGTCCTGCTGCTCTCAGCAACCGTACAACCAAAAACGGTTACTGCATAAAAATAAAACAGCGGAGCGATTGCATTGGCAGTCGTTCCGCTGTTTCATGTCTAAATAAAGCCGCAAGCGATATTGCAACCATTGACGACCATAGAAAAACAAAAAAGCCCGATTTGGACTTTTTTGTTCTCATATAAAAATTTTGGAGGCGCCACCCAGATTTGAACTGGGGATCAAGGTGTTGCAGACCTTTGCCTTACCACTTGGCTATAGCGCCATTGGAGCGGATTACGAGGCTCGAACTCGCTACCTCCACCTTGGCAAGGTGGCGCTCTACCAGATGAGCTAAATCCGCAATGGCGATCTGGATGGGATTCGAACCCACGACCTCTGCCGTGACAGGGCAGCGTTCTAACCAACTGAACTACCAGACCGTAATGGTGGGAGCTACAGGGCTCGAACCTGTGACCCTCTGCTTGTAAGGCAGATGCTCTCCCAGCTGAGCTAAGCTCCCATCATTTCTTTTCTGCCGCCCCTTTGCTTTTCTCTTTGAGTACCGCTCTGTTGTGAGCACCGCTCCGTGACGACATATATTATTATATACCATCTCTTTCGATTTGTCAACCCCTTTTTTCAATTTTTTCAAAAAAATTTTTTTAAGTGAAAAACGACGTAATTTCGGCACTTTTTCAGCCTGTCCAATCATTTTCTCAAAAAATCAGAAAAATTTTTTGAGAAAGGCTGCCGTTTAGATATCCTATTTTTTCCAAAATCGGATAGCTATAAACGACAGCCAATTTCTAATATTTTCAAAAAATTAATAAATTAGATTCTTCACTCCACCGCTTTCAACGCAGATGCCATGTCAATGCGATTGATTTTGGGATACAAAATCACATTGACCAACAAGGTAAATACAACGGTCAATACCGCTGCCAGCACATAGGCATGAACAGGAATCTCTCTCGAAAACATTACCACATTGACCTCTGCCACCGCAACCACAAATTTTGTAAGGAAAATGCCGCCAATCAGTCCGATCACAATTCCAATCAACATAGAAAAGAAATTTTCCCGATAAATATAAGCTGCACTTTCACTATCATAAAATCCCAATACTTTCACCGTCGCCAGCTCTCGCATTCGTTCCATAATGTTGATATTAGAAAGATTGTACAATACAACTATGGCAAGAACACCAGCACAAACAATCAATACCATCACAATCAGATTCATACTTTGTATCAAATCAGAGAAAACATTTCCACTGTTCTGCAAGGACTGTACCATCAACATCCCATCCTGCTGCATAAGGAATGCAGCGTGTGCATCTGCGGTATCTGGTTGTTCCAACTTTATCAACATGGTATTGGGCATTTTATCCATCTCATATACCGTCTGATACAAGTTCTCTGTCATATACACATAGTGATAGGCATAATTTTCTGTAATTCCCGTAATTAGAACAGGCTGTTTTGCGTCTTTCAGAGGCAGCGTGTCCCCCACAGATACATGCAGCAGCTTTGCCAGCTTTTCTGTAATGATCACACCATCCTCAGTCAATGCATAAGATGTATGATCTGTTCGATCTCGTAAGGTAATAAAATCCTGCAATTGTTCCGGTTCTCCTGTCACCATCAGTGTGACATCATATTCTCCTACCTGATCAGAATGCTGTAACAACATGGTATGCGAATTTTCCTCTAGTGCAGACAATGTTCCTGTGCGTGTGTTATCCGCATTTTCATTGTACACTGCCATTAAGTCATAACACATAATTTCATCATACTGCAAATCCGCAATGCTGGTAATATCATACCGCATTCCAAATCCTGCTACAATTAAAGCAGTACATCCGCCAATGCCAATAGCAGTCATCCAAAATCGACTCTTATAGCGGAAAACATTCCGCAAAGTCAGCTTTGTCATAAATCCAATGCGATTCCAAAGAAACGGTATACGTTCCAATAAAATCCGTTTTCCAGATTTCGGCGGTTTGGGCCGCATCAATTGTGCCGGTTGTTCCCGCAATGCATTCCGACAGGCAACTGCACTGGAAAGGCAGGTGCAGAGCAAACCTACAACTATGCAGCAAAGAGCTGACTTCCAGCGGAACGGACAGGGAATATCCTGTAAGTAATACATGGTTGCATAGGCACTACAAATAATTCTTGGAAATACCTGAAACCCAATTCCCAAACCAACAACGCCGCCAATCAGTGTAGCAGAAGCCGCATAGAGTAAAAATTTCGCCATAATCGACAGGGTACCATAGCCCAATGCCTTCTTGGTACCCATTTCCACTCGCTGTTCTTTGACCATGCGTGTCATGGTTGTCAAGCAGACCAAGGCTGCAATTAAAATAAAGAATACGGGAAAAACCGCAACAACTTTCTGCACTCGCTCTGTATTCTCCCAAAAACCAGAATACGCTACATTGTCTTCCCGTGTCTGGATATACCATTTTGCATTTTCTGTAAAATCATCCAACGCTGTTTGTTGTTCTGTAATCTGTGCTTCTGCATTCTCAAGCTGCTGTTCTGCTTCCGCCATCTGCTGTCCGGCAATTTCTGCTCCGTAGTGATCCGCTATCTGGGCAAAATTTTTCGCATACTCTGCCTGTTGTGTCTCCAGATTTTCACGGGCTTCCTGCAGTTGTGCCCTTGCATCTGCCGTTTCTCGCTCTATGCGTTCTTTCAAAATCACACCGGATTCCCGTTCCAAGTCCGCTGCTGCGGCATTCACAGTCTCCGTATAGGCATCACTTTGTGCTGCCAGCTGTTCCGTACTGTTTAACGTCAGATAGAGATTGGTATATTGTTCCATGCAAAACGCTGCATCGTCTACCAAAATATAGCCATCCAAAGAACCTGTCCCAATTTGTGCTGTACCACGCTCAAAGCTAATATACATACTCCAATTCGTCAAACCAGAAACTGTAAACGTATCCTGCTGCACCCAGTCTGACAGATTGGTTCCTTCTTCTGCCTGCAAAGTAATTGTATCCCCTACATGATAATTATGTTTTTTTGCAAAATTCGCATCTAACAGGCATTCATTTGGTGCTGTCGGATAGGTTCCTTCCGTCAGGGACGGCTGATTTAATCCTGCTTCCTGTGCCGCCTGCTGCATGGGCAAGGAATACACCGCCATGGCATAGCTGTTAGAGTCCTGCGGTAAATAACATTCCAGATGATAGCCAGCATAGATTTCCTTAACATCTGGCAAGGCAGCAACTGCTTCTATTTCCTGTTCATCCAATCCAATGGTGGAGAGAATCTGCAAATCCATCAAATTCGTATCCTGATAATGCTGGTCTGCCATTTCATTCATATCAGGTGTCGTTGCCTGAACGCCAGCAAAAAAACCACAACCCAATGCTACAATGACCGCAATGGCTGCAAACTGTCCGAATGTATGCTGTACGGTTCGGCAAAGCTCTTTTCCCAGTAATACTCTCATCGCCATCACCACACAATCTCAGAAACTGGAACCGGCTCCGCATTCTGCCGCATCGCAGCAATTTTTCCGTTTTTCATGGTAATCACCCGATCTGCCATCGGCGTAATTGCCTGATTGTGGGTAATCAACAGCACCGTCATATCAGTATCCCGACAGGTATCCTGCAACAGCTTTAGCACTGCCTTTCCGGTTTCATAGTCTAATGCACCAGTCGGCTCATCACAAAGCAACAGTTTAGGCCGCTTTGCCAGTGCACGAGCAATGGAAACTCGCTGCTGTTCCCCACCAGAGAGCTGTGCCGGAAAATGCCGTAATCGGTCGCCCAATCCCACATATTGTAAGGCTTCCGCAGCTGGCATCGCATCTCGACTGATCTGCGTTGCCAATTCTACATTTTCCACAGCCGTCAAGTTGGGAATTAAATTGTAAAACTGAAAGACAAAACCAATATCATACCTTCGATAGGCTGCCAATTTACGTTTTCGCAGTTTTGTCACATCCGTTCCGTCAATCAAAATTGAGCCGCTGTCACAGGTATCCATACCACCCAGCAAATTCAACACAGTTGTTTTTCCTGCACCGGATGCCCCAACAATGACAACAAACTCTCCTTTTTCTGCCGAAAAAGAAACATGATCTACCGCTGTAATTTTTACTTCTCCCATTTGATAATATTTGCAGATTTCTTTCACTTGTACCAACGATTCCATTTTTTTCGACTCCTTTCTTCTAAAAATTCCACCTAAAAATTGCGGCAAGAAAATAACAACGCTCTCACGCCTCTTTATGTTATCATACGCATGTGAAAAGAAAACGCAAATTAGCTGAAAATCACCGTAAATCCGTTGTTTCTTCCGGCTGATACAGCGTCCAATTTTCATACGGATTCATGTGAGATAAATTTTCTACAACTCGCTTCTGCGAATGATAATTTGTCAGCAATGCTTCCTTCTGTGCCAATGCCTCATCCGATATCCTTGGCAGCTGCTCCTGTACCTCCGGCAGCCGTGCTGCACTGTAATATGTACCAAAGCAATAGAATGGTATTGTGAGATGTTCTTTTTCATAAGCAGAAATTACCATGCTGTGTGTCATCTTATGATGTAGATGACCATATTCTCCCTTTTGATTGTGTGTGACAACCAACTCCCAATCCTGACTCTTCAGTAAAAAAGAAATATCCTGCTCCATTTGCTCCTTTACTTTACTCCAATCATCTCGCCTGCCAAGCGTCTTATCTGGATAACAAAGCACCAAACAGGCATTCCCACTGGCTTCTGCAACCGCTTTCAGCTCCGCAGAACGCACCTTATCCGTTCCATGTGTCATGCAAACGATCAAATATCCACCATCTAGTAAATGGGCACCGCCCCACAATGTTTCATCATCGGGATGGGCTACAATCATTAATTTTTTCGTTTCACAAAAATCAAATTGTTCTAAATCTGTCATTTTTAATATTGGTATTTTATAGTAATTTTGATACCAGATAAAAAATCCAGACAGTGCAAACAACAACCCTGCGATCACAACCGCAGTCAATTTCATTCCCCTGTGTTTTGAATTCTGTTTTAACATCTATATTCGCCTTTACTTCTTTTATTTTTCTATCTCTATAAAAACAAAAACCGCTGCGAACATCTATTTGTCCGCAGCGGAAAAATCATTTTTTCTTTATTCCTGATAAAACGGGGCATTTTCCTTCATGATCTTTTTTCCTGCTACATGCTCCGCTGTGATAATACCGCACGGATTATTATGCGTATATTTATTGGCAATCTGTGCAACCGGTTCAAAGATCGGACGGGTCTCCTTCACCGGATCACAGTCCAGTACAAACATAAAGCTATCTCTACCGCCGACACGCATACCAGTAATATACGCAGCATGCACCTCCGGCACATTTGCCAGATGTTCCGACAACTCCTTCATCAAATCCATCGGCTTGTCCTTCAGATCAAACAACTGCACCTGTCCCTGCTGCCGCTGCTGTACCATTGCAACTACCTGCTGTTTTGGCATTGCCAGTGACTCTGCCTGCCGGAATGGATTGATGACCAGACCTTCTGCATCCCCATTTTGTTGGAACATCGCTGCATACTGTGCAAACGGAAGAATCATCGTCTGATATTCCGGCGGATTCTGCCACTTGTTCATTTCCTCCATATCGGTAAACAACGGGAAAAATTTCTTATCGCCGTTTTGTACCATAACAAACTGAATTTGTGTCTGATGTTTCTGCCCATCTTCCAAATTCATGTCTTCTGTCGGCGTAACCAGCCGAACTGGTGCAATAAATTGTGCCCGATGCAATGCCTCAATCATCGGCCGTTCGGTTTCCGGTGCACTCTTCTTGCGGAATGCGGCAATGGCACCTACCAACTGCGGATTGGAAACAGAAGACGGGTCAGCAAATGCTGTTTTGGGATTTACAACTGGATCTGGCAGCGGTGTATTGGGAACAGAACCAGCAACTGGCGGCAATGTGACGCCTGCAATCTCTCCCATTTTCTCTCTCGTCAGAACCAAACCCTGTTCTGTCGGATTGACTACCAGACCAGAAGCCTCTCCAGAACGTGTCATAACGGCAACATACTGCTCCAATGTCATGACAACGGTCTTGATCTCCGGATCATTTCTCCACTTAAGCACTTCCAGCCAGTCCGTAAATGCTGGAAAATACCGAGTCCCATCTTTCTGCTGCAACATCATAAACTTTGCCTGTGTTTTATACTGCTGCCCATCGCTCAGATCCAAATCTTCCGGTACATCATCCATGATAACCGGTGCAATCAGCTGTGCCTTTTTCAATTCTTCAATCATTGCCTTTTCGGCAGCGGGGGTTTTCTTCTCTTTAAGCTCTGCCATTGCCTCCACAAGCTGTGGATTCTTGACAGTCGGTTTCTTTAATTTTGCCAATTCAGTTCACCTCATTTTATTATTCACCAGAAATGGATGGTTTTAGTATAGCACATTATGCACAAAATTGCAAGTGAAAATAAAAAAATTTTTTATATTCTCTTTTGATTTAAAAAAAATCGGAAGCCGCTCTGACACAAGTTGTCAGAAGACTCCCGAATCTTTTTCGTATCCATACAAGAAAGCGGTGTTTATCCCTTACGCACGTTCAACTTTACCGGAACGGAGGCATCTGGAGCAAACATATACGTGACAAGGAGTACCCTTCACGATTGCCTTTACTCGCTTCACATTTGGCTTCCATGTTCTGTTGGAGCGTCTGTGAGAGTGGGACACCTTGATACCGAATGTAACACCCTTACCGCAAAATTCGCATTTTGCCATATTCTACTGCACCTCCTTAAACAAACTAACGGATTCTATTATATCACATTGCAAAAAAAAATGCAAGTCTTTTTTCTCTTTTTTTGAAAATTTTTTTTGAACAGCGGAAATCTGCATTTTTCTCTTGAAAAGAAAGGAAAAATCCGTTATAATAAAAAGAATAACAACATAAGAGGTGATGATACAGATGAATTTATTTTCTATGGACAAGCAGCAAATTCTCATGATGTTAATTGCACGAGTGATTATCATTTTGCTCATTCTGCCCCTGCATGAATTTGCCCACGCATGGGCTGCACGCCGATGCGGTGATAATACGGCAGAATCCAGAGGCAGATTGACCTTTAATCCACTTTCCCATGTTGACCTAGTGGGAGCGGTTTTACTGCTGCTGACTGGATTTGGCTGGGCAAAGCCTGTTCCTGTCAATCCAAACCGTATGAACAACCCTAGGATGGGTATGATCTTAACTTCCCTGGCAGGTCCAGCATCCAATTTGATTTTTGCCTTTCTGGCAATGATTCCATTTAGAATTTTAGAATGTATTCCCATTCATTCCGCATCCATGCTCCATACACTTTCCATTATTTACAATATTCTCTACTTCTTTATTCTAGTGAATATCGGTCTTGCCGTTTTCAATCTGATTCCCATTCCACCGCTGGACGGCTCCAATATTCTCATGGGCTTTCTGCCGTTCAAAGCAATTATTTGGGTACAGCAGCATCAGAGAGTCATTTCTTTTGCCTTTCTGATTCTGATTCTTTCAGATTTCTTAAATACGCCGCTCTCTTTCTTACAAAAACTCATTTTTAACGGATTCAACTTTTTAACAAACTGGGTGCCGCTCATCGTCAACGGACTGACAGGCTGACACAGATATGCAGACATTATCCTTTGAGATTGACGGTTTTTCCGGCCCCATGGAAGTGCTGCTCTCCCTGATTGCAAAACACAAGCTCAATATCTATGATATTGCGATTTCACAACTATTGGAACAATACTTAAACTATCTAGCAGATTGTCAGGAACAGGATTTAGAACTTGCCGGTGCTTTCTTGGAAATGGCAGCCCGATTGATTTATATGAAAACGGCTGCCCTTCTGCCAAAGCCGGAAGAAGCCAAAGCCGAAAAAGAAGATTTGCAGGAGGCTCTGCTCATTTACGCAAAATGCAAACAAGCTGCTGCTCTGCTTGCAGGACAATATAAGGAACAACAGCCTTTCTGCCGTCCGCCCATGCCGCTGCCAAAACCACAGAAAACCTATCTGCGAACATATCCAGCAGAGGTGCTCCGCAGCAGTTTTCTTGCCATCGGACAAAAACAGCTGTCACCCTCTCCATCCACCATGCAGCAAAAGCTTCGCCGTGTAGTCAGCCCCAAGACCGTCTCTGTCATGTCCAAAATTGTATGGCTGATGCGACAAGTATACCATGCCGAACAGGTTTCTCTTGTGACATTATATGACGATATTTCTGACCGTTCTGCCAGAGTCGCTGTGTTTCTTGCTGTACTGGAATTAACCAAACATGGCAGAATTGGCATTACAGAGGATGGTACTGCCCTCTATCGGATGGCACGGCAGAAAAAGAAACCCAAACTCAATACACAGCTGGAAACACTATCTTAAAAGAAGGAGGATATGGTGATGCCATTCTCAGAACGTGCCATCTTGGAAGCAATTCTCTTTGCAAGCGGTGACCCAATTCCGTTCTCCCGTCTGGCAGATGCCAGCGGTATTGCCGAAAAGCAGCTGCCTACGGTATTAAACGATTTGAATCAGCATTATGCAGATAACGGACATGCATTACAAGTACTTCTGCTGGAACAGACTGCTCAGCTTTGCACCAGAGAACCCTATGCCCCCTATATTCAAGCCGCATTGGAACAAAAACGAACCTTGCCGCTTACACCAGCTGCTCTGGAAGTGTTGACCATTGCTGCCTATCATCAACCAGTCACCAAACGATTTATTTCACATGTTCGAGGTATCGACAGTGGTTCTCTGGTCAATACTTTAGTAGAACGGGAACTTCTGGAAGAGGCAGAACGGATGGATCTGCCGGGCAGACCCATCGCCTATCGTACTACCAATACTTTTTTGCGTTGCTTTGGTTTGTCTTCTCTAAAAGATTTACCACCCCTGCCGGAAATTCCCGTTCCAGAAACGATTGATCCGTCGGATCATCCTGCATAATTCATAAAAATTTGGTACAGAAAGGAAGAGAATAATGATTGGCTGGCTGATTTTATCCTGCATCTTGCTGCTGCTTGCTATTGTGCTGTTTGTACCAGCCGTCCTACATGTCACATTCCAGACAGAGCAAACAGATGTGCGGCTTTCCTTTCTGGGCATTCCTATCTATCACTCCGATAAGCAGCGAAAAAGAAAAAAAACAAAAAAGAAGACTTCTAAAAAGAAAAAAGAAACATCCAAAAAG
>JAUNJC010000079.1 GCA_030523195.1 Oscillospiraceae bacterium
GGGAGGAGTTGTTTTTTATACTTATAATTTTGTGTAACAGGAGTATCCTACATCTTTTCTATGCCTGCAAAGCATATCTGTACATTGAATATAAGTATTTGATTTTTCATCTGTTTCGTGATAATATAAATATATAGAGTGCAGGGCGGAAAAGTGTGCATAAAGTCTATGAACACAAATTTTGATTCTCATAAAAACTAAGGAGGTCGCAGTATGAAAAAAATATTATCCTTTCTTGTATCTGGTATTGTTGCATTGACTACTTTGATGACTGGTAGTGCTGTTGTTACAGCAGAAGAAGCCGTTGCTGAAGATGCAATATATACAATACAAGATGTTAGAAATTTACAAGACTTTCTGCTTGTCAGAGAAACACCGGATTTGAGCGGTAAGGATTATGATTTAAATGATGACGGCAGATGGGATGTATTTGATTTGTGCCTGATGAAGCGTGAGGTAGTGAAACAAATGGAAAATCAGAATGATACGCTTGTGGTATACTTCTCACGTACAGGAAATACGGAGAAAATCGCAAATTACATCATTGATATCACAAATGCTGAAAGCTATAAAATTGAGGCTGCTGTTCCTTATACTGACGCAGATATTGCCTATTCTGATTCGTCATGCCGTGCGAATCAGGAGCAGAGCGACAAGACGGTGCGTCCTGAAATTGCAGATTCGATTGAATCCATCGACAGTTACGATGTGATCTATCTTGGCTGTCCGATCTGGTGGGGTGAAGAACCGAGAATTATAGATACATTCCTTGAAAGCTATGATTTTTCCGATAAAATCGTTGTGCCGTTCTGTACATCGGCAAGCAGCGGAAATACGACAAGTGAGAGAAATATTGCAGACCTTGTTCCAATCGGTAATCAGCTTGAGGGAAGAAGATTTTCCGCAAGTGCCTCGAAAGAATCCGTGGAAACATGGGTGAATGAAAAACAAACGGAAATCGAAGAAATCAGAAAGAGCAGTGAGAATATGCAGTACACATTGATAAAAAGCGGCACATTCCAAATGGGAAGTCCCGAAAGCGAACCGGAACGCAGTTCCGATGAAATTCAGCATAGCGTAACGGTAGGCGATTTCTATATATCCAAAACCGAAATTTCCCAAAAAGAGTATCAGGAAATTATGGGAGATAATCCCAGTGCAACAAAAGGTGATGACCTCCCTGTGACGAATATCACTTGGTATGATGCGGTACAGTACTGCAATGCACTTAGTCAGAAAGAGGGACTTATATCTTGCTATACCGTTTCCGGCACAACGGTGACTTGGGATAAGTCAGCAAACGGTTACCGTCTGCCGACTGAGGCTGAATGGGAATATGCTGCCCGTGCCAATACGACGACACCTTTCAATTTTGGCGACTATGTTCACAACAGCGACGCAAATTGCTACAATGCTTACGGTTACAATAACGACGCAAGCGGAACTTGGGTAAACGGTTCTGACGCATATCTGAGAAAAACTGTAGCAGTAACACAATATCCGGCCAATGCATATGGTCTTTACAATATGCACGGCAATGCTGCCGAGTGGGTATGGGACTGGTATGATGCATATGATTCTCACACAACTGTCAACCCTACTGGTTCTGAAAGCGGCAATGCAAAAATTGTCAGAGGCGGCGGTTGGAACGATCACCCAAAACATATTCGTTCCGCCTATCGTGGCGCACAGCCTGCTGATGTGGGACTTTATAGCATAGGTATCAGACCGGTACGAAATGCAGCATCATCCAGTGGAGAAGTCAAAAGCGTTTACAGTGCCAAAGCGGAATAGAAAACGGGTAAAACACTTATCGTCTATTTCTCTCAGATAGGCAACACAGAGGGACTTGCAAATTTGATTCATGAAATGAGTGGTGCGGACATTGTTCGTCTGGAGCGAAAGACACCTTATGCTTCCGCCAGCGACGGTCCTGTGTTATATGGCGAGGCACTGGATGAACTTCGTGCAGAGGCTGTTCCCGAACTGAAAGAGTATCCTGACATTGAACAGTATGATACGATTTTGCTTGGTTACTGTAACTGGTGGTCGTCCATTCCTGCATCTGTTCGCAGTTTCCTGATGCACGACGATTTCAGCGGAAAGACAATTGTTCCGTTCTGCTCTATGGGCGGAGGTCGTTTCGGACAGACAATCAGTGCCATTGCAAAACTTGCACCAGACAGCGTTATCAAAGAGGGATTAGAGGTCACCTATTCTTCCTATGACAGTGATGAAATAGAAAAATGGCTGGAATCAAACAATATAAAAAGCAAATAAAAATGCGGAGGTAGTGATTATGAGCAGAAAATTAGTGGCATATTTCAGTGCAAGCGGCGTAACAGCAAAGGCAGCTGAGACATTGGCAAAAGCAGCAGGTGCCGACTTGTATGAAATCAAGCCGAAAGTTCCATACAGCAATGCTGATCTGGATTGGACAAATAAGAAAAGCCGCAGCAGCGTGGAAATGAATGATCCGGATTCACGTCCTGAACTTGCGGATACTTCGGCAGATATGGCATCATACGATGTGATTTTTGCAGGATTTCCGATATGGTGGTATACAGCTCCGTCTATCATCAAGACTTTTTTGGAAGTTTATGATTTCGGAGGAAAAGTGGTTGTACCTTTTGCAACATCAGGCGGCAGCGGTCTTGGAAAGACAGCAGAAGATCTACAGAAAATTGTATCAAATGCGGAAGTTAAGTCAGGAAAACTTCTGAATGGAAAACTTAATATGGCGGAACTTAAAAAGTGGGCAGATACATTTTAATAAGGTCAAGAGTTGAAATGAAAGGAAAAATAAAAAAAGTCATTGATATTTTAATGACAGTATCCTTGCTCTTTTTAATGGGATATCAGTTCTGGGGCGAGAAAGCTCATGAATGGATAGGCGCGGGAATGTTTCTGTTGTTCATTGCCCACCAGATATTGAATTGGAATTGGTATAAAAACTTGTTCCGTGGGAAGTATACGCCCATGCGTGTTTTTCAGGCTATGGTCAATGTACTGACGCTGTTTTCTATGCTTGTTCAGATGTACAGTGGTATCGTTTTGTCAAGATATGTATTTGATTTTTTATCGATAGAAAACAATCTGACACTTGCAAGACAGTTGCATATTTTAGGTGCTTACTGGGGATTTCTCATGATGGGACTGCATTTAGGACTGCACTGGAATATGGTGATTGGCACAGTAAAAAGAAAACAGAATCATTTCCATCGTGGCTTTAGTCTGATTTGCTTTTTTACAGGACTTGCAGTGGCTTTGTATGGTTTATCCGTTTTTATCAGGCGTGATTTTCTTACATATATGCTGCTGAAAAGTAAATTTGTATTTTTAGACTATAAAGAACCGAAATTAATCTTTTATCTGGATTATTTCGCATTAATGGTAACGTGCATATTTATTTCTCATTATGCAGGAAAGCTGTTTCGGTATCTTGGAAAAATAGTAAAACGGAAAGGAAGAGATTTAGTATGAATAAACCATATATTATATGCTATATGATGACTTCTGTTGACGGAAGAATTGACTGTGAAATGGTTGGACAGCTTGCAGGTGTGGAGGATTATTATCCTCTGCTTGATGAGCTTGGTATACAGTCAGCGAT
This sequence comes from Oscillospiraceae bacterium, assembly GCA_030523195.1. Lineage (GTDB taxonomy): Bacteria > Bacillota > Clostridia > Oscillospirales > Ruminococcaceae > Ruminococcus_C. The sequence continues at coordinate 3,614 of JAUNJC010000079.1, forward strand.
CAGCGGGAAAACAACTGCTAAGCTCGAACTGGCAGAACCGGGAGAGTTTCAGCCAAACGACAATGCTCCCTTGGGAAAAGAAATTGTTTCTAAAAAGACTGACAGCAGTAATGGTTACACAATTGTTGTGGATACCAAAGGCAGCCTGCTCTGGAAGCATGACAGTCAATATGAACAGCCACATATTATTATTATTTCCAAACAGGTCAGTCAGGAATACTTGGCTTATCTGGACGAGAAAAACATCTCATATATCGTTACCGATGATACCAAAATCGACTTGGCTGCTGCCTGCGAAGTGTTGAAGGAAACATTTGGAATCGAACGTCTTGGCATTGTGGGAGGCTCTGCAATCAATACGGCGTTTCTTGATGCAGGATTGCTGGACGAGGTGATTCTGTTGATCGGAGCTGGTATTGACGGCAGAGCATCGTTTCCTGCTGTTTTTCATAGAGAGAACGACAGTGACGGTAAAACAACGCCTTTAAAGCTGGTTGAGGTGAAAGCCTATGATTCCGGTGCGGTTTTCATTCGCTACAAAACAAAATAACAGGAGGATTTTATTATGAGTTATCAATTTTATGTACCGACACGCACTTTGTTCGGCGTAGGAATGCTGAACGAACTTCACAATCAGACCATGCCCGGAAAGAAAGCAATGGTGGTTATTTCTAACGGAAAATCCATGAAAGCAACAGGAACTCTTGACCGTGTACTGAAGGAACTGTCAGCTGCTGACGTGGAATCGGCAGTATTTGACAAGGTTCAGGCAAATCCGCTTCGTTCGACCGTTATGGAAGGTGCGGCATTTGCAAAAGAAAACGGCTGTGACTTCGTAGTTGCCTTGGGCGGTGGCAGCGTTATGGACGCTTCAAAGGCAATGGCTGCTATGGCAACAAATGACGGCGATATCTGGGATTATATGTTCGGCGGTACCGGCAGAGGAAAAACTCTTTTGAATAAAGCCTTGCCGATCATCTGTATTTCAACAACGGCAGGTACTGGTTCTGAGGCAGACCAGTGGGGTGTCATTACCAACGATGAAACCAATGAGAAAATCGGCTTTGGCGGATATGACTGTCTGTTCCCGGTTCTTTCCATCGTAGATCCGGAATTGATGGTATCTGTTCCGGCTAAATTTACGGCATATCAGGGGTTTGACGCACTGTTCCACAGTACAGAGTGCTACATCTCCAAGGCACATAATCTGATGGGCGATATGCTGGCACTGACTGCTATTGAGAATATCGGCAAGTATCTTGCACGTGCAGTAAAAGATGGAACGGATTTGGAGGCTCGTGAGGGTGTCGCTTTTGCCAATAATCTGTCCGGTCAGGTCATGACTGTAAGCTGCTGTACCAGCGAACATTCTATGGAACACGCTATGAGTGCCTATCATCAGGAGCTGCCACATGGAGCCGGTCTGATTATGATTTCTAAAGAATATTATCAGCATTTTGTGAATTGCCATGTTTGCGATGAGAGATTTGTCGCTATGGCAAAGGCACTGGGCAAATCGGATGCTTCCTGTGCTCAGGATTTTGTGGATGTACTGGTACAGTTACAGAAAGACTGCGGTGTGGCAGACCTTAAAATGTCTGACTTTGGCATTCAGGAAAGTGAACTGGATATTCTGGCGAGAAACGCCCGTGAAACAATGGGCGGACTGTTTGAGGCAGATCCCTGCGAACTGAGCCATGAACAGTGTGTTGCAATCTATCAGAAATCTTATCGTTAAAGAAAGGCGATGTTTCTCATGAGTGAATTTGAAACAATATTTGAAAAAGGCGATCCCAATCCATTTGGAGAGTATTTTTCAGGTCAGTATAATATGGCTGTTTTTTACGCACAGACTGATTACCCTATACTTTCTGTAGATGTCATTCCCATTGGAAAAGTGACATCTGATCTATCATTATTCAATACTTTGGATAAACGAGAAGAAATCACTTTTTCTCTGGCAGAATAATGTTTTTATTTTAAACAATGGAGAAATGCTTATGAAACGAATTTATACATTGTGTATTGGAATAGTACTTACACTTTGTACAGTATTAATTCCTGTTTCTGCAAATTTATCTAAATCTGTACCTGTATATGCGGATAGTGAAACTGTATATACAATTGAGGATATTAAAAATTTGCAGAACTTTCTGCTTGTCAGAGAAACGCCTGATTTAAGCGGTAAAGACTATGATTTAAACGACGATAACAGATGGGATGTATTCGATTTATGTCTGATGAAACAACAGTTTGTAAAACAATCTCAGGCGAAAAGCGCTACACTAATCGCATACTTTTCATGTACAGGCAATACGGAAACAGTGGCTTCCTATCTGAAAGAGGAAACAGGCGGCGATATATTTGAAATTGTACCGTCTGTTCCATATACGGCAGATGATCTGAATTACAGTAACAACAGTTGCCGTGCCAATCAAGAGCAGAATGATCCTGATGCACGTCCGGAAATTGCACAATTGCCGGAAAGCATGGAACAATACGATGTAATCTATATTGGTTTCCCGATATGGTGGGGAGAAGAACCGAGAATTATTGACACATTCTTAGAAAGTTTTGACTATTCTGAAAAAATCATAATTCCGTTCTGCACCTCTGGAAGCAGCGGTATTACAAGTGCAGTATGTAATATCCGGACAATGCTTCCTGATTCTGACGTGCTTGAAGGAAGAAGATTTGGTAGCAATGCTTCTCAATCGCAGATAGCGGATTTTGTTTCCGAAAAAAATGAAGAAATCGCAGAATTGCAGAAGAATACCTCTCTTGTTGCATATTTTTCTTATCCTCTTAATAACAATGTAGACTCATTGGCAAGTGCAAGCGTTGCAATTGTAGATGGTAAGCGATATGGTTCTACGGAATATGTAGCATCTGTCATTGCTGAAAATACAGAATCCGATCTGTTTCAGCTTGAAATTGAAGGAAGTTATGGCACAACTTATTCTGAAGTTACCACAAGCGTTCCAGAGGAAAAACGAAACGGAAAATATCCGGTATTGAAAACACACATTGATAATTTAGAACAGTATGATATGGTATATATTGGTTTTCCGACATGGTGGTCAAGTATGCCGCAGGCGATGTATGCTTTCTTTGGAGAATACGATTTCAGTGGAAAGACAATCTATTTATTTAACACCAGCGGCGGAAGCGGATTTGCGGGTGCAGTTAATGAAGTGAAGAAATTAGAGCCGAATGCAAATGTAGTAGAAAACGGATTGTCTGTATACTGGACATCGGTAGACTCTTCAAAAGAAGATATTCTTTCATGGCTGGATAGTTTTGCTGCATAATTATCTGACTTTCAAACAATTGCAGTGATTTTTCATTGTGATTGTTTTTTGTGTGTTCAAATGCTTTTTAAGCATAACACCTCATAAAAAATAAGTATTAGACATATTGTGAGAACTGGTGTATAATAGAGATACAGAAAAAATTATGTGGTAAAGGAGCATATGAAAATGAAAAAAACAGTTATTTTTCTTATGGCATTGTGTTTGGCTGCATCATTTGCAGGTTGTAGCAGAACGGAAAATGATGATGTTATTTTGCAGGAATCAATCAGTGTGGCAGAAAAAAGTACCAATGATAATGCGGATTCTGTTCCGGAAACAACAGAACTCAGCCAAAGCGAAGAAGAAACAACTGATACAGAATCCTCAGAGTCTGTGAATTCAGATGAAAATGAAGAAACATTGTCCCGTATACTGGTTGCCTATTTCACTTATGCAGAAAATGCGGGACTTCCGGATAATGCAGATGCCTCAGCCTCTGCCAGTATCCAGCCATGGAACGGTCGATTGACAGGAAATACAGGTGTTGTTGCAGATATGATAGCACAGCAGACCGGAGGAGAATTGTTTTCAATTCGGACAGTCAAAACTTATCCATCTGATTATGACGGAACAATTGAAGAGGGTCAGGAAGAAAAGAATAACAATGAATATCCTGAACTTGCAACGCATATAGAAAATCTGGACGGATATGATACGATTTTCGTAGGTTTTCCCAATTGGTGGTACGGTATGCCTATGACGATGTACAGCTTTTTTGAAGAATATGATTTTTCCGGAAAGACCATTATTCCGTTTTGCACCAGTGGCGGAAGCGGTTTCTCTGATGCGATTAGTGTAATTTCAGAATACGAACCGGAAGCAACGATTCTCGATGGATTATCCATTGGTGCTTCTGATGCAACAAGTGCGGAAAACGATATTACAGATTGGCTTGATTCATTGGGATTGGAATCATAATGGCAGAGGTGAAACGAAGATGAATATTTTTGAAAGAGAGCTTGCAGGAGAAACTATTTCTCCAGCTGAGCCTGACTATCCGCTAATTCATGAAGTAATTCATAACGCATTTGAACTGACTTCAAAGCTGAATCGTCTGGATTATGGGGATACGAGGGCAAGGGAAATTCTGTGTGAATTGTTTGGCAAAGAATTAGATGACAGTACAACGTTGAAACCACCGTTTTATACAGATTTCGGGAAAAATACTGTAATCGGAAAAAACTGTATGATTCAGCAAGGCTGTACGTTTTTTGACCGTGGCGGAATTACAATTGGAAACGGCGTTTTCATTGGACCAAAGGTAAATTTAATCACTTTAAATCATGATCTGGATCCGGCAAACCGAAGTGCTACAATTGCAAAACCGATTGTCATTAAAGACAATGTATGGATCGGTATCAATGCAACGATTTTACAGGGTGTAACTGTCGGAGAAAATGCTGTGATTGGAGTAGGTTCGGTTGTTACAAAAGATGTACCTCCGAATACAGTTGTTGGCGGCAATCCTGCTAAAGTGATAAAAACAATAAACACATCAAAATTTTAAATGCTTGATGTATCCGGAGATGAAAGGCAGGAGTAATATGAAAAAAATAATTGCTTGTATGGGAACTGTTTTTACAGCAGCTGTATTGATTGTTTCGACGTTTACACATCCTGAATCCGTTCAGAATCCGGTTGATTTGGCAGAAGCCTCAGAAATAACAAAGTATACAATAGAGGATATCAAAAATTTGCAGGATTTCCTGCTTGTCAGAGATACGCCTGATTTAAGTGATAAAGACTATGATTTAAACAATGATGAGAGATGGGACGTATTTGATTTATGTCTGATGAAGCAGCAGTTTGCAAAGCAATCTTCATCTGAAAGTAAAGTATTGATTGCATATTTTACACGTGCGGAGAATGTGTATTTGGATAATCCAGATGAAATAGATATAGATGCTACCACTAGCAAGTGTGCTGCTTCCGGGAAATGCCGCAATTATGGCGAATCATATACAATCTCTTGTTGGCGGCGATTTGTTTTCCATTGTTGTAGAAGCCCTGTATCCCAGTGATTATGAAAGCTGTCTGCAACGGATATCTGAGGAGCAGGCAGAAAATTTTCACCCTGCGCTTAAAAATCATTTAACAGATATAGATGATTATGATATTATTTTTCTGGGATATCCTAATTGGGGATATAGCTGTCCAATGGCTGTGTATTCATTTCTGGAAGAATATGATTTTTCCGGAAAGACTATAATCCCTTTTTGTACGCATGGAACAGGAGGACTTGCCGATACTGTATCTGATATTACTGATTTGCTGCCGGAAGATTGTACGGTATTGAAGCCTATTGGTGTAAACCGTTCAGACATTTCTGATTGCCATGATGTCATTGCAGAATGGCTTTCAGAACTGGGAATGTATCATTAAAATAATCAAGAAATAAAGTATGGAGGAAAATACTATGGAATATACAAAACTGGGAAATTCTGAACTCAATGTATCCAGAATATGCCTTGGCTGTATGGGCTTCGGAGATGCCGCCGAGGGCGGTCATACTTGGGCTGTGGACGAAAAAAGTTCCAATGCAATTATTAAAAGAGCATTGGAACTTGGTGTGAATTTTTTGATACTGCCGCAAGTTACCAGAATGGCACAAGTGAACAGCATACGGGAAAGGCTTTGGGAGAATTTGCAAAACGTGATGAAATCGTTGTCGCTACAAAGTTTTTCCCCAGAAGCGAGGAAGAAATCCAAAATGGTATCAGTGGCAAACAGCATATCAATCAATTGCTGGACAGAAGCCTTAAAAATCTTGGAATGGACTATATTGACTTGTATATTTGTCATATGTGGGACTATCATACGCCGATTGAAGAAATTATGGAAACTCTGAATGAGGCTGTAAAATCCGGTAAAGTCCGTGCAATCGGAATGTCGAACTGTTATGCATGGCAGCTTGCAAAAGCAAATTTTATTGCTGAGAAAAATGGCTGGCAAAGGTTTGTGTCCATTCAGGGACATTACAATCTGATGTTCCGTGAGGAAGAACGTGAGATGAAGCCGTTCTGTGAGGATAGCAATATTGCAATGACACCATATAGTCCGTTGGCATCGGGACGGCTGGTAAGAGATGCGGATTTTTCCAGCAAACGCATTCTTGAGGATAACGTTCAAAGAAGTAAGTATGATAACACAGCGATGCAGGATAACATTATTATTGAAAGAGTACGTGAGCTTGCTGAGAAAAAGAACTTGACAAAGACACAAATCGCTCTTGGCTGGCTCTTGACAAAAGTAGCATCTCCGGTTGTTGGTGCAACCAAAATCAGTCATATTGAAGAAGCGGTCAAGGCAATCGGAGTAAGTTTTACAGAACAGGAAATATCATATCTGGAAGAATGCTATGTTCCGCATAAATTAGTCGGTGTAATGGAATTTAATCATGCTTAATGTCTGATAAATGTTCCCTGATATGTTCAATAAATTTTGCAGCGGCAAGGCTCTGCGGTTGGTTGCGTTTCCATGCAATCACACTTGTAGAGGTCAATTCCGGATAAAGCGGACGATAGCAGATTTGTTTTGTACTCCAGTATGGCAAAG
>JAUNJC010000229.1 GCA_030523195.1 Oscillospiraceae bacterium
TATGATTTCTCATGCTTTTTCTCTTTTAAAACGTCTATGAACACAGGCTCTAAGATAGATTGTATTTCATTTGATATATCGAATACTTTTTGACGATTAAGCTGCACTACGCTTTTGATATTGTTTGTTACATCCGAATGGGCAGGCACGAACATAACGGCTTCCATAGCTTCAACCTTATCTAATGTGTTCAGATATTCAGCAATATCATAAATAAAGGAAATCTGATACTTTTCCAAAGTGCTTTTACTGCTGATACAATCAGCAAGAAAAACAACATTGTCTGGTGTGCAAATACCAATCATATCAAAAAAATGCCCACGCAGAGGAATGACCTCTAATTCCTTTGGAAAGTCAGCATCCGTAATATCGCAAACATCGCTTTCAGAAGCAAGTAAAAACTTGTGTCTTAAATCTTTGCACGGGTATCCGCCATACAAAAATGACGGCTCTAAAAGAGGAAACTTTGTAAATGCTGCTTCAATACCGTCTGCGAATATTTTACAGCCTGTTTGCTGCTGTAAATACTTGTTCCCGCCAATATGGTCTGCATTAGAGTGTGTGTTAATAATCCCCTTTAAGCTCCAACCATTTTCGTTTAATATCTTACGGACTTTTCTGCCTGCGTCTTTATCATTTCCGCTGTCTATCAGATAGACCTCTGTATCATTTACCTTATAAATCCCGATTTTTGCAGGGCAGTTTATGTAATAACTTCTTTCGCCTACTTGATTCAACTCAAACATTTTAGGTTCCTCTCATTCTTTGTAGAAAATAAAATTATAAATATTGCAAGTGTCTTTATATGCGTTCACATACGAATGTGGAATATTCGCTTCAAATCGGATTGCCTGTTTTTCTCTTAATGTCACTTTTGTTCCGTTCAAAACCATATCCAACTTTCCGTGAGTGACAAAAATGTATTCTTCAACACCGTCGTTATGCTTATCTGAATCATGCTCGCAGCCAGCTTCAAATTCAATGTAAAATGCTTCACAACTACGGATAGGGTCAAATGCAAAAAGCGTATATACTTTCATTGCGCCACTTTCCTCTAATAAAACATCTTGTTCCTGCAAATCAACTACTGTGTATTCCGTTTCCTGCTCCTGCAAAAAGGTTGAAAACGGTATTTTCATACCTGTTGCAATTTTCCAAAGTGTAGTAACTGTTGGAGATGATTGTCCTCGCTCAATCTGCCCAAGCATCGGTTTACTGACGCCCGTCACTTCCGCTAATTCATCTAAGGTCAAATTTCTATTTTGTCGTACTGTTTTTAATCTTTTTCCGATATTAAATTCGCCCATATGTATCCTCCTGCAAGTATGTGAAAACATATTTTAAGATATTATAACATATTTCTTTGGAGCTTTCAAGTCAGCTATGTAAGGCAAAAGAGCCAGAGGAATAAACCTCTGGTTTTTCTTTCGCCCTTTTTCTAATATCTCGGACAGCCATATCCAAGGATTTCAAAGTACCCAACGGGATAGCTGTTCTGTCGGCAGGCATCGCCAGAGTTGCCCTCCACGGTGTAAACAACGCCGTTCTCACATTTCTCTACGATACCCACATGGTCAGAATCTCCGTCCTGCCCGTCGTTGCTCCAGTCGAAAAAGATAATGTCGCCTGCTTTC
>JAUNJC010000230.1 GCA_030523195.1 Oscillospiraceae bacterium
GATACAAACAGAAGAAATTGAAATGCATACAGAGAAAGAATGCATTGTTTTAGATGCGTGTATTCAACCAAATGCAAAAAAGCAGCATCTCAGATATATAAAAACGCTGGATAAATTAGGACGATTACAAATTCCCATTGAAATTCGTAATTCTCTTCATTTGGAATACGAAGATAAACTACAAATCTTCATAGATGATACGAATCAAGATCAGCTTCGTCTAATTCTGAAGAAAGAATATGAACGTTGCATTTTCTGCAACACAGTTTGTGTTGGCATGGTCACATATATTGACAAACCAGTTTGCAGAAAATGTATGAATGCTCTAATAGAAAGATTTCAGACAGAGAGGCAACTACCATGAAACGAATTGCAGCAGTGATGATGTCTTTGATTTATTTTTTCTCTCTGACAGGATGCGAAAATGTACCGCAGCAACCAAATATCCAGTCTGTTCAGGCTGTTACAACAGAAGTAACAACAGCAATCACAGAACAGATAACAGAAACCGAAACAACGACTACAATCCATGCTCCCAACTATCAAGAAAAAGTGGTACAATCCCCTGTCAGTATGGAAATGCCGACAGAAATATGGGTACAAGCAGAAGATTGTGTGCTTTCTGAAGCTTTACATGTGGAAAATGCGTATAACGGATATACAGGAAGCGGTTATGTAGTTGGTCTTTCCGGTAATGTGCAGAACACACTTGTATTCTCTGTCTCGCTGCCAGCATCCCAACATTATGATATTTCTGTCATGCTGGCAGCAGATTGTGATGCAGCCTGTCAGGTACAAATAGATAACAAGGTATCTCACATGCTATCTATTCCGGGAACAGGAAAATTCATACAGGCAACCATACAGGCAGTTTATCTGGAAGCTGGCACGCATACGATTATCATTCAACAGACGAGTGGTGAATCACGATTGGATAGTCTATTGCTGCAAAACGCAGAAAAAATGGATGCTGCAAACATATCTGCAACACCTTGTGATGTGAATGCAACACCAGAATCCAAACAGATTATGCAATTTTTAACCGAACAATATGGAAACAAGCTGATTTCCGGTCAGTACGTTTCCAGTTCAGAAAATGATGAGCTTATGCAAATTTATCAGATTACCGGACAGTTCCCTGTGATTCGTTTTGATGATTTATATTCAAAAGATGCCGTCACTTCCAGTTTGGACTGGGCAGAACAAGGTGGCATTGTTGGCTTGATGTGGCACTGGAACGCACCAATGGGAATTGCTTCTGTCTATAGCGATGAAACAGATTTTTCTCTTTCAAATGCTGTTACGGATGTAGACGTTAGCCATTGCAAGGAATCTGAGTTACAACAAATGCAAAACGAGGGCATTATTTCTGAAGAATGTGTTGCTCTGATGAAAGATATTGATACGGCAGCAAAAGAATTAAAAATTCTACAAGAAGCAGATATTCCAGTTTTATGGCGACCGTTGCATGAAGCAAGTAACCAATGGTTTTGGTGGGGAGCATCCGGCAATGAAGCCTATCAGTGGCTTTGGAATCTCATGTATATTCGTCTGACAGAATACCATCAGCTGCACAATCTCATTTGGATTTGGAATGGTCAGAGTGCGGATTATCT
>JAUNJC010000080.1 GCA_030523195.1 Oscillospiraceae bacterium
CCAGATCTTCATAAGTCCATGCTTCCATCAGCGCTGCGGTTGCTGGATCTGCTGCTGAACCTACCTTGAATGCCAGTGACAAACCTTCTGTTACGAAGTCGCCGCCGTTGTAGATTTCCGGCTTCACTGCGGTTGCCCACTCTTCGCCTGCATTGACAAACTGCTGACCTACCTTAATGGTCGGACCATCTGGATTCAATACGGTGGTAGTAGTGGTTGTTGTGGTGGTCGAACCAGATGTAGCTGTTGTTGTAGTAGTTACCGGATTCGGATTGGTTACAATTACGCAAACACTGCCGTCTACATAAGTTGCATCAATAACCGTATTATTTTCGCCTGCCCACAGCAGTGCGCTGCCGCCTTCGCTGTTGATCTTATCCGGTGCAAATTGCAGCGGGAATTCATAATAGTATGCTCCATCTTCTGTCTGCTTTGCTGCCATGTTATGATCTGCTGCGATCTTGTTGATTGTAGCTTCATCCGGAATGGTGTAGTACAGTTCAAGCGGGCTCATGCCGTCTGTCAGAGTACCTACATCAATCTTAGAAGTACCATTTGTCAGGGATGCCCAGATCATTTCATCCTTGTTCACCTTCCAAGAGCCCAAATCATTGAATGCCGAGCTGGAATCCAGATCTTCATAAGTCCATGCTTCCATCAGCGCTGCGGTTGCTGGATCTGCTGCGTCACCAACCTTGAATGCCAGTGACAGACCTTCTGTTACGAAGTCGCCGCCGTTGTAGATTTCCGGCTTCACTGCGGTTGCCCACTCTTCGCCTGCATTAACAAACTGCTGACCTACCTTAATGGTCGGACCATCTGGATTGAATACAGTGGTAGTTGTTACAACCGGAGCCTTTGTAGTAACAGTAGTGGTAGTCTTTAAAGTAGTAACAGTAGTCTTTGCAGTGGTAGTAGTGGTACTTGCTGTGGTTACTACAGAAGCTGCATCCGTATAAACACGAACTGCATCTACTGTGAAATCATCACAATCAATCCACCAGAAGCCAACCTTTACCTGACCGCCGTACTGGGTCTGGATAATGTCAGAAGTTGCACTGTCTACTTCCCATACCAGTGTACCCTTCTTTGTGCCAGAGAATGTCTGTGACATGTCTTCCGTCTGTGTCCAGTATCCCGGATCAACCGTTGTGGAAGAGCCAAAAGCACCCTGCCACTTACCGATTTCACCTGCTGTTGTAGAAATATCAATTTCTACCTTCTGTACCTTTTCGCCAGCCTTTACGCCGAGATCCTCATAAGCCCAGCCAATCATCTTATCATCTTCCGGCAAATCGGAATAAGTAATATCCTGATCTGGCTTAATTTCATATACACCGCCTGTAGTCGGATTATTGTTTGTTGTTGTGGTAGTGCCCTTTGTTGTAGTAATAGTAGGAGTAGTAGTCGTTGTCTTAGCTGTTGTAGTAGTGGTTTCTGCGGAAGCATTTACACCCGGAATATTGGTTTCCAGAGAACCAGTCTTATATTTTGCATACAGACCAGCTGCTGCACCAACCAAACCAGCATTGTAATCCAAAGCTACTTCGTTAGAAACCGCATCGTCAATGGCATCATTATAGGTAGAAAAATCCGAACTGGTCGGACCGCCAACTAAGGCACCAACCAAAACATGCCCATTTTCAGCATCCCACTTTGGTGTACCCTCGTCTGTCGGATCATACGCATGACCAGAAGCCGTTCTGTGATGCGGATACTTCGGAGAATTCTCATTGAAGCCAACTACCAGATTTTTACCTGTGGAGTTATCGCCCAAAATCATACCCATCTGTGCCTTACTCCAACTGGTGTAATCCTTATCAAACTTGGAAGTTACCAATGCACACATCTGTACTGCTGCATTGTGACGGGCACTGCCCCAAGAATCCTCGCAATAATAAGTAGTTTCGCTATTTGCCTTAGAATCCAGATAAGTAGTAACCTTTGACCAGTCAGAAGAAGACTTTGTAATTTCTGCCTGTAAAATAGCGGCACCCAAGCTTACATTATTCCAGCACATCGGAGAATAAACGCCCCACTGACAGCCGGACTGACCAGAAGAGCCCTTACCGGAAACGCTCATAAATTCGTTCAGGAATGACTTATAGCTGTCTTCACCGGTTGCCAGATACAGAATACCGGCTGCCCATGCCTGATCGTCATAGTAATCAAAGGAATTATAGAAAGTTGAAGGTCCCTCTAATGCAGCAGAGTTTGCATTATACTGTGTAGAGAAGTTATACAGTGCCTTTGCATACTTCAAATCTTCTGCATTTCCGAAGTTGATATAGTTCATTGCCAAAGCAGCAGCATATGCTGCTGCAATATCACTTGCACCACTGCTTGTCCAGAAAGCTTTCCGCTTGCCTTTGATGGCTTCCTGTGTCTCTGCCGGACCCCAGTAACCATGGTCTGCACCGCCGCCGCCTTCGCCAATCTGATAGCAGAAGTTTGTAACGGTATCGCCACTCAAAACGGTACAATTCTTAAAGTAATCACAGAAATAATCCGTAATCTTCTTCAAGTGTGCAGTTTGACCCAGAGAATCATAGGAATCCTTAAATTCATAGTAGCCCCATCCCAACGTGGAAGCAGAATATCCAGCTGGCAGACCAAATTTAACATGGTCTCCTGCATCATGGAAACCGCCTACAATTTCGTCACCTGTGTGGCAGTCATCACGCCAGTCGAAAGCAGAAGTTTCTCCCACAGCATCGCCGCACATATTTCCATCATAGAAATACATAGAATATTGCAGCAATTTTGCATAGTTATCCGTATCTGCCGCATGAACTGGCAAATAGGACAAGCTGGTCAGCACACCGCTTGACCCGATTGTGGCAGCCGCAATCAGGGATGCAGCCAGCCGCTTTGAAAATTTCAATTTGCTCATAAACGACCCCTTCTCTTTAGAATTAAAAAAGTGAAATAAAACATAGAAATATGCCAATTCTTATTTTATCATATGGCATGAAAAATTGCAATTATTTTTTCGTTTATTTCAAAATTTCTATTAAAAACAACCAATTTCGCCTCTCTGTAATTGTGCAATTTTAACAATTGTATCTCCATGAAATTACAAGGACTTACATCTCTTTTTATACAAAAAGGAACGACCGCCAATTGCCATCGTTCCTCCTTATCATTATGCTCCAAATTTCTCTTTTCGCAATTGTTCTTTTAAAGCATCCATGATAATATCCCGTGCCCAAACTGCCTGTTCGGTCGTTGCGGGTTCGATTCCTTTCAATGGATAAGGGATTCCGAGATTTTCATATTTTACCTCTCCCATTGTATGATATGGGAGAACATCCAATGCTTTCATATTTGTCAACCCTGCAAGATAAGTGCCAAGCTGCCGCAGATACGTTTCCTGCAAAGTAATCCCAGGAACAACCACATGCCGAATCCAGACAGGAACATTTTTTTCTTTCAAATACTGTGCAAATTCCAAAATATGCACATTGCTCTGTTTCGTCAACTTTTGATGTTCTGCATTATCAATATGCTTAATATCCAGCATTACCAAATCTGTTACCGCCATCAGCTGATCAAATATATCTCGCTTTTCCTGCCGAAACAAAATTCCAGAGGTATCCAGACAAGTATGAATTCCTTTTTCCTTTGCCTTTGTAAACAGCTCTGTCAAAAATTCTATCTGCACCAAAGGCTCGCCGCCCGTTGCTGTAATTCCGCCGTCCCGATAAAATTCTTTCAAGCCATCATATTCTTGCAGCAAAGATTCTGCGGTTCGGCGTTCATTGATGTTGTATGCCCAAGTATCTGGATTATGACAATACTGGCACCGCATAGGACATCCCTGAAAAAAAATGACAAACCGAGTCCCAGGTCCGTCCACAGTGCCATAACTTTCTGTTGAGTGAATATAACCTTCCATAGGTGCCTCCTTTCCCGATTTTACGACAAAAAACCATATCCCGTATTCGTTCAAAATTATAAAAAGGGGACGCACAAATTACATGCGTCCCCACTTTTTTCTTACAGACTTTCCGCTGAACGTCTTTTTCTTAGAGTGCAGCGTGGAACGTTCTGGAAATTACGTCATCCTGCTGTTCTTTTGTCAGCTTGATGAAGTTTACTGCATAACCGCTTACCCGAATGGTCAACTGCGGATACTTTTCCGGATGCTGCTGTGCATCCAGCAGTGTCTCTCTATTCAAGACATTTACGTTCAGGTGATGACCGCCTTTTTCAGCATAGCCATCCAGCAGTTCTACCAGATTATCAATTTGCTTTTCATTTGCCATGATGCATTCCTCCTAAAAAATTCAATACCAAATGAGTGATCCAAAGTGAAATTACTCGATTTCATCCATCAATTCTGTCGGCTGACAGCAAGCTTGATTCCCAATCGCACAATCCATACTGCGATAGGTGTCTACATGCAAGCCTTCCTGTGCATCCTGTTCCGTTACCACAAGATGACCGCTGCCATTTTCCATCAGCTGCTCAATCATATCCACCAGTGCATCTGCCTTTTCCGCATCGGTCTGGTTTGGATTTTCTGTCATATCGGCTCGCCTCCTTCATGCATGACAGGACAAAACGGTACTGTCTCTGTGAAGCTGAAACTTAATCCAAGGATTCTTTAATAGATTCAATATCCAAATCACCAACGAATACCTGAGAATCCTTCCCCAGAGCACCCGGAATAATGGTGAAGGTATTGGAGATACCATCCTGTGCATTGCTCCACGGCAGCTTTGCAACAGAAGCCATAGATGCTGCTGCACCATGTGTATCACGACCATGCATTGGGTTTGCACCCGGAGCCAACGGCTGACCCTTCTTTCTGCCGTCCGGTGTGTTACCAGTCTTCTTACCATATACAACGTTAGAAGTAATGGTCAAAATAGAAGTCGTCGGTACACCATTCCGGTAGCAGTAATTGCTGCGGATCATATCCATAAACTTGTTCAGAATTTCTACAGCGATATTGTCAACCCGGTCATCGTTGTTGCCGTACTTCGGGAAGTCGCCTTCTACTTCAAAGTCTACAACCACGCCGAATTCATCACGGATGCACTTTACCTTTGCATACTTAATAGCGGACAAAGAGTCTGCTACAACAGACATACCAGCGATACCAGTTGCAAAGTAACGCTTTACATCTCTGTCATGCAGTGCCATCTGCAATGCTTCATAACTATACTTATCGTGCATGTAATGGATGCAATTCAGGGTATCTACATACAGCTTTGCCAGCCACTGCATCATATCTGTGTACTTTGCCATTACATCATCATAATCCAGATAATCGCCTTCTACCGGTCTATACTTCGGACCAACCTGATTGTGCTTGCCAGTCTTTGCATCCAATCTTTCGTCTACACCGCCATTGATTGCATACAACAGACACTTTGCCAAGTTTGCTCTTGCACCAAAGAACTGCATTTCCTTACCGACTCTCATAGAAGATACACAGCAAGCGATTGCATAGTCATCCCCGTGTGTTACTCTCATCAGATCATCATTTTCATACTGGAAAGAAGACGTGTTGATGGAAAGCTTCGCACAGTACTTCTTAAATGCAACCGGCAGACGCTTTGACCACAATACAGTCAAGTTCGGCTCTGGAGCAGTACCCAGATTTTCCAGTGTGTGCAGATAACGGAAACTGGTCTTTGTAACCATTGTTCTGCCATCAATGCCCATACCGCCGATGGATTCTGTAACCCACTGCGGATCACCAGAGAACAGAGAATTGTATTCCGGTGTTCTTGCGAACTTTACCATACGCAATTTCATAATGAAGTGGTCAATCAATTCCTGTGCCTGTTCTTCTGTGAGAACACCCTTTTGAATATCTCTTTCAACATAAATATCAATAAATGTAGAGGTACGACCCAAACTCATTGCAGCACCATTCTGATCCTTTACAGCACCCAAATAGCCAAAGTATACCCACTGAATGGCTTCCTGTGCATTGGAAGCCGGCTTGGAAATATCAAAACCATAACGCTGTGCCATTGCCTTCAGTGCTTTCAAAGCCTTTACCTGTTCAGCCAGTTCTTCCCGCAGACGAATCACATCTTCTGTCATCGTACCACAAGTAACTGCCTTCTGATGTTCCTTATCCTCAATCAGCTTATCCACACCATACAGTGCCACTCTACGATAGTCACCGATGATACGGCCACGACCGTAAGCATCCGGCAGACCAGTGATAATAGCGTTATGTCTTGCAGAACGCATTTCCGGTGTATAAACATCAAATACCCCTTCATTGTGGGTTTTCCGATAGTGCTTAAAAATGTAACTGATTTCCGGATCTACTGTATAGCCATAAGCCTTGCAAGCTTCTTCTGCCATACGAATACCGCCAAACGGCTGCAAAGAACGCTTCAGCGGCTTATCAGTCTGAAAGCCTACGATCTTTTCCTTGTTCTTATCCAAATAACCTGCTTCATGAGAATTTACAGTGGATACGATCTTGGTATCCATATCCAACACGCCGCCGTTTTCCCGTTCTTTCTGGAACAGATCCAGAACTTGGTTCCAGAGTTCTGTTGTTGTAGCAGTCGGGCCAGCCAGAAAGCTTTCATCGCCCTCATATGGTGTATAGTTCTTCTGAATGAAGTCCCGTACATTTACGTTGGAAGTCCATGTTCCACCGACAAAGCCTTCCCATTCCTTCTGCATTGTTTCTGCCATGATTTGAATCTCTCCTTTGCAATATTTCAGCAATTTTAATTGATTGCAATTTCCGCAGCGAACCGAAATTTTCCGCTGCTGCCGTCTTACAGAGACGGTGTTTTTCGGAATTTTTCCATCCGCTCTGGTCTGTCTTAATAATAGCACATGTTCTCAATAATGTCAATAGATTTTTGAAAGTTTCCCATTAAAAATTCTGGATTTTTTGAAAAAGGCGTGTAAAAAGAGAATGTTTTTTTGAAAAAAACGATAAAAATGAACGTAAAATCCTTTTTTCGCTTAAGAACAAAAAGATCAACAGAAAAATTTTTGCTTTTCGCAATTCTTCTTACATAAAAAACGAGCCTGTCCAACTGGACAGGCTCGCTCTTTTCATTCTTAGAATCGCATTGCCATGCAGCAATTATGCCAATTCAGCAAAATACTTAATGGTACGAACCATCTGGCTGGTATAGCTGTTCTCGTTGTCATACCAAGAAACAACCTGTACTTCATACAGATCATCTGCAATCTTAGAAACCATGGTCTGTGTTGCATCGAACAGAGAACCATACTTCATGCCGATTACGTCAGAAGAAACGATCGGCTCTTCGTTATAGCCATAAGATTCTGTAGCAGCAGCCTTCATAGCAGCGTTGATGCCTTCCTTGGTTACATCTGCGCCCTTAACAACAGCAGTCAGAATCGTAGTAGAACCAGTCGGAACCGGTACACGCTGTGCAGAACCGATCAGCTTGCCGTTCAGTTCTGGAATAACCAGACCGATTGCCTTTGCAGCACCAGTGGAGTTCGGAACGATATTTGCAGCACCAGCTCTTGCTCTTCTCAGGTCACCCTTTCTGTGCGGACCATCCAGAATCATCTGGTCGCCAGTATAAGCATGAATGGTGCTCATGATGCCGCTCTGGATCGGAGCATAGTCATTCAGTGCCTTTGCCATCGGAGCCAGGCAGTTGGTTGTGCAGGATGCAGCAGAGATGATCTTATCATCTGTAGTCAGCGTTTCGTGATTTACGTTGTAAACGATGGTCGGCAGATCATTGCCAGCCGGAGCAGAAATAACAACCTTCTTTGCACCAGCATCAATATGAGCCTGTGCCTTTGCCTTGGAAGTGTAGAAACCAGTGCATTCCAGAACAACATCTACGCCGATTTCGCCCCACGGCAGCTCAGCAGCATTTGCCTTTGCATAAATGGTCAGGGTCTTGCCGTCAACTGTAATGGTACCTGCTTCATCATCAGCAGTAACAGTGTGCTTATTTTCACCAATCCGACCTGCATAACCACCCTGTGCAGTATCATACTTTAACAGATGTGCAAGCATAGACGGCTTAGTCAAATCGTTGATTGCAACAACCTCATAACCTTCTGCACCGAACATCTGTCTGAATGCGAGACGACCGATACGGCCAAAACCATTAATAGCAACTTTAACTGACATTGGAATTACCTCCTAAAAATTTATACTCTTATTTTACACCAAAACGGTGAAAAATGCAAGGTCTTTCTATAAAAAAATTGAAACAAAATAGACTCTCCTCCTGCTTTTCTCTATTTTGCACAAGATTCAACATTTTTTCATGTTCATTTTAGCAATAAAAAATAAATTGATAAAATTTGTTATTTTTTTATCAATTTATTTTTAAAAAAATCGGTATATAATATAAGGGAGTATCTTGAAAATAAAAGTCCTTTTTACAGCCAATTTAAAACCATAAAATTGAGAGCCTGCAGTTTTTCATTCCAACGCACATAATATGCCAATAAGCTGTCATGACAAGCGGCAGCCATCATCCTACTATCTAAAAAGAAAGGAGTTCACAACCATTTATGAATACAGAAACACTGCAAATTCTGAAGACACTCTATGCCAATGAGCCACGACAAATATTTTTTTTGACAACTGCGGGAACATGCATTTGGAAAAATCATATTTCCGAACCGTTGAAGACAGAGGAAGAATGCAAGGCTCTATTGCACATGCTGCACGCCAATGCCGGAACGCAAACGTTCTGGCATCACTCTCTTTTATATGCTGCGGAAATATTAACATCTCCAGAATTGGACTGTATCATTTTGCAGATTTCCCCTGAGCCGATTTTAACCAACATCATGAAAGAATCTAATTCCCATGCACTCTGTCAGGATTTTCTAGCGGAACAACGAAAAACGATTTTCAATATTTCCGTTGTTATGGAACATATTTACAATGAAGTAGAATCACACAATATTGGGGATTTAGAACAAGAATCCATTTTTTCCGATCTCAACGATGTCATGTACTGTTGCTGTCGACTGATGAAGCAAACCGCTTATTACCAAGAACTGTGCAAATATGCAGATGATATGTACAACGCCATGGAACCACTGGAATTATCCAGCGTGATTATGCAGTTTGCACAGAACTGTCGAGAGACATTAGGACACTGTATAGAACTAAGGCTCCAACCAGAAATGAACCTATGGGTTTTATCCCATGAATCGCCTCTCTGCTTTTGCTTGCTCTGCCTGATGACGCAGCTGCTTTCACACAATCATACAAATCTCACACAAACGCTCACCATCCGAACCTACACAGAACACAATTATGCAGTCATTTTTCTATACCAGAAGAAATGGAACGACTACGATCCGGAAACTGAACCAATTTCACAATTACAGCCATCAAATAAAAATGCAAATCAGGAGCATTACCTTGTTTCCAGTGTAATTTCTAACTTCTGTAAAGCTTATGATGCTGTATTTGAAACAATCAAAAACGAAACCATACGAGGATATCAAATCAGATTACCATTGCATCTCCACAATTCCGATGTACAACTACATGCTCCACGAAAATCCCGAAAACGTTCCACATTTTTAAATAACTACCAAATCATGCTTTATGATATTGCCGATTATCAATTCTATTAATTTCCGAACAGAAAAAATCCCCTGCTTTTGTGAGCAGGGGATTTTTCAATAGAATGACATAGCAGACTTGCTATTATAATTTCTTCTTCTGATTTTCAATCATAGCAACTAAATCATCTACAGAGTTCTTATCATAAGAAGCAGATCGTGTACTGCGAACCGCTGGTTTCGCAGCCGGCTTAGCAACTGGCTTTGCAGTTGGTCTTGTTGATGCAGCACTCCGTTGTCTGGGAGCAGATGTATTGCGAGCCAACGGATCATTTCCAAAAATATCATCCACATTTGGCCGTTTAAATGTACCCGTAGAAGTGAGGAATGTTTTGCTTGTAGAAGAACCAGACGGCGCTTCATGGGCACCATGATATGTCTGTTCCGGCTGCATAGGCGGTGCAGATTCTACTGACGCCTCTGTAGAATACTTGCCCACATACCCATTATTTTCCGGCTGCTGTGGCATCTGATTGTATGGTGTCTCCGGGATCTGTACATTCTTTTGTGCCTGGAACTGCATGGTTTTTGCTTTCTGATAAGCGGAATTCGGATTCACTGCCTTGCGTTCAAAATTCTGTGAGATAGAAGACTTCTTTGTTTCAAACGAAGTTGGCATACCTGGCATTGCAGCGTTTCCATAGCCAGCATTCGGCGGATACCCTTCCATGTTGTAAGAAGCGGCATTGTAATTTCCCGTGTTGCCAGTTCTAGTCTGGTAAGACGGCTGTTGAATATCATTTACAAAT
Organism: Oscillospiraceae bacterium; assembly: GCA_030523195.1. Lineage (GTDB taxonomy): Bacteria > Bacillota > Clostridia > Oscillospirales > Ruminococcaceae > Ruminococcus_C. The sequence goes on from JAUNJC010000080.1 coordinate 10,326, forward strand.
TCCTCATCATCATATTCTTCAT
>JAUNJC010000231.1 GCA_030523195.1 Oscillospiraceae bacterium
GAACGAATTCCACTGGATGGCATCGTCATCGAAGGCAACAGCACACTTGATACCGCTGCACTAACTGGGGAATCTCTCCCCCGTTCCGTGGCAGTTGGAGACGAAGCACTCAGCGGCTGTATCAATCAAAACGGTTTGCTGAAAATTCGTGTTACCAAACCATTTGCACAATCTACGATCTCCAAAATTTTAGAATTGGTCGAAGAGGCAAGTGAACGCAAGAGTAAAAGCGAAGCATTTATTACTCGCTTTGCAAAATATTATACCCCCTTTGTTGTACTGGCAGCCGCCCTGCTGTGTATCATTCCCCCCGTTGTAACTGGAAACTTCCTAAACGGTGCTGTCTGGCTAAAATGGGTTTCCCGTGCACTCACCTTTCTGGTTATTTCCTGTCCTTGTGCACTGGTGATCTCTGTCCCCCTCTCCTTCTTTGGCGGCATCGGCGGTGCTTCCAAAAACGGCATTCTAATCAAAGGCAGCAATTATCTGGAAGCCCTTGCTGCGGTAGACACGATTGCGTTTGATAAAACTGGCACTTTAACACAGGGAATCTTTACTGTTACTGGAATGGAACTAGCAGCAAATACAACAAAAGAACAACTATTAGAATGGGCAGCTACCGCAGAAGCATTTTCTACACATCCCATTGCAAACTCTCTGCGAACTGCTTATGGAAAACCCATTGCAAAAGAAAATATACAAGATGTACAGGAAATCGCTGGAAACGGCGTACAAGCAACGATAAACGAACACCTTGTTATGGTTGGAAAAGCAGAAATGCTCCAAAGGCAGAATATTCCTATTCCTGAAAACAAAAAAGAAAGCACTGGAACAAAAGTTTTTGTTGCTGTAGATCAAGTTTATCGAGGTTATATTCTAATTGCAGATCCAATCAAAACAACTGCGGAAAAAGCTATTCGAGGCATCAAAGAACTGGGCATTCAAAAAACAGTCTTACTTAGTGGTGATACAGAACAAACTGCAAAAGCTGTTGCCGATACACTGCACATTGATGAAGTGCATGCACAATTATTGCCAAAAGACAAGGTACAATGTCTGGAAAATCTGCTGCATAAACAGAAAAAAGGTACTCTGCTTGCCTATGTCGGAGACGGTATCAATGATGCACCGGTACTGACCAGAGCCGATGTCGGCATTGCCATGGGAGCTATGGGCAGCGATGCTGCCATTGAAGCAGCAGATATTGTTCTAATGGATGACAATCCAGATAAATTGTCCACTGCGATTCAAATTGCACGCAAAACAAAATATATTGTCAGAGAGAATATTGTGTTTGCACTTGGTGTCAAAAGCATTGTCCTGCTGCTTGGTGCAATAGGACTTGCCAACATGTGGGCAGCTGTGTTTGCAGATGTTGGTGTTGCCATGATTGCTATCTGCAACGCCATCCGAACCTTACGAATTAAAAAATAATGTCAATCATAAAATAAAAGCCGTCTCTAGGAAAAGAGACGGCTTTTATGATACTACGCACGATTACAAACCCTGTAATGTGATTTGTACCCGCCGCCCATAACAACAAGCGGTGCGGTGTGCCGCATCATACTATGTTTATATTCCCACTCCAAAAATCGAAAAGTGACTTTT
>JAUNJC010000232.1 GCA_030523195.1 Oscillospiraceae bacterium
TTATGCAGCTGGTTAAATTTGATTTCATCTCCATCATTCACACCATCCACAAACCCGGCTGGAATTTCCGTAATCCCCAAAGACTTTGCTGCTTTGGTTCTTTGGTGTCCTGCAATGATAATGTGATTTCTCTGATTCACAATTACGGGAATCAAAAAACCAAGATGGGTCAAGCTTTCTTTCAGCATTGCAAATTGGCTGTCCGATATTTTTCGTGGGTTGTATGGTGCCGGCTTGATTTCGTTAATTTGTATGATTTGTATATTCATGCAGCAACCACCTCACAAATCCATAGCTTACGCCGCTTTCATTTACGTATTGATTTGCTAAATCCAGCAACTCCTGACATTCTTCCTCTGTCATTTCCAGTTTTTCTCCGTCAATGGACAGAATCTTTCTTTTTCCATCACTGACGGTATCCGTTTCATCAATATCCGCAAAGGTATCCTCCACTTGAAAACCAAACTCTGACATGTCTATATCAGAAAGATCGGATAATTCCTCATTTAACAGTGCAAAATCCCATTCCGCAAGTTCTCCGGTTTTGTTGTCTGCAATCCGAAATGCCTTGATCTGTTCCTCCGTCAGGTCATCCGCAATGACACAGGGAACCGTTTCCATTCCCAGCTGCAACGCTGCCTTATACCGAGTATGCCCTGCAATAATCACATGGTTTTTGTCGATAACCAACGGCACTTTAAATCCAAATTCACGAATAGAATTGGCAACTGCCTGTACTGCTCCGTCATTCTTTCGTGGATTTTTTTCATATGGCTGCAATTGCTGCAGCGATTTTTCAATGATATGCATCGCCCTTACCCCCTCTTTCAAAAAATCCGACGCAGTTAGAAATGGTTCCCTTCACCGTTGTCCTTCGAGACCGTTCTGCCTTGTCATGGTGGGGGGGAGCTTACTACCATTGTAATCCTTGCCGTTACAAGCAGTTCTGCCTTGTCATGGTGGGGGGGAGCAGGTCAGAACCTGCGTCCACCCTTCTCCGGATGCCGCTTGTTGTGGCAGGCAAACTGACCAGATTACTGCTTGTGAGTGCAAGCTCTGGGTGCTGATCCAAATGCTTAATGTGGTGTACGATAGTAGCCTGCCGCATCCGTCCATACCGCTTACAATCCTGACATTGGTAGCCATCTCGCCGCAGGATCCATCCTCGCTTTCGCTTCCATGCTTTGGATTGATAGAAGTCTTCTCTGCACATGCCATCACCACCTATTTACAAATAAAAAACAGCCGCTCAAAGAGCGGCGTTTCTATGCTTCTGCCCTTTATAACTGTATTATAAAGGATAAAATCGTTTCATGTGTCACATTCGTTACATTCGTTGCAGTTTTTTTGCATAATCAATCTGTGTATCTCTGTTTTGAGTGCATTAGATGTCCAACCTCCACCGATTGCATCAGCAACCTGCTCCCATGATAATTTACATGGTGCCTCCTCCATGTAATACATTCGGATCGCTTTTCGGATTCTATAGCTGTATATGCCCTTCACAAAATCATTTACACATTTGATGTTCTCTTCCAGTTCCTCTATTCTATCTGCTCGGAATAACATATCATCATGATTTATTTTATTATATTCATCTTTCAGT
>JAUNJC010000081.1 GCA_030523195.1 Oscillospiraceae bacterium
ATATTACGCCATAGGGGGCGTTTTTCTGCTGTCTGTACAAATTGGGGCGGTGCATTTGCGTGGTCAGGGTAATTTTTCTTGCAATTTTACCGGATTTCTGGTATACTACGAAAGGAAACTTTCAATAAGAAAAGAGGCATTTTATGCAACCATCAAAGTCATTTTCTTTGCTCCCCACGCTGTTGCTCTGCCTGCTGGCAATCGGCACTGGCATCCTAACGGGTGCCATCACTGCTGGATTCGGACGAATACTGCTCTGGATTGGAACCGTCCGCACCGCCCATCTCCTCTGGTTTCTGCCTTTTTTGCCACTAGCTGGAATCCTGATGGTCTGGATTTACCAAAAATACGGAAAAGAAAGCGGGCAAGGCATGGGACTGATTTTTGATGCTGCCAACGGTAAAGCGAACCACATTCCGCTGCGTCTGATTCCCCTGCTCATCGGCAGCACTTGGCTCACACACCTCTGCGGCGGCAGTGCCGGTCGGGAAGGTGTTGCGGTACAGCTTGGTGCCACCATCGCACACAATGTCGGCAGCCGAATTCCTGTTTTTCAGAGAATTCCCCATGCTGTCCAGATGCTCACCATCTCTGGCATGGCTGCCGGCTTCAGCGGATTGTTTCACACGCCGCTTGCCGCTGTCTGCTTTGCACTGGAAGTTTTGACGGTCGGCAAACTGGAATACCGTGCCCTCCTGCCAGCAGGACTATCAGCGGTCTCTGCCTATCTTGTTTCTATCGCATTGGGACTAGAAACCTTTCAGGTTACCCTATCAAAGACAACGCTTTCCCCTTTCTCCTTTCAGATGCTGCTGCTCGGCGTAGCGGCTGGTCTGACCGGCGGAATATTTACATATTTGCTGTGGCTTGGCAAACAGCAAGCTGCAAAATGGCTGCCAAATCCACTTGTTCGCATTGGCATTTGCGGCGTGGTATTAGCCTTTCTGCTCTGCATATGCGGCAACGGACGATATGCCGGACTGGGTACCAACTTAATTTCACTGGCTTGCAATGGAGAAATGGTATATTGTTTTGATTTTTTGTGTAAACTACTCTTAACTGTTCTCACGCTCTCCATCGGCTTTCAAGGCGGAGAAGTAACCCCATTATTTTCCATTGGTGCTTGCTTAGGAGTTGTTCTGGCTCCCTTTCTGGGCATACCAACCGTATTGGCAGCAGCACTCTGCTATGCAGCGGTTTTCGGCAGTGCCTCTAACACGCTGCTTGCACCCATCTGTATTGGCACAGAAGTCTTTGGATTTTCCTATTTTCCCTACTTTGCTGTGGTTTGCACCATTGCAAGACTTTGCAACGGCAATCAATCCATATACGGCAAACAAACTACCTTCCCCCTATTTTTAACTAGAAAGGAACGCACATGAAACTAGGTATCATTTTTACAGGCGGCACCATTGGTTGTCAGCTAGCAGATGATGGTTATCTCTCTCTTTCCGAACAAACTGCCTACCTGCTCTTGCAAGGTGCAAAAGAACGTGGTTTTCTCAAAGGCATCTCTGTTATTCCCTCTGAACCGCTGCGTCTCTTCAGCGAACAAATGACCGGAGAATCGCTTTCTCTCCTCGTAAATCATGTACGGCAGCGAATTTTAACAGAAGATTGTGACGGCTGGATTCTGCTGCATGGTTCGGATACCCTTGCCTATACGGCAGCAATATTGGGCTATGCCCTGGGGACAGATCTTCCACCATTGGTATTAGTAGCAAGCAATGAACCGCTTACCAATCCATCTGCAAACGGCTGGAGCAACTTTGCTTATGCAATACGTTTTTTGCAGGAACAAGCGGAAACCGGCGTGTTTGTCAGCCACTGCAACCAAGATAAAATTCCTGTCATTCATGAGGCAACCCAACTGCTCCAACAGCTGCCGGGTAGCGGTGACCTTTACAGTTTCTGTAATGCTGTATATGGCATCTATGACACCGCAGGACAGTTTCACCAGAAAAGGACGCTGCCTCATCGAAAGCCACTGCTACCACTCACAGAACCCTTTCAGCTGCAACAACCTGCACCGCTGCTGCAACTAACTGCGGCAGTCGGCAATCCGCTGCCCAATATTCCTGTTGACATAAAAGCTATTCTCTACCAATGTTACCATTCTGGAACCGTTTGCACGGATTCTATTTTTTATTCCCTAGCAAATGTTGCCGCAGAACGGCAAATTCCATTCTTTTTGACCGGCTGCCGTTCTGATCAAACAGATTATGATACCAAAAAACAATGGGAAACTCTATCAGTCAAACCGCTGTACGACATTGCTCCCATTGCAGCCTACTGTCAACTTTGGATTGCGATTTCCAATGGACTTCCAATAACGACTTGTTTTCTGCTTTAACATGCATCTGATAAAAATACATTTTCAAATTTTTTAAAAAAACATTTTGCTTTTACATTTTCCTTGTCTTTTTTTGTCTCTTGTGCTATAATAAAATTCTACACAATAAAATATCCATTTATATTTTAGAAAGAAGGTCTTTTCTATGAAACCACTATGGGAAAAAATGGGACTTGCAACAGAACCGCAGATGTGGAAAACAACCGAACTGCTGCAATGTATGCGACAGCACCGACAAGACGGCATTTTAATTTATTTTTTTTATCAGGATGCTGCTTATGAAGTTGGTGTACGGATGGAAAACGGCAAAACCGTCTTTTTCTTAAATGACGATGTCTACCCCTCCATGCTTGCATTTTGCAGCAGTGCCAATATTGAAGGCATATTACTTTCCGATCTAGTAGATCCAATTGCTGTTTTTTCTGTCAACGGACGCCCACCACAAAAACAATAAATCTCTTAAAACACAAAAAACGGCTTACCCAATCGGTAAGCCGTTTTTCAATGTAATAGAAAATTCTTATTCTGTTACCGGCAGTTTATCTACCAAGAAAATAAGGAAATTAATCAACGCTGTTGCATCTGCTTCATTCACATTTGGCGTTCCATCCACGGTATTGCAATTTGCATTTTTTAACTGTGATTCTGACAAAGTAATCTGCTGTGCAAGATGTTTATTCAGAACTATAGCATCCGTCAGATTAACGATACCATCCAAATTGACATCTCCAACACCGTTAGAATTTGCATTTGTGGTGGTGCTTTCTCCCGATGTTGTATCACCAGTACTAATAGTCGTTTCCGTTAATGTGGTATCCTCCGTGGTAATTGTTGTTGTCGTGGTAGGAGCATTCGGGTCATAGAATGTCACACCAGAATTTGCTGCATAGTCTGCTCCTGCTGTACCGGTCGTACCAGTCAACTGGAAACCTTCCTTTACATTTGCATTCATATTTTCATCTGTTACAAACCCAAATGCCTGATCCCCAATGCTGGTGACGCTAGCTGGTACAGTCACATCATTCAAACTATCACAATTCAAAAATGCCTGCTTGCCAACGGTAGTCAACCCATCTGGCAACGTGATGCTGCTTAAATTATTGCACTTTTCAAAAGCAGAAATCCCGATGTTGGTTAAACTTTCTGGCAAAACGACTTGTTCTAATGCACTGCACTCTGCAAATGCAAAGTTGTCAATGTTCGTAATATTTTCGCCCAATGTCAAATCTGTCAGAGAAGAATTGCCCCGGAACAACCACTTTCCAACCGTCTTCAAGCCGCTGCCCAACACAGCCGCTTTCAAATTCGTACAATTGGAAAAGGCACTGATTCCGATTTTCGTAACAGAATCTGGAACCGTAATACTGGTCAATGCTGTGTTATAGAACACGTAGTCTTCAATGGTCGTAACCCCTTCTGGAATCGTAATCTCTTCCAGACTGGTACAGTTCTGGAACATTTGTGCTTCCAATTTTGACAGACTTGCTGGAATATTAATGCTCGTGAGAGAACTACAGTTGTAGAAAGTCTGTTTCCGCAAATCCGTCAAGGTTTCCGGTAAAACGACACTGGTTAAATTCTCACAGAAAGCAAATGCACCAGAATTGATTTCTGTAATGGAATCCGGAATCACAACGCTTTCCAAACCAGAATAAGAGAACAAATCCTTCCGAATGGAAGTCAGCGTAGTCGGCAATGTGATGCTCGTCAGATTTTTACAGTAAGAGAAATTAGCAGGACCAATTTCTATAATGCCTTCCGGCAAGGAAATGCTGGAAATTCCTGTGTAAGAAAAAGCAGATGGTCCAATAATCCGCATAGTATTCGGCAAGACAATACTTTCCAGCCTTGCGCAATTATAAAACGCACTATCCAGAATCTTTGTCGGTCCTTCTGCAAAAGTAACGGTCTGCAAACGGAAACAATCCATAAACATAGAATTGCCGACTGTCAGCAACGTACTCGGAATATTCGCAGACACTAAATTAGAACACCCTGCAAATGCTTCTGTTCCGACCTGTTCCAGTCCCTCTGGCAAGGTCAACTCTGTCAGCCCAGATGCACAGAACGCCTCATTGGCAATACGAGTCAAACCAGCAGAAAGCTTCACGCTCTTCAAATTTGAGCAAGCACAAAAGGCATCTGCCCCAATCGTTGTAATCGTATCCGGCATGGTGACCGACTCTAAATCCGTATTTCCATAGAAGACATTTGCATCAATCTCTACAACTGGAGCATTCTTCAGCGTATCTGGAATCACCAAATTCGCATCCGTTCCATGATACCCCGTAATTGTGGCAACCTTTTGCTCTGTCCCATCCTCAAGTTCAACCGTTTTTCTTTTAAAATCAAAAATATCCTCTGGTGCCAGTTCTTCTCCACTGTCTGCATCCGTACCGTCTGTGGTTTCCCCTTCTGCCAAAAGCGGCATATCGGTTTCCGGGATCTCCACTACATTGATTCCTTTGGTCGTCGTTTCTTCAGTTACTTCTGTCACAGTTGAAACATTCGTCATCGTATCCTCTGCAAAGGCAGAAGTAGCAGACAACGAAAGAGAAAACAGCGTGGTCATTGCCAGCAATCCAGCAATGGTACGCTTCCAATTATTCTTCATAGAAAAACTCCTTTCAAAATCCGTTCCCATAAAACAAACAAAATATATAGGGAATTCCTCCCTATCATTATTCTTATTATAAGAGATAAAAAAAAGGATGTCAACCCCTTACCTGTAAATTTTGTTGTTTTTTTTACAGATCAGTTGGCTCGTTTTATGAAAAACAGCAGAAGTATCTCTTACCATACAGCAAGCTTAAAAAAGAAAAATCACAGGCAAGCGATCCCGGTTTCCGCATGCCCACAGAAATCCATTTTTGGAAAACTTGTCCGAATCGTCTGGCAAATTCGCTATGCTGTCTGCCTATACTGCTGTTTGCCCTTCTATACGTTGTACCAATTTGCAATCTCTTTCTCCTAAATTTCGCATTGTCTATGCCGTTTTGTTTTTATATAGCGAACAGCGGATCTCTTCTCTTATAGATTGTAATTTTCTCTTATTACAACGTTCATTAAAGGGAACAGCTTGTTCCCCTAATTAGAGGATGCCCTTCCCTTTTGTCAGCGTTGCTGACATTTTCCCACGCAGTGGGAAATCACCCATACTGTGGGAAATCACCCTTTCCGCCAAGCTGAACTAGCTTGACCGCAGTCGCCTGCGGCATTAGAATGAAAACCATCATTGAAAAATGGATTTCCGTGACATGCCCCAAAAAAGCAATTGCAAAATACGACAAAATGTGTTATACTGCTATACTAGGTTCTATTGCAAACAACAGTGTTGTTTACAATAGAGAACAGTATACATGCAAGCACAATGATGAAAGGACTTGATTCTATCATGACAACACAGACCCAACAAGCTTTTAGAAAAGGGGTCCGACAGGGAATCCCCATTGCCCTTGGCTATTTATCCGTTTCTTTCAGTTTTGGTATTTTGGCGGTAAAATCCGGACTTTCTGTTTCTGCCGCTGTTGCCATTTCTATGACCAATTTGACTTCTGCTGGACAAGCCGCAGGCATTGGTGTGATTGCTGCCGGCGGTTCTTATTTGGAACTGGCTTTAACGCAGCTATGCATCAACTTGCGGTATGCCCTGATGGGACTTTCCCTCTCTCAAAAGTTAGACAAGGGATTTTCGCATATGATACACCGCTTTTTGACGGCCTTCGGTATCACAGATGAAATTTTTGCAGTTGCCATTTCACAGGATGGACAGATTTCTGCTCCCTACTTATATGGTTTAATATTATTGCCATTTACCGGCTGGAGTATTGGTACCTTATTGGGGGCGGCTGCTGGAGAAATTCTGCCAAAGCTGCTCACAGACGCACTGGGTATTGCCCTATATGGCATGTTCTTTGCCATTTTCATTCCGCCTATGCGAAAACAGAAAAGCGTTGCCTTTGCTGTACTTATGGCGGCTGGATGCAGCATTTTCTGCAAATACGCTCTGCCGGCTCTCTCCAGCGGCTTTTCCATCATTCTATGCGGTGTTTTGACCTCTGCCGTCTGTGCATGGCGGTTTCCCAGAACTCATACAGAACAGGAGGAATCGGTATGAAAATTGCCTACTCCATTCTAGTTATGGCAGCGGTAACCTATCTTATTCGGATGCTGCCGATGACAATTTTCCGAAAAAAAATCCAGTCCCCTTTTTTGCAGGATTTTTTGTATTATATCCCATACGCCGTACTCAGTGCCATGACCATTCCAGCGGTCTTTTATGCAACAGCAGATATTCCATCAGCAGTTCTAGCAACTATTGCAGCGGTTTTACTGGCTTGGAAAGGATTTCCCTTAATTGTGGTTGCTTTGGCAGCCTCTGGCACGGCATTTCTGACCGCACTCGCAGAAAAGTTCCTTTTTTAAACCTTTGCTGTAATCTTTTCCTTTTATAAATCGCCACACATAGAAAAAGCGACCAGAATCTCTGGCCGCTTTGTTTTTATATGATTTCTTGTTAACTCCAACTTGTTTTGAAAAAAATTTCCTGTCCAATTTGTACGTTTCTTTTTTGCTGATTATTTTTCTGCGAGCTTCCGCAAATCCAGTACGGGAGAGCCCATTGCGATTTCCTCTGCCTCTCCCTGTCCGGTTGGGTTTGCCATCAGGTACATTTTATCCAAATCTTCTGCATTCACAACAAAAGCAACAACCGCCTCTGCCTGTTCTCCTGCCTCCAGCAGCAGATTATTTTTAGTGTGTTTGCTCTCTGTTCCAAAGATGAAAAATTCGCTGCCATCATAATTCAAGTCGCAGCTGTCATTACAAAACTGTTCCACGGTATCTCGTGTATACCGCAGCAACGTTCCATCTTCTTCCATAGAGAACAAATAGGGGCAAACGCATTCTTCTACCGATTCCGAACCCGTATTGGTATAGGTCAGATGCAGGACAATCACTTTCTGCTCTTTGGTTTCCTGCCGTATTTCTTCATCCAGCGTATTCACGCCATCCCCTGCACGATACCAAGTGCGTACATTATCCACAATTGTGCCATCTTCTTTCAAGTATTGACTGTAATTCATATCCTGCCCAATACAATCTACAGCCGGCAGACCATCAAAGTTATCTTGTATGTCTACGCTGTTCACGGTCATGTGTACCGTATCGTCAAAGACATCACCTGGAATCGTGTCACCAATCTGATAAAGCTGCATGGCACTCGGGTCACTAACGGTTTGCATATACGAAATTCCTTCACTTGGGTCGCCTTCTGCTTCCCCCTCTGGCATTTCTTCGCTCAATTCTTCTTCCGATACCCATTCAGCAGCGGTTTCCGTGTCAGACGGCGTCAAAGAAAGGTTTTCTACAATTTGCTCCATTTCCGCATCCGTCATACCGGTTGTTGCAAAAAGCTGTACGGCGTAATTGGTATCGGTAAACGCCACCCATACGACCTTGTCAAATATCATTCTACCGCTTTCTTTGTCTGTCTCTGTGATATTCCGCTGAAGGAAAAAAACTTCATTTCCATTGATGGTTTCCGTTCGCTGGGAAACAATTCCACCCTCTTCGTCTTTTAAGCAATTTTCGCCCTCTTTTATTTTATAAAAACAAACAGTCACGCTACGCTGATATGCATCTTGTGCATCATGATATTTAAACCCACTCTCATTACTTGTGATACCATCCGGCATCCAACCGACCTGCAATGCCATAATCGGATTAGAAACACTGTCATCGGAAACCGATTCCCCCACATCAATCAGTACATTTTGCTGATAATTGCCGATTGGTTCCACAGAAGCATTGTAAATGCGGCTGACGGCATAAGCAGAGGACGGTACCACGACAACTGCTGCCAGAACGGCTGCGGCAATCATCATGGGTTTTCTCATGTGAATTCTCTTTTTTGGCATGATGGATTCCTCCAGTTTTTGTTTTTTTTCTTGATAACGAGTGGAAAAAACATGCGGTTCTGCATCGGGTGAGAAGGCATTTGTTACAATCTGTTCCCAATTTCTTGGTTCATCCGAAGAGAAAAAATTTTTTTGCATATTGCTTTCCTCCTTCTTGTTTCCGTACCGCTTTTTTGGCACGTTCAAAGCGTTTCCGAACCGTGCTCTCTTTCATGGAGAGCCGTTGTGCAATTTCTCGAAAAGACAGTTCCGATTCACAACGCAGCCATAAAATTTCACGATCTGTTTCGGATAATCCCCGTAAAAGCTGTTCTGTGATTTCTCTTTGTTCGGTACATTGAAGAAATTGCTCCACCTCATTGGTTTCATTTGGAATTTGCAAAATAGAATCTTCCAGTTCCATCCATCGCCGTGCCTCTTTTGCATTTTTGCGGTACTGATTGATCGCAGTATTACGGATTACTTGAATCATAAATTGTTTTGTCTGTGGGCTGTCTGGTTCTGCAATGTGATTCAGATTTTTGATGACTTTCAGGAATGCATCGGACACGGCATCCTCTGATTGTTCCACATGATGCAAAATAGCATACGCAATGCGGTACATTGGTTGTTCATATAGTTCATAAAGTTGTTGCAGTTTATCTTGTTTTTCCTGTAGACTTGCCATATGCTCACCTCTTTTTCCCGTTTTAGGACGTCCTATTTATTATAACAAATTAGCAAAACGATTTGTGACAAACTTTTTAGAAAAACGTTCCATGATTTCGTACATCACACATTCCTTTCGCTTTTTTATACATTTGCAACTTACATTTTCTTATCTCAGTTCCATTTTTAACCGAACAAGAACATAAAAAACTCCATTTCACTTTTAAAGTGAAATGGAATTTCTCCAAAAACGAAAAGAGTAAGCAACGACAGGAACTTTAAAAACTACTTGTCAAACGCTTTCTCTTATAGTCGTTCAATATATAAATTTTAATTACTATTTTCAAAATTTTATTAAAATAAAAAATGAATTATAACACTATTATTAATTCTAATATATGATGATTTATATTAATTATTTTCATATTCATGGTAAATTTACACTTACTGAACAAGTTACCGAAGACGTATCATGAATCAACATACACCTTTTAACATTTTCAACTACTGTCCAGATCACTTCGGAATTAGAAGGACGACCAAAAGAATATGGAAAGAAATGACGTAACCTGTTTTTGTCATAGGTAATTTCAATGGCATATCGCATAGTATGCTCTATACTGGCAGCACTTTTGTCGTATTTTTCTGCTATGGTTTGATATATTTGCATTACAAAAACACTTGGATTTTGAATTGCTAAGATAACTGCTTCTTGTAAATAATGACTACCTTTCAGATGTATAGGCATACCGAAATCTTGAATTATAATTTTTGAAATTAACTGTTTTTGCTCTTTCATAATGCCCCATTCCCTTAATCTTTCAGAAAAACGACAGCTATCCGTCACACGAAAAACTTCAGCGATTTTCGCCCTAACAGAATAACTGCCGCCATCCGAAATTTCCTGACTTTTGTTTTCGTTTCAGTCACCATCAAAAATACGAACATAAATCGACATATTATCAGAAGCTGTATTATCGATTGTTGTACCTTTTTATACAACTAGATACTGTTAATAAAATAGCAGCAACAAGAAAATACTTAGATTACCCCATGCCATAAGACACTCAGCTACACTCCTCAATTAAAGAAAAAAGAAAATCAATACTTCCATCCCCAACGCACTTAACAGTTAGTTCATTCTATATCAATATATCTTTTTATTATCCACCTGAACAATGTCACTGATTATGCATTGTTCGACAATCTTATCTGTGACACAATGAAACATCAGAACTTCCGCA
>JAUNJC010000082.1 GCA_030523195.1 Oscillospiraceae bacterium
ATGAAGCATACCATATTCCACGTATCGAAAAAAGTGACTGCACGATAAAATGAAAGGCTGCAACGGAAGAACTGACTTGCGGATTCTGTGGGGAGAACATAACCATACAAGCATACAGCCACTACACCTGTTTCCGGAAAAAGAAGATTATACCACCGGAAAAACAGAAGAAAAGTAAGCGATTGAAGCGGACTGCCGATTTGGCGGCGAAATATCCGACTACCTATCTACAGCCCTAAAAGGCTGGGGCATATGGGTAAGCAACAGACTGCCGGGCAAATAAAAGGAGAGTGGCATAGCTGCCGGAAAGAGGTTGTTTCGGTGTGGCCGAAGCTCCGAAAGCAGACCGGATATGCCTCTCTCATTTGCCGTCCCCATTTCAGGATTTCACACAATCACGGAGCTTGCGAGTGACTATGAGAAATCCTGAAACGGGGACAGTCACTCCGCTGAAAGGGTGGGTGGGAAACATGTGACTTTCTCCACGATAACAAATAAGAGTATAAAGATCTCAAAAGAGAAGAAAGCCGTTCCAGAAAGGACTGGAACGACTATCACCATCCGCTGTTCTTTAAGTTAATTGTAACAAGTTCAAATCATCAGTGACCAATCCATCCAATACATGTTGGATTTTATCAGATATGGCCTTATCTATGCCATACGTGACGCACAATGATTGAAATTTGCTTACAGCATCGAACACCTGTAATATCTTCTTTTCAGGATTTTCCACAAAATCCTCGGCGAAATTGACAAAATCACTTGTGGTCAAGGCCGATCTCTTGCCCATCACACCCATAGAATGAATATGTGCAGAAGAATTTTCCCATGTATTTGCCGTGAACATTACATCATATGCAGGTGATAAACGCCACCTCCCTGTCTTATCCATGATAAACGATATGTTCTTATTATGGTCATCAGATATACCTGCGACATAATTAAATACCATTCTGATAAATATCTGGTCTTTGTCTTCCTGGGGAAGTTTCAGAGTCTCTGCCAGCCAACATAGCTTCATATAATCATCTGCACCTGGCATAATGGCCGCAAGGGTCTGGCTAAGAATCTTGTCTCCATCCTTGCGATCAAATCTTTCCGTTACGAAATGATTTCTTCCATCAATCTCTTTCAGAAAGCATGGCATCATGTTGATTCCTGCCGCCTTTGCCATTTCGCTATATACCATTTCTATCTCTGTGGTAGGAGAGTCATCTGCTTCTTTAAATTTTATGATATACTGCTTAAAATTTTCAGGCAAATCCACCTGACCGGAACGGAACTCTTCCGTTTCGAGGTTATAGGCAATCACCGCCTTCGGGCGCATGCCACCGGCAGAAGTTCCGAGATATATTAACTTCTTCATCGTGAGGCTATCCTCCGGTGATATGACAGCAGCATCTCGATCATTATATATTTTAGAAGCCAAAGTTGCCAATGATGACATGTTTACTGACTCATGGATGGCATCATCATTAAATTCCGGTTCAAATTCCAATGCTCCCATAGCCCTCTTACCAATATAAGAGAGCTTCAATAGAGGCAATGATTCCGTAACCTTTATATTGTTATCCGTAAGCCATTGGTCAAATAGGGAAGCCCCCCATTTGTCAGGAAGCGCATCTGCAAGAAATTCCGGAAGCCCTTGATATAATTTATCTTTATTCCCATAGAAAGACGCAAACAAAGGGGTTCTCTTAGGATGTGTGGAAGGACATATATCATAATCTTGTTTCCTATACTCATCCGTAAATTGGAATACAGAACAATGCTTTTCAAAGTTCCAATTCAATTTACCAATACAAGTTCCCCACAGATATACATTCACTATAATTGGCTCTTTCTTCATACCATCTTACGTTTACTGTTAATTCTTTGTATTTTCTTACCTGTTTCTTCATTGATAAGGAAAGGGGAGTCTGGAAGTTCCGGTACCAAATCGACAACGCCTTCAAGAGTTCCACTTATACGCAAAATCTTAAGCAATGTACTTAGGGCAATATCACTTACTTTGCAAGATTCTATTCTCTTAATAGTAACGATAGATACTCCTGCCTTTTCCGCAAATTCTTGCTGAGAAAAACAACAACTAAGTCTTATAGCCTTAACTCTCTTGCAGATTTCCTTAACAATACATTCATCTGAAAATTCGTATATTGTATATGTATCATATAACCTTTTCATAAAGAAAAAACATATTTAGGTATCATTTTTGATACAAAAATACCGATAATTCTGAAAATCACCAAATTAAGAGACACTTTTTTATAGTCTTCTGCTGCGTTAGCAAACAAGAAAAAAGCGGCCTTGTGCCGCTTCAATCATTTGATTGCTTTTTCTTTTTAGTCCGGGGGTTCTTCTTTTTCCGGAGTCGGGTAGAACTTAGTGGCTACCATCACAATACGGTTACGCTTCTCCCCACTTTTAGAATCCGTCCATGCTTCCAGCTTAAAGTAGCCTTCAACGGTAATCAGTACATCTTTTTTGCAGTATGTAATAGGTCATATTGTTCTCTGTATCTGAAAAACGCATATTGTTTGCACCGGAAATATTGGCACTTACAACAACCAGACGGTATGACATCGTCACGTTTGAGCATACCGCTGGAAGACAGTGATATACAATCTGAATCAAAACAGATTGTGTATCACCAATTTCTTTTTTTGTGCCTTGTTAAACGTATAAGAAGTTCCTCCGGCAGATTTTCTGTCCCAATAAGCAATCAGCCTACAGGCGTGTGAAATCATGTAATCATTACGGTGGGCATAACATTGGGAATAATAGTTTTCGGACAAGACTACCACCTTATCTGCATGGTGCAGAATATCAGCATACTTCTGTTTATGCTCTGTTTTGAAATATCTATCTTGTCCGACATAAGGGACAACCGCTATCAAAACCATATCAGGATATTGTTTCTTTTGTTCAAGTACGGCATATGCAGCCATCATGTCAAACCCAACCGCACAACCGACATAGAAAAAACGGATTCCATTCTCATAGCAGAAACGTACCTCTTCATTCAACGATACGGACAAAGCATATCTATCTGTTCGTATCGTTCTATGACCGGTAAAAGCAACAGACATCCTTTTCATCCATTTGTCACGTGCCTTTCTACATATATCCAACGAACCTGCCGAAGTTTCATAAACCATTCCATTCACCTCATAACGATAAGTGAACCAAGTAGTATCTCCAAATATACCCTTCTGCTTCTCTATATAACTCTCTTTTTCTTTCATCTTTACATACGGATAACTGTTTTACCTAAGAAGAAACCTCCCAAAACCTCACCTCCTATTTTTTCCAACTGGCAAGCGAAACGAGCATACGAGAATCCTTTTGTCAGAATATCGTCAAACACCAAGATTTTTTTACCTTGAAAAAAATCCTTATCAAATTCTATAACTTGCACTTTTTGAAGCGACTTTCTATCAAATTTTTCATGAACAGCCAAACGGTTTCCACTGACACGTATATGTTCATACGCATTGATAGCCCCTGAAAACTTACACACCGCTGAAGCAAACCCTTTATAACGAAGTTCATTCTTATCAGCGGAAGAAGCCGGAACACAAGCAAAAACAATATTCTTGACATCCTCACCAAAAACTTGATGCAACTTATTCGCTATCATCCAAGCTACATTCAAATAAGATTTTCCATCCTTAAAATTCCATATCATCTTACGAATTTGCCATTCTCTTTCCGTTGCTTGCCGATACTGCATAGGAAGATATTCAAAGAAAGAAAACATCATCTTATGCCATTGTCTATCTAAGCTAGGATATTTACTCTGATGTGCCATAGTCTTTTATCTATTAGAGTTAAACTTATGCTTCAGCTAGATTTAAAGACCTTTTTTAAAACCCTTTCCGGGATGGCCTTTTCTTTCTGCCGACTTTTTTTTTTGAGCTTTCATGCCCCATCTGAGTTTATGAGCCTTTTTTTTACGGCACGCATCAATAAGGAAGGAGGGATTTAGAAAAGTTTTGGACGACAAAAAATGTTGGGGACAGCGAAGCCGTCCGGCGTTATTTTTTTCAGGACAAAGGGCGAAGACCGGAACTCTTTCATATCCATCCACCGACATAAATTTGCCGTTCAAAAACAAAGGGTCTCAGATGGAGCTATGAAAAAGCACACAAGGGGAGGCAGAAAACAAGGAAAAGGGAAGAACGGAAAGTAAAACAAACCATACGGCTTTGCAGGCAAAGCCGTATTCCTATCTCCCTGCCACAAGTGGCAGGGGGGAACGGGTTAACAACGGACTGCCGGGACAAACGGTAAAAGGAAGGGGCTGCAATACGGAAGAAGGAGGTCGTTTCGGCAATGCCGAAGCTCCGCATGATGACGGCTGCAATCCCGCCCACGTTTGGAACTTCTCTTTTCAGCTTTATCCGAAATCAACCGCAAAGCGGCTGACTGAGGGTAAACTTGGAATGAGAACAGTCTCCGCTAAAGGGGAGGGTGGGGAAGAAGACTGCGTGAACGCAAATTAATGGGATTACCAGTAACCCAAAGCGTTTTTTGCTACTTTTTGGGGTACTTGCCAAAAAGTAGCAGACAGCAAAATATTCTCCCTTCCCCTAATCCAAAAGAAGGGAGAATGTATTTCATTGAAGGTATATAGGCTCCGTTCCCTGATTATAACAATACATAGTGTTATTTCTGAAACCATCAAAGCATATATGAAAATCATCGAAATCCTGTTCCGTGGCCAAACGAACCTTATCACTCAACAAAACCATGCATTGTTTATTGACAGATGTAGCCAAAGAGGTAGTACGTCCCGGCTTTATCTCCAATGCCACCACATAAGAAGTCCTTCGTGGATAGATATACCCTATAATTTCCTCATTGAGTACAACCAAACGAATAACATCTTCATTCAAAACGGGAATATTATTAATTTTGCCCATCATTGTTATAATATAAATCAGTTTATAATCATTAAAATACAATATCATTACAAATGACACCTATAATTTTTATAGGTAAACTTTTCCACCGAGACCACCTCATAAAGATAGTCTTCATGGCAAGAAGCCATTATACAGTTCTCACATTCAAGAATAGGATTTATAACTACACGGAATTTAATAGTGCCGTCCACCAGAACAAACTCCACCCGATTAAAGAACCCTTGTAGAGAATGCCCTTCCTTATCCATCAGACGCACTACTTCACCTGCAAAAACAGCCAATTCCTTAGCCTGCCGTTTCGCTTTACGCAAACAATTGTTCGCCACTTTGACGTTCTCATTCACCTCTTTTGTTCTTATTGCTTTCATACCAAAATCCTTTTTACATATTTATCTTGTCAAAAATCAAAAGTCAGCTGCGTAGCCCTTGCGTTGCTCTGAATCGACCTCTTCAATTCAGAATTATCCTCCATTGCATTTTCAAGTTTCCTAATAAAAGAAGTATCACCTGCTTCCGTTATCCTTAAAATAGGCAACCATACTCCGGCTATCAGCTGTAAATCTATATGATAACTTCTCCAATGCTGCATTGTCAAGGTATTCATCCATGCGACTTCACCGGGTACGCTATTCATCATCAGATTGACAACGGTCATCTTTACACAAATCAAATCTATGTCCGAGCCATAACAAAAAAGCCTTCCTCCATCATTCTCTTCCGCACATTTTTTTACAGCGGAAAGTAGCATCCTGCCGGAACCACAGCACGAATCACAGACCGACTGTTTAGGTTTCAGCCTATTTCCTCCCATACATGCCATCAAACCAGCAACGTGTATCGGGGTAAAGAACTGCCCGTTATTCCCATGACTGACACACTCCATGAACATATCTCCCAAGACATCGCAAAATCCTTCCGAATATTCAGACACCCTATAAAACATTTGAACAAAAAGTTCCATTTCATATGGCTTATATCTTTTTTCCACTCTACAATAATCCTCTGCCAACATCCCGACAGACAAATAGTAAAGACAAACATCCAAAAAATCCCGAAAGGCTTCTTCATATCCCCGACTGAAAGCAAGCTTTTCATAAAGTTTCATTATCTCCTTTGGTATCATACTATTCTGACTTCATTATTCACAACATTCTATATTCCTTGTACCATAGATTTTATCAAAAGCCGATTTTATCTCCGAGCGATATTTACAGTCCTTCTCAAAACAAAGTTGTTTTGTCCAAAAATCGAAATCAAAACCATCGGTATTATCAATCGTTACAGAAACATAATCAGTCATACCACTCTGACATACAACCGTATGCCGATTTACACAAAAGCGGTCATTTAAAGCAGTTTCTTTTCGGGTAATGCGTTCTACCATCTTATCTATCCACTTCATACTTATAATATTTTATGTAACTGCCCCATTCCAAGAGGCAGTTACGGTTATACTCATTAAAAATCGTTCTCGTTCAAAAACAGCACATCGCCTTTCATCACCATCCAATTAATCTCACTCAGATGATAGCCGCAATGCCCACTCAAAAAAATCTCAATCTCTTCAGTGGTCTGCAATCTCCTGTCTGGGCTTATCACCGCAACATTACCGGAATTACAATCCAATACAGCCAGTTTCTCATAAGCCCACTCACCAAACTGGCAGAACTCGATAAAATTGGTATAGGTTATCCGTATGCTATTGTTTGCATCAAATTCAAGGGGTGACTTTGTAATGAATGAACCTGCATGATTCACCACCACAGAGGGGCTAATCTCTGCCAATGAAGATAAGCTGTCATCCCATCTAATCTCATAAAGGAAAAATCCTTTTGGCAATGAATTGCGGTCTATACGATAACTGGAAAAAAGACCGTCTATCGTTTCATTAATAACTAACTGTTCATAATCTCCTTCTAAATAGTGTACTCGTGACATAACTCGTTGTTTTTTTGGATTGTTAAACTTCTAATTTATGCTTCAGCTAGATTTAAAGACCTTTTTTTAAAACCCCTTTCCGGGATGGCCTTTTCTTTCTGCCGACTTTTTTTTTGAGCTTTCATGCCCCATCTGAGTTTATGAGCCTTTTTTTTACGGCACGCATCAATAAGGAAGGAGGGATTTAGAAAAGTTTTGGACGACAAAAAATGTTGGGGACAGCGAAGCCGTCCGGCGTTATTTTTTTCAGGACAAAGGGCGAAGACCGGAACTCTTTCATATCCATCCACCGACATAAATTTGCCGTTCAAAAACAAAGGGTCTCAGATGGAGCTATGAAAAAGCACACAAGGGGAGGCAGAAAACAAGGAAAAGGGAAGAACGGAAAGTAAAACAAACCATACGGCTTTGCAGGCAAAGCCGTATTCCTATCTCCCTGCCACAAGTGGCAGGGGGGAACGGGTTAACAACGGACTGCCGGGACAAACGGTAAAAGGAAGGGACTGCAATACGGAAGAAGAAGGTCGTTTCGGCAATGCCGAAGCTCCGCATGATGACGGTTGCAATCCCGCCCACGTTTGGAACTTCTCTTTTCTGGTTTACCCATAATCAGCCGCATAGCGGATGACTACGGGTAAACCGGGAATGAGAACAGTCATTCCGCTGAAGGGGAGGGTGGGGAAGAAGACTGCGTGAACGTAAATACACAATCTGCCATATCAAAACAATATCTTTAAAAAGTTTTTCAGAAGAAAGACTTGCCAATACCCTAATAATTATTACTTTTGATAATATAATACAACGATATGGAAAAGAAAAAGATTACAATAGAGGTAGAACCAGCTACAGCCGTAGCTACCGTCGGTTTATTGCGTGGAATATTTCCCAGTATCATCGAACAACTGGAAAGGCAGGCCGCAACAAACGGCAGCCCCTTAAAATTCGATAAAGTAGAAAATATGCAAGAAGTATTGGATGAGATCTATGAAAAGTGCATTGCCGAAACGAACCTACGGAAGTTCGCACAGGCGCACTTGAATAGTGACGGATTACCCAACTGATACAGGAATATTGGAATCTGCCGCTATCCTTACTTCAAATAACAAATGGAACAGAGTTATACACCTGTTATGTGGGACGATAAGAGATTTGCCTTTCTCCCATACGAAGCATTCGGTGATTTGCCACATTACCCAAAAGAAAAATGTGAGCAAATTTGCAAAGAGCTGAACAGCCTTATAAGGCTATGTACTTATAGGCCGAAAAAGGAAGATATTTATTTTCATCCGGTAAGTTATGTACGTCATTCCGGAGGTTTCATAGTTACGGAGAATCAGGCATCCTTTGAGGAATGTCCCTATCCAGCTTGCGCAGACCGTCATAACTGCCAAAAAATATGTGATTTGATGAACCGTATCATTGAAGAGTCTTAATTATATAAAATACCATGGAACATCCAGTTTACAAATACAGAAAAGCACAAGCTGAACATTTAAGCCAGCTACCGGAAGAGGAACGAGAATACAAGGCCAGAGAATTTCGAATCGGAAACGCCTGCTATATTTACCACCAGCAAGCAATTCCAATCCAGGAAAACAGATTGATAATGTATTATAAAGAGTGGTTGGAAGGTCTTCCTCCCAATATCTCACGCCAAATGAGAACGCTTGGATTTGAAGCGTGTAAGACAATGATTCCGTTTACGAGATATGTGAACGAAAGAAACGATATCGGTATGCGTGATTGGCTGAAAGAGCATCTTTCAGCGAGTGACTTCAACTATTGGCAGGAACTTTCGAAAAAAGCGGATTCGCCAACATTTTAATGCCATCTCGTTCAATACGCTGCCTGAACAATAAAAGGCGCGTATTAAATGAGAAGATTTTTTTAGCGTTTATTCATCTCTTCCCGCACCAGTTCCATTTCCGTTGGGGAGAGTTTCGGCAATTTGACAGTCGCCGGACTTTCTAACTGGTAAGCCTTCACCTCATTGATAAGCAACTGCCAGTCAAAAAGAAATTCTTCGGAACAACCATGTTTGCGATAGATTTCTTTAGCTGCCTCCAAAATCTCAGGAGCGCAAAAATCGTCTCCCTGAAAGACAACTGCCGGACGATCATTATTGATACAGTCTCTCAATAATCGTAACTGATCTTTCATTGTGTTTACCTATTATGCGTTCTGTTGTTTTACCATTTTCAAAAATTCGTCAGACGGTTTAAATGCCGGTATGTTATGAGCCGGAATAATCATAGTAGTATTCTTAGAGATATTCCGGGCAGTCTTTTGCGCTCTCTTCTTCACTATGAAACTACCGAATCCACGAAGATAGACATTTTCCTCCTTACCCAACGAAGTCTTTACCTCGTTCATGAATCCTTCAACCACGGCAAGCACCGCTTTGCCGTCGATGCCAGTTCTGGCAGATATTTCCTTTACGATTTCCGATTTAGTCATTTCTTTGATAATTTAAAATTAGCGTGCAAAGATAATTAGTCCAATGGATTATTTAAAATCCGGCATCCAATACAAGCTTTATAAAACCATTATTCCGGTTAAGGTATCTGTACAATTTCCATCTGCACACCTAACTCTACCATCTGTTTGCGGATCTCTTCACTTTCTAATCGAGAAACCGCTTCATCCCTATCCCAAAAAGCGTCAAAAGCTCCCGGTTTATATTCTATCTTTCCCTGAAAGACCGCATGGGTAACTTCCCCACCATCGGCTGCACCGACATTCAGAATAAAATAATAATGTATATCTTTCATAACCTTGCTTCAATGGTCTTATTTTTAATTTGAAGTATTATTTTCCATTCTCACGACTTTTACCTTTGTTATGATTTCCTTTTTCGGTTATCAGTCTTGTTAACGGCTCTCAGCTCTACACCGGACATATCCGAAGATTTCCCTGAGTTATATTCAAGTCAATTCTCCTTTGATTGTAATATTCCCCATATCCATGTGCATAGCTGAACAAATATAGCGACTATTACCTAAGTTAACAAACAAATGTTCGATTAAAATATAGAGTAGTGTTTCCATTTGAATTTTAGTTATTTGATACCCCGACTATGAACAACAAACAGACAACTGTTTTTTTGAGACAGCAGAATGTTTCTGTTTTATTAAAATAAAAGAGAAATGGGAAAATTAGAAGAATACTTTCGGAAAAAATGCTTTTAGATGTTTCTTTTATCTATC
>JAUNJC010000233.1 GCA_030523195.1 Oscillospiraceae bacterium
AATCTGCGTGGTAAGCACACTTCTGTAATATTGCTCTCTGCACCAAACGGCTGCTTTGAAATTCAGAAAAAACAACATACAGATCAGTTCAGCGGATTCAACGATATTGTTCTCTCACCGGAAACCTCCAAGTTTTGTATCTGCAATAAGATCTATGGCTATCGAGAAGCCTGTATTACCGAAGTAACGCTGTCTCTTCCCGGAAAGGACTTTGTGTGTAAGCCATATTACGGCAACCAAAATTTTGAAATTGAAACTGCCTGCTATCTGAATGCAGATGAAATTATGCTGAGTTCCCTTGATCGTTCCCTACAGATTATCAACACCAATACGGAAAGCATTCACTATCACTTTCTGGGCTATGATGCTGGTATTCATGATTTATTCCCTGTCAATGAAACCACACTCTACACCAGTTCCTATGATGGCACACTGCATCATCTCTCCAGAGACTGGCTCACCGGAAAATGGCACTGTATACAGAGCATTCCTGCCCACCACAACTGGGTATATCAAGTAAAATATTTCATGCTTGGAGAAACAGAATTGCTTATCTCCTGTTCTCATGACCACACCATCTGTGTCTGGAATGCCCAAACAGAAGCGTGCATTTGCACCATTCTCATGCCATATCTGGTATACTCCATTGGTCTTTTTTCAGACGGCACCCTTGTTGGCATGACCAAAAATGGGATTCTTGGTTTATATGCAATTGATTTGCAAAAAAATTGTGCATTGGAATTAGACCAGCAGGATTTAAAGAATTTCCCATACTTTCAGCGTTGCAGAAAACTCTGTATGGTACAAAAAGAAGATGGAACAAACAAATTACTCTTGCTTACTTGGACAACACAACATAATTCGATTATTTATGAACTTACTAAAACAAATCAACAAAAAATAAAAATTATAGAATATTATAATACAGAAAAAATCAAACAAAATGATGTTCTTCTACGAGATATAGATGAGAATACAATATGGGATGGACAAACACGCTGTATGCTATTCTGTGGCAGCCGGTATCAGCAGCTTCAAAGCAACTTTTTTCTACTGCAAACAGAAGATGGACGCCAGTATCTTTATCAAGAAGAAGCAAATACAAAAATCAACATTCTTCGGCAAGATGCTTTAGACAATTACAATGGCGTAACTGCTGGGATTTTCTTCCGTTATCAAGGAAAATTATATGCTGCTGCCGCAACTTATTCCTATTTACTGCTCATCTTTGCCGTGAATGATGTAACCAATGCCAAACTGGTGGCAAGATGTGTCCATGACACGCCCCTTCTGGATGTGAAAGCAGCTGGCAATCTGTTATTTACAGCTGGAGCAAATGGAAAAGTGTTTCAATGGGAACTGCATACCTTGCTGTCTGAACAAGCAGAACCCATCATTCTGCATAACCAGGAAGAAAATGTGATCTTTGAAAATATTTCTGGATTCTACATGAATCATGTTCGGTTTTCGCAAAGCAAAACGGACTGGAATACGGCTTTCCAGAAAAAAATTCAACAATATGCAGAAAACAGTTGACAGCCCAGAAAAATTATGATATAATAGAATACGTTCT
>JAUNJC010000083.1 GCA_030523195.1 Oscillospiraceae bacterium
ACATTTCATTGACAAAGTCTGCCTCTCGCTGTTTCATGCCGCTGACACCTTTTCCGCCACGTTTCTGTGTCTTATAGACATCCACCGGCATCCGCTTCATATAGCCGCTTTCTGTAAACGTCACCACGCAGTCTTCCACAGGAATTAGGTCTTCAATGTCCACTTCCCCATCTACCATCTGGATTTCCGTCCGCCGCTTATCGCCAAATCGCTTGCGGATATCCTCCAAATCGCTGCGGATAATGCCGTATACACGCTGTTCGTCTGCCAAAATATCCAAATAATCTGAGATTTTCGCAAGCAAAGTGTATAGTTCATCGGTCACCTTCTGCCGTTCCATACCGGTCAATTGTCCCAGCCGCATCTGTACAATGGCATCTGCCTGTTCATCGGACAAACCAATTTGCTGCTCCATCTGATATTTTTCCGTGTCATACTGTGCCCGATCCAGCAGAGCAGTCAAGTCCATATCCTTGAAGCGATCCATCAACCGCTGTTTGCCCTCTGGAATGGTACGGCTGCTTCGCAGAATCGCAATGACTTCATCAATATGATCAATGGCTACCACAAATCCCTGCAAGAGATGTGCCCGTTTTTCTGCCTTTTTCAGCTCATATTTTGTCCGATTGGTAATGACTTCTACTTGGAATTGCAGGTACTGTTCCAGAATCTGCTTTAGGGTTAACACCTTTGGTTCGCCGTTGACCAGTGCCAACATATTGACCCCAACCGTATCCTGTAGCTGTGTATAACTGAACAACTTATTCAGGACAATTTGCGGATTGGCATCCTTTTTCAGTTCAATCACAACCCGCATACCCTCTCGGCTGGACTCGTCCTGAATATGATAAATGCCATCAATCCGGTTTTCTTTAACATGATCAGCGATGCTCTCTACCAATCTTGCCTTATTGACCATATAAGGGATTTCTGTGATGATAATGCTCTCCCGTCCCCGAACCGTTTCAAACTCTGTCTTGCCTCGCAGGGTAATCTTCC
The DNA here is from genome assembly GCA_030523195.1 of Oscillospiraceae bacterium. Lineage (GTDB taxonomy): Bacteria > Bacillota > Clostridia > Oscillospirales > Ruminococcaceae > Ruminococcus_C. The sequence goes on from JAUNJC010000083.1 coordinate 1,000, forward strand.
CTCGTCCGGTACCATAGGCAGCACGAATGCCGGAAAGTCCCATGATAATGCCGCCAGTTGGAAAGTCTGGTCCCTTAATGCACTGCATAAGCTGCTCCAAAGAGCAATCCGGCTGTTCCATCATCAGAATCAAACCATCAATCACTTCGCCAAGGTTATGCGGCGGAATATTGGTTGCCATGCCGACTGCAATGCCGGTAGAACCATTGACCAAAATATTGGGATACCGAGACGGCAGCACCGCCGGCTCCTGCAATCGTTCGTCATAGTTCGGCACAAACGGAACGGTTTCCTTTTGGATGTCGGTCAACATTTCCAATGCAATTTTCGACATACGAGCTTCCGTATAACGATAGGCAGCCGGTGGATCGCCGTCCACAGAACCGAAGTTACCTTGTCCATCTACGAGTTCATACCGCAGAGAGAACGACTGTGCCAAACGTACCAATGCATCATAAACAGAAGCGTCACCATGTGGATGGTAACGACCCAGCACGGAACCAACGGTATCCGCACATTTATGATACGGTCTGTCCGGTGTCAGATTATTTTCATACATGGTATAGAGAATCCGGCGGTGTACCGGCTTTAAGCCGTCCCGTACATCCGGCAAAGCTCTTGCCACAATGACGGACATGGCATATTCCAGAAAAGACTTCTGCATTTCCTGTCCGATGTCCACAGGCGTAATTTTGCCGTCCCGATTTTCAATCGGGGTTGTTTTTTCTTCACTCATTTATTTTTCATCCACCTTTATTTGTCAATGTGTGATATACAAAAGCGTTGTTTCATCCGCCGAACGGCGAAATAAAAAGTTTTTGGGTGCAGCAGTTTTTCAAAAATGCTGCCTAGGTGTGGGCGAGCAGCCCACGTTTTTGCGAAGCAAAAATAGAAAAGCAAGTTTAAATAGGAAAAACCAAAAAGCGTTTTACCCATTCCATGAAACAAAACGGTTTGCAGCAAGAATGACCACAATTCTACCGGCGGCAATCAAACCGTCTGATTAAAAACAACCTTTTCTCTCATCCATCGCCCCTCTAAAAATATTTCCATCGAATTTATGAAAAGGCTGCACAGGGGCAATGGATGCTTACACAGGCAAGCTAGGGGTATCCCCCAGCCTTGCCGGCAGCATTCCAATCGTTTCATTTAGAAAAATATGGGAATGCTTTCTTAAGGCAACCTTTTCTGAACCGTTCGGCGAATTTTACTTGCCAAATCATTTTTTGTTAAAAATTCGACTGAAATCGCTTCCCTAACTTCTGCCGCAGAAACCGCCGCATCGCAAAAATCTGCTCATCATACAATGTCTTTTTCGGCAAAACATAAAACCGTTCTTTGCCCTCACAAATCAAAAAGAATTGTTCTGCCTCTATGATTCGCATATTTTTATCATATTCCAAAACCGTTGGCGGAATCTCTTCGGATGGGTCTTCTGTCCACGTCTGAATCACAATTTCCTGCTCCGACAGAGCAGCAACATAGGGAATCTCTCCCAACTCTTTCACCGCATCCATCACACGCCGCCGAATCCGCAGCGGATGAAAAATCAGCAGCCCCAACAATACCACACACAAAATCAACAAAAAATAGACCAGCATATTACTGGGATCTTTGAACGCTGTTACAATAAAATCCACGCTCAGCAGCACCAAGACCGCTTCCAAAATCCAGTTTTTCCACATCAAAAACCGCCGCTGATACAGCCGGTACGCCTCATCATATAATTCAACCGGTACAACATAAGGCGGTGTTTGCGGAACCAGAAATGTTTTTTGTGCCATTGCTCCTGTTCCTCCTTGTGTTAAATATCCAGATTCTGCACGTACCGTGCATTAGTTTCAATAAACTGTTTTCTCGGTGTGACCTGATCGCCCATCAGAATCGTAAAGATCTCATCTGCCTGCTCCGCATCCTCCAACGAAACCTGCAACATACTTCTTGTTTCTGGATTCATCGTAGTTTCCCAGAGTTGTTCAGAACTCATTTCTCCCAAGCCTTTATACCGCTGTACATTGATCTTTGCATTGCCGTCATCCTTTGAAAATTCTGCAATATACTGATCTCGTTCTGCTTCATCAAATGCATACTTGAACTTTTTCCCTTTGGAAACCTTAAACAACGGCGGCTGTGCAATATAAATATTGCCATTTGTAAGCAAAGGACGCATAAATCGGAAGAAGAATGTCAACAACAAAGTGCGGATATGCGAACCATCGACATCGGCATCCGCCATGATAATCACTTTGCCATACCGCAGCTTAGAAAGGTCAAAATCCTCTCCAATGGAAGTCCCCAGCGCCGTCACCACCGGCATCAGCTTTTCATTGCCGTACACTTTATCAATCCGTGCCTTTTCTACATTCAGCATTTTGCCCCAGAGCGGCAAAATTGCCTGATACCGCCGGTCTCTGCCCTCTTTCGCAGAACCACCCGCAGAATCTCCCTCGACAATATAAATCTCGGTGCCGTCCACACCCCGTTCGGAGCAGTCTGCCAGTTTACCCGGCAGAGAAACACTGTTCATCGCCGTTTTTCTTCGAGTCAAATCCCGTGCTTTTTTAGCAGCTTCTCTCGCCTTCTGTGCGGAAAGGCTCTTATCAAAAATGGCTCTTGCGACCGCCGGATTTTCCTCTAAGAAATTCATCAGCTTTTCCGTTACCAACTTTTCAATAAATGGCTTCACAGAGGGATTGCCCAGTCTCCCCTTGGTCTGTCCCTCAAATTCGCATTCTGTCAGCTTGACCGAAATAATCGCCGTCAAACCCTCTCTGACATCATCTCCCAACAGCCGAACATTTTCCTTCAGTAGGTTAAATTTCCTGCCATACTCGTTCATCACCTTGGTCAGAGCGTTCTTAAAGCCGACTTCATGGGTACCACCATCAATTGTATGAATATTATTCGCAAAGGACAGCACCAGCTCATTGTAGCTGTCATTGTACTGCATGGCGATTTCCGCCATGGAATCGCCCTCTGTTCCGCTGATATAGATGACATCACCAGACAGAGAACTCAGACCACGGGTCTTGTGGATGTGCTCCACAAACTGCCGGATTCCCCCTTCATAGTGTAAAATTTCCTCTCTCGGTGCTTCCGCATTCCGCAGATCTCGAAATACAATCCGAATTCCAGCATTCAAAAACGCCTGTTCTCTCAGCCGCTTGAGCAGCACATCATAGTCATAAACCGTACTTTCAAAAATCTCATCATCTGCCTGAAAGCGAACTTCCGTACCCGTTTCTGTAGTATCTCCGATTTCCTCCAATGGTTTGCTGTAATTGCCTCGCTCGAATCGCTGGAAGTAAACGTGTTCTCCATTCCGAACCGTCAATTCCAGCCACGCAGAAAGAGCGTTGACAACGGAAGCACCTACCCCATGCAGACCGCCGGAAACCTTATAACCGCCGCCGCCGAACTTCCCACCTGCGTGCAGGATGGTATACACAACGGTGGCCGCAGAAATGCCCTCCTTGGGATGAATGCCAACCGGAATGCCTCGTCCATTATCGGCAACTCTTACAATCTCCCCCGGCAGCAGTTCCACTATAATTTCCGTACAGAAACCGGCAAGTGCTTCATCAATGGCATTGTCTACAATCTCATACACCAAATGATGCAGCCCCTTTGGACCAGTGGAACCAATATACATACCCGGTCGTTTTCGTACCGCTTCCAGTCCCTCCAGTACTTGAATCTGATTGGCATCATACTGAAGATCGTTTGCTTTCTGTTCTTCTGTCATTGTTTTTTTCCTCCTGTTGCAGGGCAGATGCCGCTCATTTGTCCTGCCTGTTTTCACAAGATTTACACAATACTAAACAGCTTTTCCACATTGTTTTCAACAGTCTGTGGAAAACTAGATTGGTTGTTTTGCAGTGCTGCCGCTGTGCAGTTTCGCAGCGTACTGCTTTATATTATTAAAAGTGTAATTTTTTTGCCGAAAAATTGGTCGGAATTTCGCAGATTTCTGCTGTGTTCCGACACGGAAAACAGCCTTACGGCAATTTATTTTTACACATGGAATTTTATTTTCATGATTCTTAGGAAAGCTTGTCTGAACTGTCCAGCAGAATCGCTACGCTGTCTGTAACCCCAATTGCCAGCAGCATAAAATCTACCCTATCCTCTAAAAATTGTCATGATGCCAGATAAAATTAAGATTGTTATTCCTTCGGCACTTGCTGTCCATTGTGCAGATACAGCCGTTCTCCCTGTACAGCATCAATCAAAGACTCCGCATGACACGTTGTCAAAAAAACCTGCATATCCTGTATCACCGTGTAAACAACCTGCTGCCGTCCAGCATCCAATTCTCCCATCACATCATCCAACAAGAGAATTGGCGAAGCCTGATAACGTTTACCGTACAATGCCGCCTGTGAGAGCCGCAGTGCCAGCGACAGGCTTTTTTTCTGCCCCTGTGAACCAAAGGTACGGGCAGGCTGTTCGTTGAGTTTTAACACCAGTTCATCCCGGTGAACACCAACACTCGTAAAGCCAAGCTGTAAGTCATTCTCTCGTGCTGTCAGCAGCCGTTTCTGATACTGTTCCTGCATAGTATGGTCAGCATGTTCTGGCAAGTCCGGCGATTCCCCGTACACATTCGCATGATATCGGATTTGCAATGCCTCTTTCTGAGCAGCAATCTCCTGATAGAGCGGCACACAGGTTTCTGCCAGCATCTGCACATAATTGGCTCGTTGTGCTGCCAATTCTGCACCGGCAGCAGCAAGCTGTACATCCCAGATATCCAAGGCCGCTTCCCGCTGTGCCGCTGCAATCGGCTGCCGCAACACTGCGTTTCGATGCGATAAAATCAACTGATACCGACGCACCAACTCCAGACAATGCGGCTGAAGCTGCGAAAGAGATAAATCCAAAAAATTTCGCCGCACATCCGGCGTTCCGTTAACCAATGCAATATCCTCTGGTGTAAAGGCAATACAATGAAAGGCGTGAAACAACTCCCCCATTTTCTGAATGGGAATGCCGTTGCAAGTAAATTTTCGTTCTTTTAAGGATGGCATATCACAGGTCAAAACCTGTTCTCTCCTGCCGTCATGAAAGGTGATTTCCACATGCAGCGGCGTTCCGTCTGTACTGAGATAATCTCGTTCCCGTGTGCCCCGAAAGCTGCGGCAGCCAGTCATCATCCAAACTGCCTCTAAAAAATTGGTCTTGCCCTGTGCATTTTCGCCGATAATCAAATTATAGTGCGGACAGGGCCGGAACTGTACCTGTTTCAGATTTTTAAAGCCATTCACAGAAATGGAAGTCAATCTCATGTGCTGCTGGTCACCTGAACTTCAAAGCGATCGACTGTAACCATATCACCGGGATAAATCTTCTTTCCCCGCATGGTACAGACACTACCGTTAACGGATACTACACCTTGCTGTACGAGTTCTTTTGCGAAGCCGCCAGTATCACAGAGTCCGGCAAATTTCAGCAGAGCATCCAGTTTGATAAACGGTGTATGAATGGTGACGGTCAGATGTTCTTTTGCCATAGAAAGATCTCCTTTTGATGATTTGAAATATATACTGTCCTCTATTGCAAACAACGGTGTTGTTTGCAGTGCCGCTAAAAGCGGCTGCAAAGCCATCGGCTTTGCGAGGACAGTATGAACGGCGGCTCTTGGTGGCAAAGCCACCACCGGCAATTCATTGCCGGTATTGCAAAATTGTAGATTTTGCAATAGAGCCTAGTATAAAAATACAAAATCAGCGGCAGCCCATCATGTACCTTTACCGCAGCTGAATTGGCATCAGCAGAAAAATAAAGCTCTCTCCCTGCATGGGCACCATCTTTGCCACATGATTGCCGCCTGTCAACTGTAATTTGACCTGATCGCAGTCCGAAGCTTTTGCCGCCTCCAGCAAATATCGGTTATTAAATCCAATTGTCACATCCGGTCCCTGAATCCTTGCCGAAATCGTATCATTAATCTTTCCAATTCCGGTTTCACAGCGGACATTCAATTGTCCGTTTGAGAATGTACACCGAATTGGTGCGTTAAATTTACTGTTAATCAGCAGCGAACAGCGTTCCAGACAGGAGATCAAATCCGTAGTTTTTAGAACCACTTCCGTCTCATAACTGCTGGGAATGCTGCTTTGATAGTTATGGAATTCTCCCTCTAACAGACGGGAGAAAACCAAGTAGCCCTGAAATGCAAAGGCAATATGATTTCTGGTGGCGGTTACTTCACACGGCTCTTCCGCATCCTCTTTTAACATAGAAGCAACCTCCAGCAAAGTTCGTTTTGGCACGACAAAATGATATGGCTCCAATGCTGCAATCTTTTCCACTCGAATGGCAAGCCGATAGCCGTCAATGGCAACAACACGCAGTTCCTCGCCAACTGTTTCAAATAGTTCACCAGTAAAAACAGGTTTGTTTTCGTTAAGAGAAGCTGCATAATAAGTCTGATTGATCATAGAACGTAATGTTCCCTGTTCCAGTGTTAAGCCATTTTCCATTGTCAATTCCGGCAATGCTGGATAATCTTCTGCGGACATTGCAGAAATGTGAAATTCTGTTGCATCACAGTGCATGGTGACTGCCAGTTGTTCATCTATTTCTATGGTGACGGTAGAACCAGAAAAACGCCGCAGAGATTCACTGAGCAGTCGTGCATAAATGACAAATTCTCCGGTATCTTCTGTTTCTACTTCTAAATGTGTTTGAATACCGAACTCCAAATCGTATCCGGTAAGCTGTAACTGTCCTGGTTTTAATTGCATTCGGATTCCCTCTAACGCTGGGATGGTAGATTTTTGTGCAACGCCCTTTGAAACATAGGTAACTGCCTGATAGAGTGTCTGTCTTTCGCAGATCAATTTCATATAAATAGAACTCCTTTCTCAGTTGGGATAACAGTTGTATGGTACATTCCACAGTGGAATGATTGTTTGGCAAAATGGTTTCCACAAGTTTTTTTGAGAATGGCATCGTAGGTGCAGAAATGACAGAAAAGAAAGAAATAAAAAAATAGTAGTAGTAGTAGAGGTTGTGGAAACCGTGGAAAAGAGAAAACTTGTCCGAAATTGCTTGTTGTTTTCTCCACATTGTTCATTTTGAGAAAATGTGAAAAAGTGGAACTTGTCTGTTTCATTTTGAAAAGTGGAAAGTGTGTGGAGTAGAAACGAAAAGTTTGTGGAAGCATTTGTGGAAAAGTCATCATTGTCACAGGAGCAGAAAAAAGCAGGTGTGTAAACTGTGGAATTAGGTTTGGCTGGTATTGTGTAAAACCGTTGGTGTAGATTGCCGCTGCAAGAGGAAAATAGACGTTGTTTGGCTTTCCACAACACTTTCAACAAGTTGTGGAAAACGTTGTGGAAAGCTCGTTTAACGCTGTCAACAAGTGCGTTTTTCAGGAACAGAGAAGCGGTTTTCAACATTGCTCTTGTTCCGTAAGATTTCATAAGAAATGGTTTTGTGTCGTTTCCTGTTTTGCTCCAGAGCAATTTTTTGTTTGTCTTTTGTGGTGGTGTTACCGTGACTTATTTTTGATATTTTTAATGATATCTTCGACCAGTTGTTTCAGATTTGCATCTCGTTTCATGCCTGCTTCAATATTGTTAATCGCATAGACAATGGTGGAATGGTCTCTGCCGCCGAATTCTGTTCCAATGGATTGCAGCGGCATCTGTGTAATTTCCCGTACGACATAAGTTGCCACTTTGCGTGCCGTAGAAATTTGACTGGAACGCTTGCTGCTGCGGATTTCTTCCGGTGTGACGCCATAAACATCTGCTACTTCGGCAATAATCTTTTCCACGGTAATTGGGACAGGCTGATCATTGTTCAGAATATCCTTGATGACACTTTGTGCCATGGAAATAGACGGTGCAGAACCGGCAAAGTGCTTCAGTGCCTTCAGTTTCTTTACCGCCCCTTCCAGCTGCCGAATGTTGGTCTTCAGCCGATTGGCAATAAATTCTGCCACATCATCTGGAATATGCAGATCCAACAGTTCTGCTTTTCGGCGAATAATTGCAATCCTGGTTTCAAAATCCGGAATCGTAATATCGGTAATCAAGCCCCATTCAAATCGTGTCCGGATTCGTTCTTCCAGTGTTTTCAGTTCTTTCGGCGGTTTGTCGGATGTAATGACAATTTGTTTGCCTTCTGCGTGAAGCTTATTGAAAGTATGGAAAAATTCTTCCTGCATGCGATCTTTATTGCTGAAAAACTGAATATCGTCAATGAGCAGAACATCAGCAGAACGATATTTGTCATGAAAGCTCTCCATGTTGTTGCGGTTAATACCGTTAATGAGGTCATTGCCGAATTCTTCACTGGTGACATAAATAATATTATAATCTGGATGATGTTGTTCCACTTCATGGGCAATGGCATGCATCAGATGGGTTTTGCCCAGTCCAGAAGGCCCATAAATAAATAGTGGGTTGTAATTTTTACCCGGTTCTTTTGAAACCGCAGTACAAGCAGCATAGGCAAATTCATTGGAGCGGCCGACAATGAAAGTTTCAAACGTATATTCATAATTGGCACCTTCAAAACTTTTTTCTAACTGCTCGCTGCGGCGTTCCAGTTCCGCATCATCTGGAATCTTGTTTTGCTGTACTGATGTAAGGGGATCTGGTGCTTCTTCTATGCGGATGCATAAGTTGACATCAAATCCGAGAATATTGTGAAAGGCTTCTTTGAGCAAGTTTTCATAGTTACTGAGAATGACGGAACGCTGAAAATCCGATTGTACCGTGAACACCGCATCGGTTCCACTCAGGTCTACCGGTTTTAATGCATCAATCCAGAGTTTGACTGCAACTTCCGGAATTTGCCCTTCGTCCAGACAATATCGTTTTACATGTTCAAATACCTCGTCAAATGAATTCATAGCATTGTAG
>JAUNJC010000084.1 GCA_030523195.1 Oscillospiraceae bacterium
ACTATTGTTACTACTATTGCCAACAGAATAAGAACTGCTGCCCTTGCCGTTGGTATCATACGCACCGTTTACATTTACGGTTGTCGTAGTTGTTCCCGTACCAGTTGTAGTCGTTGTTGTCGTAGTATTGGGATCCACTGCCTCCAGACCACTTATCGTAAATACCACTTTCAGGTTATCTGTAATGTTTGCATCTTTTGCCAGATAACCATCCCCCGTACTCGCTGCATCGCACAAAGTCACCCGAACGCCCCGATTTCCAGAAGCATCCGTATAATCATAATTGACAGCAGCATCCGCCATCGTATAAGTCACTTCTGTTGTCATATCCAAACCCGTAAGTACCTTTGTAGCGGTTACTTTAAAATCTGGACAAAGGGTGCGGATAGATTGTGTAGCATCCGGCAGCATAAAGTCCAGATAAATATAGTCAACAGCTGTGGCATCATCTGTCAACATACAGGAAATCTCGTAAGTATCTGCCTGATTGTCACTGCTGATGACAACATCTGTAGAAGGAAGATCCGTATTATCTCCATTAAAAGATGCATGTAATTTTGCATTGACTGTCACAACAGGAACGGGAACCGTCGTTGTCGTTGTTTCTGTTGTCACATCACTACCCAATGCATCGGTTGTTGTTGTCGTAGTCAGCGTATCCTCCTCACCCAGCAGCGGAATGACAGACACCTCTGTGGGTTCTTCCGCCCTTACAGGCACAGCGGCAAGCGGCAAGGCACTGACCATTAAAGAAGCTGCAAAGGCAGAAGCTATGAGGACGTTTTTAATTTCTCTTTTCATGAAATATCTCCTCCAATGAAATTATGTGTGCAGACTCTGCACCCCATCTTCCGTCTGCAACGCTTTATGCATATGTTTAGGTTCATTATAACATACTTTTTCAGCCCTGTAAATGCACAATTTGCACAAATTCCGCTGACATTTTTGTTTAACTTTCCGTATTTTAATCAGAAATCATGCAATTTCAGACTCTATTTCCCATTTTGTCCCTTTTTTGGCTGTTCCAAAAGGCAACATTTTCTGCATACGATTTCCGCTCAGAAACCGCCCTTTTAATACCCGCTTTATAAAATAATAGATGTTTTATAAAAATACATTTTCAGATTTCTTAGAAAAGCTTTTTTCCTCCAACACGCATTATATTATTTTTTCGTTTCTCTTATATCCATAACAGAAAGTACTGCCTGCATCTGCTCCAAAGGCAATTGCTTTGGTTCCATCCGCACTCCAATGTACGGCTTTTGCATCCCATTAAACACAATTTTGCCCCGGTATTGACAAGCAAGTGCTGTAATTTGTTCCTGTGTGGGATGTTCCATGTAAAAATAAAGCGTATTGTTCCGCTGCGTAATTTCTGTAATGCCAAGTTGTGCTGCCTGATTTCGCAGTAATGCCACCGTCAGCAATCCCAAAATCGCTTTCGGCGGTTCTCCATATCGGTCAATCAGCTCATCCAACAAGTCCAAACGGTCTTCCTCTGTGACGATGGCGGCAATCTTTCGGTAAATATCCAGCCGCTGACTCAAACTTTCAATATAAGTTTCCGGAATATGGGCTTCCATTTGCAGATCTACTACACACTCTGCGGTCTTCTGAATCGGTTCTCCTTTTTCCTCTGCAATCGCTTCATTCAGCAGCTGCAAATACATCTCGTAGCCGACGGCTTCCATATGTCCATGCTGTCTGCCGCCCAGCAAGCTGCCTGCTCCCCGAATCTCCAAATCCCGCATGGCGATTTGAAAACCGCTGCCAAACTGCGTAAATTCCCGCATGGCAGTTAAACGCTTGGAAGCTTCTTCCGACAACACCTGATCTCTTCGGAATGTAAAATAGGCATATCCTCTTCGGTTCGAACGTCCCACTCGCCCTCGCAGCTGATACAGCTGCGATAATCCAAAACAATCTGCCCGCTCAATAATCAGCGTATTGACGTTAGGGACATCCACACCGGTTTCAATAATGGTCGTGCAGATTAAAATGTCAATCTCATATTCCACCAATTGCCGCCAGATTTCAGACAGTTCCTTTTCGTCCATCTGTCCATTTGCAATTGCAATTCTTGCCTCCGGCATAACTTCTTGCAGCTTTGCTGCTGTCTGCGGCATTGTTTCCACCCGATTGTGAATATAGTACACCTGTCCGCCTCGTTTCAGCTCTCGCCGCATTGCCTGCACCAATACGCCCAGATGGTACTCCATCACGTAGGTCTGTACGGGATAGCGATCCTGCGGCGGTTCTGCAATCACAGACATATCCCGAATCCCACTCATTGCCATATTTAGGGTGCGTGGAATTGGCGTTGCCGAAAGCGTCAGCATATCCACACCGGGAAACATCTCTTTGAATTTCTCCTTATGTGCCACACCGAATCGCTGCTCTTCGTCCACAATCGCCAATCCCAATGCCTTAAACTGTACATCTTTCTGTACGATACGATGCGTACCAATCACCAAATCAGCAACGCCAGTCCGAATTTTTTTCAGGTTTTCCTTCGTCTGCTTGGCAGAATTATAACGGGAGAGCAATACTACATTGACTGGAAACGTTTCAAACCGCCGCAATGCTGTCTGGTAATGCTGCATGGCAAGCACGGTAGTCGGCACCAAAATAGCACACTGTTTGCCACTGAGGATGCATTTCATGGCAGCACGCAGTGCCACTTCTGTTTTGCCAAATCCCACATCGCCGCACAGCAGCCGATCCATAGGACGAGGTCGTTCCATATCTGCCTTGATTTCCGCAATAGATTGCAGCTGATCCTCTGTTTCAACATAAGGGAAACGGGCTTCAAAATCATTCTGAACATTGTCATCCGGATAAAACGCAAAGCCCTCGCTTTTTTCCCGTTTGGCATAGAGTGCAGTAAGCTCCTTCGCCATATCCTTGACAGCTCGTTTGACATTGTTTCGGGTTTTTTGCCAGTCTGCCGAGGAAAGGCGATTCAGCTTGACCCCGCTGTCATCCCGTCCGCTGATGTAACGGGATACCAAATCCATCTGGGTGACAGGCACGTAGAGGTTCTCGTTGCCCCGATACTGAATCGTGATATAATCCTTGGTCATGCCCTCCAATTCCAATTTGCGAATGCCAAGAAATCGTCCAATGCCGTGGGTCGTATGTACCACCAGATCGCCCGGTGTCAAGTCAGAAAGGCTGTGCAAGGCTGCCCCTTCTTTGTGCAGCCGCCGTTTCCGGCTGCCGGCACGCATGGTTCTGCCCTGTGTCATAACAACCATATGGGTTTCCGGACAGTAATATCCACCAGACAAACTGCCGGTCATCAGATAGACCTGACGGGGAAACCATTCGGTGGAATTGGCTGCCAGCTGACAGGGGATTCCGCTTTCCTGCAAGTCCTTTTGCAGAATCGGCAAGGTCTTTTCACTTCCAGCAAGCAGCAGAATGGTGCAGTTTTGGTCAAGATAACTTTTTAAGTCCTCATTTAACTGCCGTAGTTCTCCGCCCCAAGGGGAAAGCTGTACAAACTCTGCCGACAGCAATTTCTGATAGGCAACATGCGTGCCACCCTGTAAAAACTGATTAGCATAGATGCAGAATAACGATGCCAGCCGCTGCTGTAGTACCTCCGGTTCTTGATAATAGCCATCCAGTCCACGGCAGAGAATCCCATCTTCCAACAGCACCTTACAATCCTCCCGATACCGGGCAAGCAATGTTCTCGTGGTTTCAGCAATAGAAGTATATTCGCTGAGCAAAACAGCAGAAAAACCGTAATCTGTCAGCAGGGAAGGGATTTCATGAATCAGCGGATAATATTTATCTATTTGCACCAATTCCAGACCATCTTCCAACTGCTGTGCCTCTTTCAGAAGTTGTTCCTTTGCAATCGCAGCATATTTGCCACGCAAAGTTTTGGCATGACTGCGGATGCATTCTGTTAACTCCGTGGAAGAACAAAGGGTTTCCTTTGCTGGAATCAAGGTCATTTCTGAAATGGTTTCTGTTCGACGCTGCGTCTGTGAGTCAAAAAGGGAAATCGTATCAATTTCCTCGTCCCAAAATTCCACTCGATAGGGGAGGGGAGACTGTGCAGAAAAGATATCCACAATATCCCCCCGAATGGAAAACTGCCCAGCTCCTTCCACAGCTTCACAGCGTAAATACCCCATTGCAATCAATTGATTTCGCAGAGTTTCAATCGGAATCGTATCGCCGCTTTTCAGCGTAATGGTTTCCGCCCGCAGCTGTTCCGGCGGAATGACTGGCTGCATGAAAGCCTCTACACTGGCAGCGACAATGGGACAGGTTTTCTGCTGCAAGGCAGAGAGCACCCCCAATCTGGCATGAACATAGGCAGTAGAAATGCCCTCTGCCGGTGCAAAAATCAATTCTTTGGACGGAAACAGCTGTGCCGTCTGTTTACCGGTCATGGCATTGATATCATCACAGAGGCGGCGTGCCTCTGCCTCTTCACCAGTTAAAACCAAAATTGGAGATTCCTCACTGGAAAGTGCAAGGGCAAGCTGTGCTTTTTGTACTGCTGCACAGCCAGTGAGGGCAACCGGGGAGCATCTATCTTTTTTTGCTTGTTGGAGTTGACGATAACACTGTAGCTGCTGGAAGGTGGTTTCAAAAAATGGCATGGCTGTCTCCTTTCATTTTATATCTTATCTATTTTCAAAGGTGGCGAAAAGTGGCTGTAATGAATGGGATAACAGATAGCATTACACGCCGCAGGCGACTATGGTCAAGCGGATTCCGCTTGGCGGAAAGGGTGATTTCCCACTGCGTTGGAAAATGTCAACAACGCTGACAAAAAGGTTGGGCAAGAATGTCGGCGCAGCCGACAAAGGGAAAGGGCATCCTCTAAAAAAAGGACAGCTGTCCCCTGCAAAACATTGCAAATTGGAATCAGAAAACGAACGAGGAATAAACGATCCGCTGTTCGCCCTCCGAAAAAACAAAACAGTATAGATAACAGAAATTTAGAGGAAAGAGGTTGCAAGCTGGTACAGCGTACTACGGCAGACAGCGGTCACAGGCAAACAGCGTAGCGAATCTGCCGGACGACTCGGACAAGGTTGCCGAAGAATCGATCCTCATACGTCTCTCCATCAAACGGTCTGAATGCCACCGGCAGAATCGCTTCGCTCTCTGCCTATGTACGTTTTGTCCACCTCATTGTGACCTGTATATCGCTACCAACAGCATCAAGATTCTCCTTATTTTTAATTTTTTTGTTTTTATAGAGTGGGCAAAACGTTTTTTACTTTCCTTGTTCCAGTTCGTTCGCTTTCCTTTTTGCTCCGCAAAAAATAAAGGGCTGCTCGCCCATAAAATTTGCCCTTCCCTTTTGTCCCTTCGGGACATTTCCCCGCACTGCGGGGAATCACCCGGCAGCATTTTTGAAAAACTGCTGCACCGAAAAACTTTTCAGTTCGCCATTCGGCGGGCTTTTGTAATAAAAATCATCAATGACTGTACTTCGACATGGCTTCCTCTATTTTTCCTGCCACAATCAGTTCTGCAGCCTCTGCTGCCTGTTCAAACGCCTGCTGCATCTGCTCCATCTCTGCCTCTGGAAACTTTCCCAGTACCCAGTCTGCCAAATTGTAATCTTTATGCGGTTTTTCTCCCACACCAATCTTAATTCTTGGAAACGCCTCCGAGCCCAGCAGGGCAATCATACTCTTGATTCCATTGTGTCCGCCAGCACTGCCTTTCCGGCGAATGCGAATTTTCCCCGGCGGCAAAGAAATATCATCATACAGCACCAACACCCGTTCCGGCGGAATTTTATAAAAATCAGCGGCAGCTGCCACGGCTTCGCCGCTGTTGTTCATGTAAGTAGCTGGTTTCATAAAAAAACACCGTGTCTCTCCCAGCATCCCATCTCCGCAGTCCGAACGAAATTTCATTGCTGTCATAGCAATATGGTTTCGCTTTGCCAGTTCACTGACAGCAAGAAACCCGGCATTGTGACGAGTTTCTGCATACTCTAATCCGGGATTTCCCAAACCAACTATCAGCCATTCTGGCTTGCCCATGCGGTGCTTGTCACTTTCTATTTGCTTAAACAGGTCAAAAATACCCATTCTGATAAACATTCCTTTCCGCTGTGCTGCAAAGCACAAAATCTTTACTTAAAATTTTTATGGATAAAGTCAAGCAACGGTTTCCTTTTGACAAATTCTTTATGATTTTTATACCATTCATAAGATTCACACAATCCGTCAAAAAGAGGTGTCGTTTCTTTCATCAAACTATTTTGTCTTTTAACATCTAAAATATAAGAATAATTAAGAAACGGAAAATAACTTCGCTGTGGAATCCTGCCGTCAACATACTGCATCTCAGGCTTTTTTCCTAAAACCTTGTAACATAATTTCACCCAATGACAAATGTCAACAATCTCAGTATTTCCAACATTATAGATTCGTTCTATTGGCTGCTTGTCAAGTAAAATCTCAATAAATCGACACATATCCCTTATATGAAAGAATTGCAATGACATTTTCCCGTCTTGAGGAACATAAAATGGCAAATCATTTTCAGCACAATCAAAGACAAACGCTTCCCGATAAAGATTATTCATAGATCCATAAAGGTACGGTGGTCTTATAATATATGAATTTCTGATATTTTCTAATACAAATGATTCAGCGGCAATTTTATGGATGCCATAATCACCCCAATAGGAATTTTCGCCGCATTTTTGCTGCTCATGAAAAGGCTGCTGTAACGTTTCAGGATAAACAGCACTTGAACTCACGAAAATATAATGATCAAAAGAGCCAAGCCCTTCAAATAGCAATTTTACGTCATCATAATTATATGCAGTTATGTCCATAACAACGTCAAAATGATATTTTTTCAAGGTATCTCCAAGATGATGCCGATCCCCTTTGATAGGAATCACATGAGGGGATTGCACATGATTTCCACGGTTCAGTACATACACCTTGTGTCCTTTTGCAGAGAAATATTCTGCGGTGAATCTACTTGCAAATACGGTTCCGCCTGTTACTAAAATTTCCATGAACATTACCACTCTTTCTCATAACCTACAGAAGCGGCATCTGCCGAAACAAATGCCGCAATTGCGGTGATTTTATTGGATACCATCCGATTTTACAGATATTTTACCATGATGTACTCTTCATCATTCTCCTCTACCACCTTATAGCCTACCTTTTGATACAGCTTTACCGCATGATTTGCCTTCTGTACAGAAAGGGAAGTACGAGTATATCCGCTTTCCTTTAAAAAAGAAAGCATCACTTGTAATAATGCTGTACCAATTCCAAGACCTCGATACGCTTTATAAAGAGAAATGGCAAGGGAAGGGGTTTCATCGTCAATGTGCCCGTAATCCGGCATCATGCGTGCCCAGACCGCTCCGACCACCTTGCCGTCTACTTCTGCTACCAGTGCCCGATCATCTTTCTTTTCTCCAAAGTGGGAAACATAAATCTGCAACTCTGGTTCTTGGACAATGGATTTCGGTGGTGGCTCTATGCCATCTGGAATAAAAATCGCTTCATATAAAAAGTCTTCCAATAACGGATATTCAAATGATTTGATTTCTCGTATAACCGCCATCACTTCTGATTGTCATCCGGGATCAGCTTACCCTTTAATTTCTTCAAGCTATATCCCTCTTTCATCTTCAAGTCTGCCCGCTCCACTGCCAATGCATAATCTGGTACATCCTTGGTTACGGTAGAACCAGCTGCCGTGTACGCACCCTTGCCCAGTTTCACCGGTGCAATCAAATTGGTATTGCAGCCAATAAAGCAGTTATCGCCAATCACACAGCGATTTTTCTTCATGCCATCATAGTTGACCGTTACTGTCCCACAACCAAAGTTGACTTTCTTGCCAACATCGCTGTCACCAACATAAGTTAGATGGGCGATGGCAGTGCTTTCGCCGATGACAGAATTTTTCACTTCTACAAAGTCCCCAATCTTGACACCGCTGCGAATATGAGAATTGGGACGAATGTGTACAAATGGTCCAATCTTGACAGAATCCTCAATCACAGAATCATATGCCTGTACATAGTTCAGAAGCACATATTCTCCAACGACGCAATTTTGAATCACACAGTTGGGTCCTATCGTGCTGCGAGTACCGATTTTCGTTCTGCCCTTGAGCTGTGTGCCCGGCAGAATCGTTGTTTCTGCACCAATTTCCACATCCTTGCCGATGATAATGCCGTCCGTATTTACAAAGTTCACACCGTTTTCCATGTGCTTCTCCAACACCTTCCAGCGTGCCACTTCATTCAGATGCAGCAAATCCTTTCTGGTGTTCGCACCCAGTACCACATCGGTATTCTCTGTCAGGTAAGCCCCTGCCTTTTTGCCCTGCTCCAGAGCCAGTCCAACCGTATCCGTCAAATAGTATTCTCCCTGTACATTCGACTGTGACAGCCCCTTCAGCAGCGTCAGCAGATCTTCCGTTCGGAACCAGTATGCACCGGAATTGACTTCCTGAATGACACGCTGTGCATCCGTGGCATCCTTTTCCTCTACAATAGCAGCAATGCCAGTCTCACTTCTCAGGATTCTGCCATAGCCATACGGATTGTCCAGCTTTGCTGTGATGACCGTTACCGCATTGCCCTGTGCCTTATGCAGCTGATACGCCTGCTGAATCGTTTCACAATCCATGAACGGTGCATCCCCACAGAGCACCAATGTGCTGCCAGTGGTGTCTTCCTCTAAAAATGGCACTGCCTGCATCACAGCATGCCCTGTACCAAGCCGCTCTGCCTGTAGAACAGTCCGATACTTATCATTTAAGTAGTGTTCAATAAACTGTGATTTATAACCCGTTACGACACAAATTCGCCGCAAGTCTGCCTGCTCACAAGCCTGTACGACCCAGCCCAGCATGGGGACATCCAATACTTCTAACATCGGCTTCGGAATAGCCGCTTTCATCCGGCTGCCGTGACCGCCGGCTAATATTACAACTTGATCCATCTTTGGTTCCTCCTGCAAAATAGGTTTTCCACTTTTTACCATCCCTCCGGTAAAAAAGCGTACTACTTATAGTATGACAAAATTTTGAAAAAAATGCAAGCCTTTTTGCAAAAAAAAAATAGATCTTGTTATTTTTGTATAAGTTGCTATAAAAATCAGGGGCGATTTTTTTGAAAATATGTATGGTATTTTCTTTTGAGATGTGTTATAATAAGAATGAGGGTCGGATCATAGGCAGAAACTGCCATTTCTTGCCTGCTGTTTGCCGCTTCACAAACGCCCGTACCCACAAGAACAAACGAATAAATTTTGGAGGTAGTTACCAATGGCAAAAAAGTATTGTTATCTGTTTACTGAAGGTAACGCAAACATGAGAGAGCTCCTCGGCGGTAAGGGTGCAAACCTCGCCGAAATGACCAACATCGGTCTGCCGGTTCCGCAGGGCTTCACCATCACTACAGAGGCTTGTACACAGTATTACGAGGATGGCCGTCAGATCAATCCAGAAATCCAGGCTGAAATCAACGAGTACATCACCAAGATGGAAGGCATCACTGGCAAGAAGTTCGGCGACAAGGAAAATCCGCTGCTTGTTTCCGTTCGTTCTGGTGCACGTGCTTCCATGCCGGGTATGATGGATACCATCCTGAACCTCGGTCTGAACGAGGAAGTTGTGAACACTATCGCAACCCAGTCCGGCAATCCGAGATGGGCATGGGACTGCTACAGAAGATTCATTCAGATGTA
>JAUNJC010000085.1 GCA_030523195.1 Oscillospiraceae bacterium
CCGTCACAATGTGCACAATAATGAATGCCTTTGCCCGTCAATTTCTCTTCCATTGGCACACCTAATCGACGTGGGTTTGCACCAGCGGCAATTACAACAGTTTTTGTATAAAATGTGCCGTTTTCTGTTTTTAAAGTTTTCAGATTTTCAGAAAAGTCAACGGAGGTAACTTCTGCATATTTAGTTTTTGAGCCAAATCGTTCTGCACCTTTCTGCATTTTCATTCCAAGCATAAAACCGTCTATCCCTTCGTCAAATCCTGGATAATTATCGATCTTTCCAGTAAGCGCCATCTGACCGCCTGCGGACATTCGTTCAATTACAAGCGTATCAAGACCAGAACGAGCGGCATATAAAGCGGCTGTGTAACCGGCTGGTCCGCCTCCAATAATAATCATATCATAAATATGCTGCATTTTTTCTATCTCCTGTTTTTATTGTATTTGATAAAAATTGTGCCTGCTGTTTGACTACAGGCATGGATTTCTATTATTTACATTCCGTGCAGATATATTCAGGAACAGCTTTCTCATGGATTACGGACTCGTAAAGCCGCCAACCACCTGCAAGATTAAAGCATTCATAACCATTTCCCATAAGAATACGGCAGGCAATATAACTGCGCAGTCCACTATGACAGTAGACATACACAAGCTTATTCTTGGGAATTTTTGAAATGTGTTCTCTTAACGAATCCAGAGGAATATTGATAAAACCGTCTATTTTGCCACGCCGTACCTCTATGGGAGTTCTGACATCAAGGAGCGTCACGCTTCCATCACGTGGAAGACCTTTGACATCATTCCAGAAAAATTGTTTTATCTTTCCCGCAATAACATTTTCGGCGACAAAGCCAAGCATATTAATCGGATCTTTTGCACTGCCGAAGGGTGGTGCATAACAAAGTTCAAGTTCCGTAAGATCGGTGATTTTTGCACCAAAACGGATTGCTGTTGCCAACACGTCCATGCGTTTGTCTACTCCATCAAATCCAACGATTTGTGCACCAAGTATTTTCAGCGTCTTTTTGTCCCAGAGTGCTTTGATGGACATATTGTTTGCAGCAGGATAATAAGAGGCATGAGAACCGGAGTAAATATAAGTTTTATCATAGTCGATTCCTGCTGCTCGTGCACTTTTTTCATTGATTCCTGTCGTGGCGATAGTCATATCAAAGAGCTTCAGCACAGCCGAGCCTTGCGTACCGTTATATTCTGAGGGTATTCCTGCAATATTGTCTGCTGCAATACGTCCTTGTTTGTTAGCAGGTCCTGCAAGTGGAATAAATGCAGGGGATTTCGTGACAAAATCCTCCACTTCTACTGCGTCACCAACAGCATAAATATGCGGAATATTGGTTTTCATGTTTCTGTCAACGATAATACTGCCTCGTCTGTTGGTTTTGATGCCGCATTCGTGTGCAAATGCCGTTTCGGGATGGACACCAACTGACATAATAACCATATCAGCATGAATCTCACCGTTTTGTAAAATAACTGTTTGACCGTCAATGGCTTTCACACCGTTATTCAGATACAGATTGACTCCTTTTGATTTGATATAGCGATGCACATCTGAAGCCATATCAAAATCAAGGGAAGCGATGAGATGATCGGCAAGTTCAACAATAGATACTTCCAGTCCTGCTTCCTTTAGATTTTCTGCCATTTCAACGCCGATATAGCCGCCACCAACCACAACTGCTGATTTTGGCATTGTACTTTCGATATATTGCTTGATCTTTAGAGTGTCAGGAATATTACGAAGTGTAAACACCAAGTCACTGTTGATTCCATTAAGATTCGGTCTTATCGGTTCAGCACCGGGCGAAAGAATCAAATTATCATAGCTTTCCGTATATCTGCTGCCTGATTGCAAATCTTTTATCAAAACTGTTTTCGCATCAGGAGCGATTTTCAATACTTCGCTGTTTACACGGACATCAATATTGAACCTTGCCCGGAAACTTTCCGGCGTTTGCAGCGTCAAATTATTTTGATCAGTAATAACATTTCCGATATAATACGGCAGTCCGCAATTGGCAAAGGAAACATATCCTCCTCGCTCTAACACAATGATTTCTGCCGATTCATCCAGCCTGCGCAGTCTTGCAGCCGCAGACGCACCTCCGGCGACACCGCCGATAATTACTGTTTTCATATATTTTATACCTCTTTTCTGAAAGGAGTTTTTCAATGGAACAAAATTTGTTTGAAGATACCTATCGGGAAATTTTCCCGTTTTGGAATGAAATATCGAAATCTGACCGCAAATTCATCTGCCAAAATTCATTTGCTCTGACCTACCCGAAAGGTACAAACATTCATGACGGAAACGAATGCTCTGGGGTCATTTTCGTCCGTTCCGGCAGTTTGCGTCTTTACATGATGTCAGAGGACGGTAAGGAAATTACGCTCTATCGTCTGCATAAGGGTGATATGTGTATGCTCTCTGCATCATGTGTTTTAAAGACAATTACCTTTGATGTATTTGTTGACGCAGAGGAAAACAGCGAATGCTACGTTATCAGCGGTTCTGCTTTCGCAGAAGTTTCTGCCCGAAATCCGCAGATAAGAATTTTTGCACTGGAAACTGCCGTCAGTCGTTTTTCAGATGTGATGTGGGTCATGCAACAAATTCTTTTTATGAGTATGGACAGACGGCTTGCGATTTTTCTCTCCGATGAGAGTGCAAGAACCAACTCCGATACCATTACACTTACTCACGAGCAAATCGCACGATATATCGGCTCTGCCCGTGAAGTCGTATCAAGGATGCTAAAATATTTTGCAAGTGAGGGGATTGTTGAAGTCTCACGTAAGGGAATAAAAATTCTCGATAAAAAACATCTGCGTCAATTAGCCCTCTAACATGGCAAGAATCTGTGACTTTGGTTTTGCTCCGACAGATTGCTGAACAATTCTGCCGTTTTTCATCACGACTAACATAGGTATACTTGCCACACCGAAAGCCTGTGCAAGTTCCGGTTCCTGATCTACATTGATTTTTCCGACCAGATACTGTGGATTTTCCTCCGAAATTTCATCCACTAAAGGAGACACCATGCGGCACGGACCGCACCAATCGGCATAGAAATCAAGAAGAACCGATTTATCGCTTGTTTTTACGAAATCGAAATTATTTTTATTTACACTTAAAACTGACATATGGATTACCTTCCTTTACTTTGTTTGTATCTTTAGTATACCTTATTTTTGTTTTTCTTTCTGTGATGAAGTCACATTTTTCGCTTTACATATGAGTTGCGTCATCGTTCCCATAGGGCAATACACACACCATGAACGTGGCTTAAATAAAATCATAGTAACAAAGCCGAGTATGGTAGATGTGAGCATCACGCTGTAAAATCCGAAGGCAAACTGTGCTACTCCCGGTGAAAACAGTGTTCCGTGATATGCCCAGTGCCATGGAAGCTTGAACGTCCAAAGCAGCTTAACCGTTTGGTTCAGGTCTTTTGTCTCTGCGAAAACCAAACAGGTATTCCAAAGCATCTGGAAAAACATCACAAAGAAAAAGATCAGAAATCCATATCTGAAATATTTTGACTTCATCCATTTTGGAATATCCTTTTTACGGGAAAGCCCAAACTTTCCTCCTATCAGAGCAAATAACTGGCCTCGTCCGCAGTATTTGTTGCAATATGCCTTGTTGCTTTTTACAATCGATATGATAATCGGTATGAAAAAACAAAGTAATCCGAGCCATGCAAATAGAATATTGAAAAATCCTAAAATAAGATATGTAAGAGAGAATATCCAAAGAGAGTCATACCACTTTTTCTTTTGTCTCACTGCTCTGTCACCTCCAGTGTAATTACGCTTGCAGGACATTCCTTGGCACATTTTCCACAGCCAACACATAATTTAGAATTGATTTCGGCAAATACACCTTTTAGAATCGAAATTGCATTTTTCGGACAAACCTTTACACAGCATCCGCATGCGACGCATTCACAGATATTGACTATTGCTTTTCTTTTTGGCATAATAAATCTCCTCCTTTTATTTTATAAGTATACCAAAAGAGACAGTTTCTTTCTGTGATTAAATCACAAAGCAGTGTTTCATAATAAACGTAATGCGAAAAGTTACTAATAAATTTTATAGCGTCTTGACTTTTTTGAGAATTTGGGTTATAATATTATCGTCATATGTCGGAAACGGAGGTGTGTGTATGGCAAGACCAAGCCGCTGCCGAAGAATTTGTGCCGAACCGGAGTATGACAGCTTTATACCTTGCGGAATTAAGGATACAATACAGATTGTTTTGACAGTTGATGAATTTGAAACGATTCGATTGATTGATCACGAAAAGAAAAATCATGAGCAATGTGCTTTGCTGATGAATATTTCTCGAACGACAGTCACAGAAATTTATGAACGTGCCAGAATAAAAATTGCTGATTGCATTGTCAATGGAAAATCGCTTCACATTGCTGGAGGAAATTATGAATTGTGTGATGGTTCTGCATGGAAATGCTGCGGTAAAAGATGCGGCAAAATTAATTTTTCAGCACATGATCAGGCTGATATCAGAAAGGAAACAAAAATTATGAAAATTGCAGTAACTTATGAAAATGGAAATGTATTCCCTCATTTTGGTCATACGGAGCAGTTTAAGGTTTATGATGTTGTTGATGGTAAAGTGACAGATTCAAAAATCATAGATACAAATGGCAGTGGACATGGTGCGTTAGCCGGACTGCTTTCTGATCTGAAAGTTGATACGCTGATTTGCGGCGGAATCGGAGCAGGTGCTCAAAATGCACTGGCGGAGGCAGGAATCAAACTATACGGCGGCGTATCCGGCAATGCGGATGATGTGGTAAATGCTTTGCTGACAGGAACACTTGCGTATAATCCGAATGTTCACTGTAATCACCATGGTCATGAACATCACGGCGAAGGACATCATTGCGGTGAAGATAAGCATGGATGCAGCGGAAACTGTCATGAATGAACACGAAATTGATGGAAAAGAATTTAAGCAAGATTTCGAGATAATATTTTCTCAGACAAGAAGCAAATCACAGGATGTGCTATTGCCTGGTGCGGATTTGCGACACAGAATGGCAAAGCCGAAAGATATGGGCAGATTGTAATAGAGAAAAGTATAAAAATAAGACGAAAATAAAAGCATAAGAAAAACGGCAGAGTTTTGCATAACAGCAATAGCTCTGCCAAATTTTTTGTTTGTGCAGAATGAAAGGTTCTGAAAAAGAACTGTATAAATATAATAACCACCAAATGATTAATAATACTAAAAATGTATCTAAATAGGGAAACGCTGAGGAGCGACTTGACGCAGACTGTGAAATACAACAGTAGGAAGCAGCGGCAGAAATACGGCTGTTTTCCTTTCACCGGATACCTCCCAACGGACAAACCTCGGAAGTTTAAGGGCAGATCTCTCAACAACCGTTAGGCTGCAAATCTATCCTCAAAATAAATCATAAACTGCGGATATGCAAGTCCCCATTCACGTACAGGCATGATCCGCACTCATATAGATAACCTTACAAATGGACTTTGTTTTATCCTGAAAAAATCAATGCTTTAATCATAATCACATTCCATTTTTATTTTTCCAACAGCCTGAAAAAGCTTCGCTTGCACTCAATTACATTTTCATTTCTCAGCTTGCTGATTTCTGAAGACAGTCCACTTCTGTCAACCTCAAGAAAATCGGCAAGTTTCTGTCTATCATAGGGAATGTTAAAGCTGCTGCCATGCTGTTTTGCCTGAATCATCAGATATGTCATCAGCTTATCCCTTGTAGTACGTTTGGATATAATCTCAATTTTCTGATTCAAAAAGAGATTTTTTGCAGCAATGGATTTCATAAGATTGAAAATCATTCTGCTGTGAAATTCACAAGCATTGCAGCATGACTGTAATATTTTCTGGTTGTTAATCAGCATAACCGCACAATCTTCTTCAGCAATTACATTCACAGGAATGGTCTCGGTTGCCGCACAGGCAAAGGATTCACCGAAAAGCTCTGAGGATTCAATGGTTGTGAGAATACTCCTGTTGCCGTAAAAATCCACACGAACAATTTGTGCTGTCCCTGATAGCATGATTCCCATGTGAGATGCCATTTCTCCTTCCGTAAAGATATACTGATTTTTTGAGTATGAACACACCTCTGTTCCCAGACAATTTAGCATTGTCAGAATGTTTTCATCTCCTATATTTTCAAACAACTTACATTTTTTCAAAATTTCCAGATATTTCTTCATATAAAATCTCCGTTTGTTGAAATTTCAATATACTTTTTTCTTTGATTATACTATAATGGAATCACAAAGTCAAGAAAAAAACAACGGAGGTTTTATTATGTTACGAAAAATTATAAAGATAAATGAAGAAAAATGCATTGGCTGCGGTGCTTGTGCAGATGCCTGTCATGAGGGTGCGATCGGAATGGTAGACGGCAAGGCGAAGCTGCTTCGTGAGGACTACTGCGACGGTTTAGGCGATTGTCTGCCGGCTTGTCCAGTCGATGCAATCACCTTTGAAGAACGTGAAGCACCTGCCTATAATGAAGCAGCAGTGCTTGCTGCAAAAGCAAAAAAATCACCAGAAACACTCCCTTGCGGTTGTCCCGGAACACAGTCCAAATTAATCAAAAGAGAAGAAACTGCAGTGGTTTCTGACAGTTCACAATCTGTCAGTTGTCTTTCTCAATGGCCGGTACAAATTAAACTGGTGCCTGCGAATGCACCTTACTTTGACGGTGCAGACCTGCTGATCGCAGCAGACTGTACAGCGTATGCCTACGGGAAATTCCATGAAGATTTCATCAAAAACCGCATTACGCTGATAGGCTGTCCCAAGCTGGACGAGGGTGACTATACTGAAAAGCTGACGCAGATCATTTCAAATAATCACATCAAAAGTCTGACAATTATTCGCATGGAAGTGCCGTGCTGCGGTGGTATTGAAAATGCGGCGAAGCGTGCATTGCAGACAAGTGGAAAGTTAATTCCATGGCAGGTTGTGACAATTTCAAAGAACGGAAAAATCATTGATTAAAGGAGTATGATTATGGAAAATAAAATGTTTTGCTTTCAGTGTGAACAAACCGTATGCGGCGGTTGTACAGGAAATGCTGGTGTTTGTGGAAAGAAGGCCGATACAGCAAAATTACAGGACGAACTGACAGGTGTTCTTATTGGTCTGGCACGTTCAGCTGAGGGAAATGAAGATCTGATAAACAACAATACCTACAAACTTATCATCGAAGGATTGTTCACAACGCTTACCAATGTAAATTTTGATGACGCATCAATTAAAAAACAAATAGAACTAACGTATCTGGAAAAGGCAAGGCTAATTCCAGATTGCGGCAGCTGTGCCGCACCATGTGGAAAAAATAAAGATTATGACATGCGTACGCTTTGGAATGCGGACGAAAATATCCGTTCTCTGAAATCACTGATTCTCTTTGGTTTGAGAGGTATGGCAGCGTACGCTTATCATGCAATGGTTCTGGGATATATAGACGATGAAATAAATCATTTCTTCATAGAGGGACTCTTCAAAATTGGTCTTGACCTGACAATGGAAGAATTACTGCCTGTTGTGATGAAAGTAGGGGCGGTCAATCTGAAATGCATGGATTTGCTTGACAGAGCAAACACGGAAACTTACGGAGATCCTGAACCGATAACGGTTTCGCTGAAAGTGGAAAAAGGGCCGTTTATCTTGGTTTCAGGACATGATTTGAGAGATTTGCAGCTTCTTTTAGAGCAGACCAAGGACATGGGAATCAACATTTACACCCACGGAGAGATGCTGCCTACCCATGCTTATCCAAAGCTAAAAGCATACTCGCATCTCAAAGGAAATTTCGGTACGGCATGGCAGAATCAGCAGAAGGAATTTGACAACATTCCTGCACCTGTTTTATTTACAACCAATTGCATCATGCCGACAAAGGAAAGCTATGCCGACAGGGTTTTTACAACGGAAACAGTTGCGTTTCCCGGCACAGTCCATATCGGCAAAGATAGGGATTTCCGTCCGCTCATCCAAAAAGCGCTGGAACTTGGCGGATATGCCAAAGATATGGAATTTACAGGTTGCAACGGCGGAAAACAAGTAACAACAGGTTTCGGACACCATGCAATCTTGTCAAATGTCAATAAAATTGTTGCGGCTGTGAAATCAGGAACAATTCGTCATTTCTTCTTGGTGGGAGGGTGTGACGGTGCGAAAACAGGCAGAAACTATTACACCGAATTTGTAAAGCAAACACCGAAAGACACAATCGTGCTGACCCTTGCTTGTGGAAAATATCGTTTTAATGACCTTAATTTAGGCGAGATTGAAGGACTTCCCAGACTCATGGATATGGGACAGTGTAATGACGCATACGGTGCAATCAAGGTAGCAATTGCTCTTGCAGAAGCTTTTGATTGTGAAGTAAATGAATTACCGTTATCCTACGTTCTGTCGTGGTATGAACAGAAAGCAGTTTGTATTCTTTTAACTCTACTTCACCTTGGAATCAAGAATATCCGCCTTGGCCCGTCACTGCCGGCATTTCTTTCCAAAGATGTTCTTGCATTTTTAGTGAATCATTATGCAATTGCACCGATTACGACGCCGGAAAATGATTTGAATACTTTGCTGAAATAATATTCGGAAAAGCTTGTCTAGAAAAATCCGGGCAGGCTTTTTCTATTTGTATTCGAACTCGGAGATTGCCTTATCACTGGCAAATTCACATAATGACACCTTTAAAAATCCTATATAAAATGGAAAAGTTGCCTATAAAAAAGTCCTGTCAAAAATATTATGATATGAATGGCTATCCATATTTTTTTTGATTTTATCGGCGTATCACTTTCACCTGCAAATTTCCGTACATCTGATTTAATGAAAAATTCTCTTCAATACCTTCTGTCAGATAAATCTTGCCATTTTCCGTTACAAGTACCATTTCAAAATCATTACGCTGTTTCCAGAGTTCTGTTGCTTTATCAAGTCCCATCACAAAAAGTGAAGTAGAAAGTGCATCACAAAGTCTGCCCTCTTTACCGACAATTGTTACAGATGCTAAACCGCTGTGTGCAGGCTTTCCCGTTGCCGGGTCAAGTATATGCCAATACGTTTCGCCGTCATCACCAACAAAATATCGTTCATATCCGCCAGAAGTGATGACTGTGCAGTCTGAAACCTCCAGCGTGGCAAATGAACCCTCATCAAACGGACTACGCAGTCCAAGTTTCCATTCTGTTCCATCAGGTTTTGTACCTATCATCTGAATGTTACCACCTAAATCCAGTAATGCAGAAGTGGTACCATTTTCTTTCAGTTCTTCCGTTATTAAATCGCCCGTATATCCTTTACCCACTGCACCTAAATCAATCTGCATATCTTCGGGAATGACAACAGAATTTCCATCAATCTTTACTTTTTCATAGCCTGTATTTTCAAGTAATTCACTTATTTTTTCATCAGTCGGAATTTTATAATCACTTGTGGTAAATCCCCATTCAGTCAGAACCGGATACATCGTACAGTCCAACGCACCGTTTGTCATTTTGGAAACATTCAATGAAAAATCAAGCAATTCTGCTGTTTCTTCACTAACTTCAACAGTTGCTCCACCACTGTGATTGACGGCATAAATTTCACTGTTTTCATCTGTTACAGACCA
>JAUNJC010000086.1 GCA_030523195.1 Oscillospiraceae bacterium
AAAGAATAGAAATTAAGGCAATCCGGCTTTTTTATTTTTAGATATTCTGTACTCTTTCTTTTTTTGATTATAATTTTTGTTTTTAAATAAAAAAATGGCGTATTTCTATATTTTACAAAATATAGTATAATAAAATTACAATTTATTGAGGTGTAGATCTGAGATGACACTGCACAAAGTCTCTTGTGGAGAGATCAGCTATGCATCTCATGTATAATCTTTGTGCAAGATTTCTCTGAAAAACAATAGAAATTTGAAATTAGAGTGGATATATCAAAAATAATTTAAAATTATTTTTAAAAAAATGATTTATGCATTTGAAAAAATACCATGGATTCTCATGAAAAAAGGCTTGCATTTTGTCGTTTCTTATGCTATAATGAATTTGCTTACAGTTACCTTGGCTCTCTTATGAAAGTGAGTAAGGTGCTATTTCATAATAATTTAAAAGGGGAGTGTTTTATACCAAATTTTTCTGCAAAATCGTCTTCATTTGATTTTGCAATGAAGAGTGTGTATAAATACATATGACAAGGAGAAAGAGATCAGTATGAGAAACATCAGCATGGCGTATGATACAGCAGTTTATAGTCTATGGTTCGGTTTGAATTATGGCAGCATTTTGACCTCCTGTGCATTGTACAAAACGCTGGAACAGTATGGAAAACATCCAGCATTGATACAAAAGCAACCAGAACTTTGGAGTGCACATTATGCAGAAAAAGATAATATTGCTGGACGTTTTGTTTATCAGAATTGCAAAGTTCTGGAAGTCTTCGACAGCGAGGAAGATGCACGGATTTTAAGAGAGGATGTGCAAACATACATTGTTGGTTCAGATATTGTTTGGAATTATGATGCAGTTGGCAAGCAGTCTGGTTTATATTATTTTTTAGAGGACGTACCAGAAAAAAAACAGAAAATTGCCTATGCTTCTTGCTTTGGCGGGGCGTTTACTGCCAAGGGAGAAATTAGAAATAATTGCGGCAGACTGCTTCATCAGTTTCAAGGAATTGCAGTCAAGGAATATAAAGAGGCAGAACTGCTTCAAAATTTATTTCGCATTACACCAGAAATGGTTCTGGATCCTGTCTTTTTGTGTGACAAGCAGTTTTATATTGATTGTGCAAATCGTTCTGCTGCGAAACAAGTGGAGACAGCTGAAAGTTTTATTTTTTCTTACATTGAGTGCTGTGATGATCGGAAACGGCAATTTTTGCTGCGTGGCAACGATATTTTAATGGGAAATCATTATAGCCCATTGCGGAATTTTATTGATATCAACCGTTTTCCAGAGTCGAAAGCATTGCTGAAATTAGAGCCTGCTTATCATATTCGTGTAGAGGACTGGCTGCATTATCTGATTCACAGCGAATTTGTGATTACAGATAATTATTATGGAATGTGCTTTGCACTGATTTTTGAAAAACCATTTGTGGTGCTGGCAAATATAGATCTTCCGAATTTGTATCAGTATCAGGCTATATTGCAGCCTTTGGGATTGGAAGAACGAATCGTGATTTTGCAGGAAGATTTGAAAAAGAAGGAATACTTATTCCGGAAGCCAATTCGTTACAATAGGGTGAATAAAGTTTTGAATTCGATGAAGTATGATTCAGAGATGTGGCTGAAAAAACAGCTTGGTATCAGCTTGTCATCAGATGACATTCCTTCTCAGGAAGTAAAACAAGATCAGGAACAGAGGACACCCAAAAAAACCGTTTTGAAGTAAGGGGAATAAAATAACATATGAGAACTGTAAAGTTTAAAATCCAAAATTTGATTTTTCATTACAATCAACAGTTGGAAGAACATTGGTGGATGATGTATCGTGGCGATAGAATGCAATATGATCCACTAACATCTTCTTATTATTTAAATCCGAATGATTTTGTAGAATTCTTTACCTATTTTAATTCTTTCTCACTTGGCAAATGGAAAAAATACACCAATGTTGGTGATATTTATCTGCATTTGCGTTGTAAAGGACATTTTAAACTGCAAATGTTTGGACATTATCGAGAGGGAAGAGATATTAAGAAAGAGATGTATGATCCGGTAATCTATTATTTTAAGGAATTGACAGATATTGAAATTCCTGTTCCAAAAGATAGTAAGGGACAAGTGATTGGATTCCAGATTGACGTATTGCCCCAAACAGCAGAAGAACAGAAGAAAATAGAGCAGGCAGAAAAGAAAGGGAAAAAAATACCGGATTTTCGTTTTCAAGTAGAATGTGGCAGTTGGGAAACCATTGTGCCAGAAAATAAAATCAATGATGTTCGGATTTCCATTGCTACAACAACTTTTAAAAAGGAAGATTATATTACCCGAAATATTGGCATTCTTGAACGAGAATTGTTTTACAGTGATGAACCGGCAAAAGAGCATATTCGGATGCGAATCATTGACAATGGCCGGACATTGGATCCAGATGCGTTTAACAGTGAATATATTCATGTGTATCCGAATGAAAATGTTGGCGGTGCAGGCGGATTTACAAGAGGTATTCTGGAATCTATCAGTGCGGAAGATTTCAAGGCAACGCATGTTTTGCTAATGGATGATGATGTAATGGTGCTGCCAGAGAGTTTTATTCGCACCTATTCTCTGTTAGCATTGGTGAAACCACAGTATAGTGAACGGTATGTTAGTGGTGCTATGCTGTATTTTGAACAGATGAACTTGCAGCATGAAGATGTTGGGTATGTACACGATGATGGTTCCTATGGACCGAATAAGAAAATCATGGAAATGCATCGATGGGATTGTGTCTTTGAAAATGATGAAGATTTAGACTTCCATGAGCATTCTTATGCTGGTTGGTGGTATTGCTGCATTCCGGTGAAAAAGATTGATCGGCAGCATCTCCCTGTACCGTTGTTTATCCGAGGAGATGATGTAGAATTTTCTGTTGCCAATCATGCAGAGTTTTTAACACTGAACGGGATTTGCATCTGGCATAAGGGTTTTGCCAATAAGTTTAATGCGAACTTAGAGTTGTACATGGTACATCGCAACAGTTTGATTATTCAGGCAATGAGTGGTGTTTGCAAAGAAATTGATTTTGTGAAGCGAATCAGTGGTTTCTTTGAAACGGAAATACGTCGTTTGGCATACAATAATTGCGAGTTATTGCTGGATGCGGTAGAGGAATTTTGTGCTGGACCAGCCTTTATGGAAACACCGCAAGGGGAACAGATTATGAAATCACATGCGGCAAAAAATGAAAAGATGCGGCCTGTTGAATTGGTATACTCCAAGCCAGTGAACTTTGACAGCGTTTATCAGAAAGAGAAAAAACAGTTGACCCCCACACAGAAATGGTGGTATGAAGTAACGGATAATGGTCAAAAATTACCGAATTGTTTTTTGAAAAAAGAGAAAACGGCTATTATTGCATATGACTGGTTTGATGATCCAGCAAAAGAATATTTTGCAGAACGAGTATTGGCAGTCAGTCCATTCGACCATACAGCATATCTGAGAAAACGAGATAAGCAGCGTTATCAGCAGTTGAAAAAGCGGTATCAACGTGTAATGCAGTACTATAAAAAGAATCGAAAACAAATTGAACAGATGTATCAGCAAGCAGCAAGTACGCTGCAATCGGAAGCATTTTGGAGAAATTATCTGAACATGCCAGAGGAAAAAAAGTAAATTTGACAGGAGGCTCTTTCATTGGAAAAGAAATATGACGTTGCTGTATATGGTTTGTGGTATGGAAATAATTATGGCAGCATGATTACTTATTATGCATTGTCTAAAGTTCTGGAATCTATGAATTTTACCTATGCAATGATTAAGAATCCATTGGGTTCTAATGTGGATGTGGATAAACTGTGTCGTTCTCATCCATTGCGATTTGCTGCGGAACAGTATGACATCACGCCGTTGCTGCGATTAAGCGAGATGGGAAAACTGAATGATTCGTTTGATACGTTTCTGCTGGGTTCGGATCAAATGTGGAATTATTATCTTTCTAAAAATTATAAACAAAGTTACTATTTTGATTTTGTAGAAGAGCAAAAAAATAAAATTGCATATGGAACTTCTTTTGGATTGGATCGGTTTATTGGACCGGAAGAAGAAAGAAAAAAGGTCTATCAAAATTTACATCGTTTTCAAGCAATTTCTGTTCGAGATGATTTTTCTAAGAGAATCTGTGAAAAGGATTTTCAGGTGCAGGCTACAATTGTAAGTGATCCAGTATTCCTTTGTCCAGTTGAAAAATATATGGAATTGGCAGAGCAGGCAGAGATGGCTTATCGTCCAGAGCGGCCGTATTTGTTCTCTTATGTATTAGATCCATCTCCAGCATTTGGCGAGACACTGCGAAAGGCAGCACAAACAGCAAATCTTCCAGTGGTTGTGATTTTGGATGAATTGATTTACAATCAGCCACATGACCAACAACAGTTGCGGCAGCGATTGGGTTTAACTGACGCAGATCAAAATATTCAGATTTTGGATGATCCAAATGTGAAGGAATGGCTGTATTGTTTTCAACATGCAGAGTTTGTTCTGACAGATAGTTTTCACGGTGCTTGCTTCTCCTTGATTTTCCAAAAGGACTTTTTGGTTTTGCGAAATAACGGACGGGGTGGCAGTCGGTTCCCATTTTTGCTGTCAGAATTGGATTTATTGAATCGGATGGTTGCTTCTCCAGAAGAAATGGCACAGCGATATGTTGAAAAGCAAAATGAAAAAATCAATTATACGGCTGTTGCAGAAAAACTGGAACAGAAAAAGAACAGTTCCAGACAGTGGTTAGAAGATGCATTGCATCGCCGTGGAAATCATCCTGTTGCACTGCCAAAACCAGCAGCGAATCCAGAAAAACCGCTGCCAGTAGACGTAAAACGCTGCCAGATGATTGCAGCATTGTTGCGAGATTATGGCATTCGACATGTAGTGTTATCTTCTGGAACACGTCATGTTCAGTTGATTAAGTTCTTTGAAGCTAACAGTTGTTTTATTACACATGATGTTTTGGATGAAAGAAGTGCAGGATTTTTTGCATTGGGATTGGCGGCAAAGTTACGGAAACCAGTTGCAGTTTGCTGCACTTCTGGTACAGCCGCTTCTAATTATTTAACCGCTGTATCAGAAGCATTTTATCAGCATATTCCGTTGATTTTCATTACAGCAGACCGCTATCCACATCTGTTGAATCAAAGAGAACAGCAGATGGTGCCGCAGGATCATATGTTTGAAAGTGTTTGTCTGCATTCCGTTTCTCTGCCTATGATGGAGGGACCTGTTGGAGAAGCAGTTGCTCGTAGACTTATTTGTGAAACAATTTTGGAAGCAACGCATCGTACGCTTGGACCGGTACACATTAATATTCCAATAAAGACTATTTTCAAGAGAGAACCGGCAGTATACCGTTTGGATCATGTGCATTATCCAAAAATCACTCGGTATACACTGTTGCCGGATCGTGCACCTTGGCGGCCAGCTGTGAAAAAAATGATGGCTTCTAAAATACTGGTTGTATATGGACAATATCATGCACTTTCCGAAGATGAACAGATTGCATTGGAAAAACTGGCAAAACGATTTAATTGTGTAATTTGTACCGACAATCTTTCCAATGCTGCTTGCAGCAAATCTATTAATTGCTTTAATATGTTAAAAAAAGATCGGCTGACACCAGAGTCTTTAAAGAAATTGCATCCAGATATTGTAATTACCGTACATGGTGCAAATGTATCTACCATTCAAGACTTTGTTGTAAGATCTGGTAACGTTGAGCATTGGGATGTTGCACCGAATGGTGTTCCAGCAGATCCTTATAAAAAATTACGTTGTATTTTTGAATGTACACCGACTAAATTCTTTAAGCGTGTCAATGCAATGGCAGGAGAAATCATAGCAGATGATTCCTACTATCAGCTTTGGAAAAAGTATGAGATACCGGAAGATGAAGTGCCGCAGGAATATTGTCAAAAATATGCAGTTTATCATACGATGAAGCAAATTCCATCTGGTTCTCTTTTACACCTTGCAAATAGTAATACGATTCGGATGGCATGTAGTTATACGCTGCCGGAGCGAGTGGAAACTTACTGTAATCGTGGAACCAACGGCATTGATGGTTCTGCCTCTGCATTCATGGGACAGGTGTGTGTCAGCGATAATCTTTGTTTTCTAATCATTGGAGATTTGAGTTTCTTTTATGATATGAATTCTCTTTGGAATAAAAATTTGAAAGGGAATATTCGGATTATGTTGTTGAATAATTCTGGAGCTGGTTTGTTGCGGCATCATGGTGCAAAAGCAATTACCTATCAGCATAATGCTGTTGCAGAAGGTTGGGTAAAATCGCTTGGCTTTACCTATCTTTCCTCTAGAAATCAGGAAGAATTTGATGCTAATCTTGCAAGATTTGTTTCAAATGAAGATACGCCTATGTTTTTTGAAGTATTTGTGAAGTAACAATATTATAGCATAAAAAAGCGGGCTTTGTCCATTGGACAAGGCTCGCTTTTTCTGTTGCATACTGCATTGGAAATCAGTTTTTACAAAAGACTATCTTAAATTCGGGTTGCAAGGCGTTCTGAATAAGCAGAACGAAATGCATTAAATTGATCTTTATCGAGTGCTTCTCGAATTTTTTCCATTAAGGTATTATAAAAATAGAGGTTGTGTGTAACAGCGAGCCGACCGGCAAGCTGTTCTTTTGCTTTAAACAGATGACGGATGTATGCTCTAGAGAAGTTCTGGCAGACCGGACAGTTACATTTCGGGTCGAGTGGCTGTGGGTCGGTTTCGTAGCAAGCATTTGTGATATGCAAAATACCGTCCCAAGTAAAAACGGTACCGTGTCTAGCATTTCGGCTCGGCATGACACAGTCAAACATATCTACCCCTCTTGCAACCGCTTCAATGATATTGGAAGGCGTTCCGACACCCATCAAATACCGTGGTTTGTCCTTTGGCATAAATGGTTCTACTTCTTCAATGATGTGGTACATCACCTCTGTTGGTTCTCCTACTGCTAACCCACCGATGGCATAACCGTCCAAGCCCATGGTTGCGATTTCTTTCATATGAGCAGTTCTCAAACCATCAAAGGTACCACCTTGATTGATGCCGAATAGCATTTGTTTGGGATTAATGGTCGCAGGGTCTGCATTCAGCTGTGCCATTTTTTCCTGACAGCGGTGCAGCCAACGGGTTGTACGTGCACAGGAAGCTTTCACATAGTCAAACGGAGAGGGGTTTTCTACACATTCATCAAATGCCATAGCAATAGTAGAAGCGAGATTGGATTGAATCTGCATACTTTCTTCTGGCCCCATGAAAATACGTTTGCCGTCAATATGTGATTGGAAATAAACGCCCTCTTCTTTGATTCGCCGCAGTTTTGCGAGGGAGAACACCTGAAACCCACCGCTATCGGTGAGAATGGGCTTGTTCCAGTGCATGAAGGCATGAAGACCGCCCATTTTTCGGATAATGGTATCTCCGGGGCGAAGATGAAGATGATAGGTGTTGCAGAGTTCAATCTGACATTTCAGTCCTGCCAGATCTATGGAGGAGATACCGCCTTTGATGGCAGCAGCAGTTCCGACATTCATAAAAAATGGTGTTTGAATGGTACCGTGTACCGTTTTCAGCACGCCTCTTCTGGCGGTGCCTTCTGTTTTTAAGCATGTATACATAGTTGCTCCTTATTTTATATTATAGATTTTCAATGGAAAATGGCAATGGTTGATGGGTGTCTGCTGGAGGTACATTACGGCTTGCATAGAATGTTTGTCTCAATGTTGCAATGTCTTTGATAATGTGCTCCAGTGCACACATAATTTGCTCCATTTGTAAGGTTTCCTGTGTGTCAATTTTTCCATCCTGCATAATCGTGACAAGCTGTTGAGAAATATTGTGCATTGCCTGTGATGAGCCCAGAAATCGTAATACCAGCCGATCCATGCTTTCAGTGGGAAGAGGATCTGTTATCTTTTCTTTGAGTAGACTGTCAATGGAGACGTGAAATAGTTCGCTGATGGCGATTATTTTTTCAATTTCCGGAAAGGAAATTCCGGACTCCCATTTGGAAACAGATTGTCGGCTGACATTTAATTTATCAGCAAGTCCTTCTTGAGAAAGTCCAGCCTGATTTCGGAGCAGACGTAATTTGTCTGAAAAAATCATTTTCGTATGACCTCCTGATGGATCATCAAAATTTTAACTTGTAGAAAAGTATACAATCATTTTTTATTATAGCATATGGCAACAGTGGTGTCAAATTTTTTACAGCGATTAAACTGTTTTTGTTTGGTTCTGATATGTTGAAAAAACGCACTAGGAATTTCTAGTGCGTTTTGGAGATATAAATAGAATTTTGATTTATTAAATGACACCAACAGCGGCACAGATTAGAACGAGGATACCTAAGATAATTCGATACCAGCCAAATACCGTAAAATCATGTTTGCGGATATAGTTTATCAAGAATCGAATGATAAAGAGGGAGACTACAAAGGCACTGATCATGCCGACTAATAGAATCATAAATTCCATACCAGTGAAATGAAAACCGAATTTTACCAGCTTCAGCAAACTTGCCCCTGCCATAACGGGTACAGCAAGATAGAACGTAAATTCAGCGGCGGCAGTTCGGGAGACACCTAGCAATAAAGCACCAACGATGGTTGCGCCGGAACGAGAAGTGCCGGGGAAGATTGCAGCGATTAGCTGGAACACGCCAATCAACAGAACGGTTTTATAGTCCATCCCACCGATGGAGTGAATGCGAGGCTGCCGGTCTTTGTGCCAGCGTTCAATAAAGATGAATGCAACACCGAATAAAATCAGCATAATGGCAACCGTCAGCGGATTATAGAATAATGCATGAAAAACATCATCAAACAATAAACCAATGATCGCAGCCGGAACGCAGGCAACCAAGACTTTACACCACATTTGTAGGATGTTTTTTTGAATACAGGCACCAAAGCCAGTTGAGGTTAGTGGGTTGGGATTGGTTTCTTTTTTGTGAAACGGCCATAGATTTTTCCAGTAGATGACAACGACTGCCAGAATTGCACCGAGTTGAATGACGACATCGAACATTTCCTTGAAGGCATCACTGGCATCCAGTTTGAGAAAGGCATCTACCAAAATCAGATGACCCGTGCTGCTGATGGGCAGCCATTCGGTAATTCCTTCTACAATGCCCAAAAAGAGTGCTTTTAAGAGTTCCCAAAACATAAGTAAAAAACTTCCTTTCCGTGTTGTTTTTCTATTATAACACAAATATGAAAGAGCGTCAATTTATTTGAGGGATTTTTATAGGAATTTGCATTTGTTTATTTTATTTTGGAGAAAGAAACGATTCTGTTCTTACTCACGGAAATCAATTTTTAAATGATGGTTTCCATTCTAACGCCACAGGCGATTGCGGTCAAGCTGGCTCTCAGCTTGGCGGAAAGGGTGATTCCCCACAGTGTGGGTGATTTCCCACTGCGTGGGAAAATGTCAGCAACGCTGACAAAAAGGT
>JAUNJC010000234.1 GCA_030523195.1 Oscillospiraceae bacterium
TATGAGGATACTAGATGTAAAAGCATCTTACTTTGGAGACGAAGTGGAAATCCTGATTGAAAATGAGGAAGAAACATACTGGAAAATATCTTTTTTGTCTTGTTATAAGGTCTCTTATCGTACAGATGTAGACAAAAGAAAAATTCGTAATGTAAAAAATATGAGAAAAAGTCAACTTGGTTATTATGGACAAGATATTACTGTCTATAAAAGTGATAAGACAAATTATAAAGTGGATTTAGATTTATCTATTATGGAAATGCAAATCGAATGTCAGGATATTTTAATTGAACAGATCGCAAGAAAGCATTTGGAATTATTTTGGGACAATAATTAAATATATTTGATTGATACGATATTCTAAACTAATCAGAATATACTATACAAATATTGAAAATTGAAAGTAAAGAAGGAGGAATCCGTTTGAAACAATACATTGTAGATGCCTTTACAGACTGTGTTTTCTCCGGCAATCCGGCAGCAGTTTGTGTTCTGAATAACTGGCTTGATGCAAAACAGATGCAGAATATTGCAATAGAAAACAATCTTTCCGAAACCGCATTTACCGTCAAGGAAAAAGATGGTTATCGGTTACGCTGGTTTACACCGGGCGGAGAAATTGATTTCTGTGGTCACGCAACGCTTGCAACTGCCTATGTCCTATTTCACTTTTATCAAACATCATCTTCTGCGATTCATTTTCACACACAAATCGGAACACTGACCGTACAGAAAAAAGGCGACCTTTACGAGATGGATTTTCCAACATACCAGTGCCATCCAATTGCTATTACTAATGCAATGGAAAAAGCGATCGGCGCAAAACCAATGGAAGCCTATTTAGATAGGGATTTACTGCTTGTACTGGAAAATGCCAGCACTGTAAAAGCCTTACAGCCTAATCAGATGCTTTTAAAAGAACTGGATGGACTTGGCGTCATTGTAACTGCCAAAGGCAAGCAGTACGATTGTGTATCCAGAGTATTTGCACCCAAACTCGGCGTACCGGAAGATCCGGTTACCGGTTCTTCCCACTGCATGATTGTTCCATATTGGTGCAAAAAACTGAGAAAACAAGAAATTATCGCCTATCAGGCTTCCAAACGCTCCGGCGTATTGTATGCCAAACAGAAAAATGACCGCATTCTGATTGCGGGAAAGGCAGTCTTATTCGCCGTTTCTGATATTTTACCAGAAAACATCAATACACTTTCATCTGAGGGAACAATATGATACGAGAAATTACAAAAGATGATTTTAATGGGTTAATGATGTTGTACCAGCAGCTGCATAACAACCCTATACCGGAAAAAACAACTGCCATTTTAAAACTCTGGGAAAGTATTCTCACAGACAAAAATCACCATATCATTGTTGCCGAAGAAAATGAAGAAATTATATCATCCTGCGTCTGTGTCATCATTCCCAATCTGACACACCATCAGCAGCCATATGCATTGATAGAAAATGTGATAACAGCAGAATCACATCGAAAGAAAGGATTT
>JAUNJC010000087.1 GCA_030523195.1 Oscillospiraceae bacterium
AGAGGAATCCATCAAATTACCAATGACCTCTTATCTTAGGAAATTTTGCGACAGCATCACCCTTTTTGACCTCATAGAACAATATCATTTGTTTCCTAAAAATACGAAAAAAACAATGCATTAGATTTAACAAATCAATTTCAACACGATTATGCCAATATGATTTAAAATTATATATTGTTCTTTATTGCAAACAACATCGTTATTTGCAATGCCGCTAAAAGCGGTTGCAAAGCCGTAGGCTTTGCGAGGGCAGTATAAATAATAGGATTGCATTTCTGTACTTCATAGGAGGTAGTCAGTGATGGCGTTTACAAAGGAACAACTGGAACGGTATTCTCGCCATATTGTTTTAAAAGAGATTGGTGTAGAAGGGCAGGAAAAGCTGCTGCATGCTAAAGTATTCGTGATTGGAGCAGGTGGTCTGGGTTCTCCAGTTATCATGTATTTAGCAGCAGCCGGCGTGGGAACCATTGGGATTGCAGATGCGGATGCAGTGGATTTATCCAATTTGCAGCGGCAGATCATTCATACCACTAGAGATGCAGGGATACCAAAGGTACAATCTGCTAAGGAAACCATAGCGGCAATGAATCCAGATATCATGGTCAAAACATACTCTACCTTTGTTACCAGTGAAAACATTATGGAATTGATTCAGGATTATGATTTTATCATAGATGCAACAGATAACTTTTCAGCAAAATTTTTGATTAATGATGCATGTGTCATGGCAAAAAAGCCGTTCTGTCATGCTGGTATTATTCGATTTCAGGGGCAGTTGATGACTTATGTGCCAGGAGAAGGTCCTTGCTATCGCTGTATATTTAGAAATCCACCGCCAAAGGAGGTCGTACTCACTGGGAAACAAGTTGGTGTTGTTGGTGCAATACCCGGTGTGATTGGAAGTTTGCAGGCAATGGAGGCGATAAAATACCTTGTTGGCGTTGGAGATTTACTGACCGGTTATCTGCTTACCTATGATGGCTTGAAAATGGAATTTCGAAAGGTAAAGCTGCCGCATCATATAGAAAATTGTCCAGTTTGCGGTGAACATCCAACTATTACAAAACTGGTTGACGATAAATAGATAGAATGTGATGGAGCAGGCGAATGATTACATTAAAAAAAGCAGACTATGAAAAAATGCTGACACATGCCAAAAAAGAATTGCCGAATGAAGCTTGTGGTTTGCTTGCTGGTGTGATAGAGGGAACAGAGAAAAAGGTGGAAAAGGTCTATCTGCTGACCAATATGGAACATTCTAACGAACATTTTTTTCTTGATCCCAAAGAACAATTGACAGCGATAAAGGATATGCGTGCAAATGGGCTTGTGCTGTTGGGAAATTGGCACTCTCATCCAGAATCACCATCCAGTCCATCTGAAGAAGATAAGCGGTTTGCTTATGACAAAAAGGCAAGTTATATGATTTTGTCGCTGATGAATAGAGAACATCCGGTGTTGCATTCGTTTAAAATCGAGGAGAATTACGCAAAAAAGGAAATACTTTTGATTGAGGAGTAAGTTATGTATGATATAATTATCGTTGGCAGTGGTGCAGCAGGGCTGACGACTGCTATTTATGCCAGCCGTGCAAGCAAGT
Organism: Oscillospiraceae bacterium; assembly: GCA_030523195.1. Taxonomy (GTDB): domain Bacteria; phylum Bacillota; class Clostridia; order Oscillospirales; family Ruminococcaceae; genus Ruminococcus_C. The sequence goes on from JAUNJC010000087.1 coordinate 1,607, forward strand.
AGATGGTGTTTTTGTAGCGATTGGTTCGATTCCGAACATTGATTTTCTGGATGAACTTTGCGAATTTGATAACAGCGGTTATATACTTGCGGATGAAACTGGGAAAACAACAACGTCAAGCGTATTTGCCGCTGGAGATGTGTGGATAACGCCGCTGCGGCAGGTTGTAACAGTTATTGCAGATGGTGAAAATTGTATACAATCTGCTGAATAGTATCTCATGGAGATATATGGGTGATATTATGAAAATGAAACGAAGCAAAACCGATGTTTTGATTATGAGATAGGTAACTGTTATGCTGTTTTGACAATTTCAGGGGTGACTAAGTGATGACAGCAAAGGGAAGCAGACGAATCACTTTGTTTTTTCTCTGTAATCAATAGAAGTGGTATTTGTTTTTTGGAAAGCTTGTCTGCGTAAAGCAGACAGGTTTTCTTTTTTTTATTTTCGTCTTTTTTATCAAAAATAGACGTGAAACTTGACAGCGTTTTATGAATTTGTTATAATGAGATAGAAATAGATTTCCCATTTTTCCATTGTATATGGAAATAAAATGGAGACAGAAAGAGGAGATTTTTTAAAATGAAAAAATGTATTTCTATCTTGTTGATGGGGACGATGCTGATTGCTTTGGGGACATCGTTTCCTGTTCCCACAGAAGCAGCAGAATCCGCTCCGTTGGACATGCAGCAGTTTACAATTTGGGATGAGAATATTGCTTACTATGGAGCATCGTATTTGCGAGATTGTTCCGTATTGTTTGATGATCAGGACAAAATTCCGGCATCGACAGAAAACACAAATGTAGACAAATCTCTTTGGGACGAAACCGCTCGGACAAGTTGGCAGCCCAATATGCAGGCAGAATATGGGGAAGCTGCCTTTACTGTCGATTTTGGTGCAAACTATGTGATTACGGGTATTTGTTTTTTGGATGTCAACGGCACGCCAACTTGGACGATTTCAGACGGTGAGCCATTCAGCTGGAATACATTGAAAACCGTTTATATGGATGGCTATCAATGTTGGCGATCCGTTTCCTTTGAACAGCCAAGAGCGACTCGCTATCTGCATTTTTCTTCTGATTATCAGGATAGCGGTGTCAGCGAATTGGCAATTTACGGTTATTATGATTCTGATTTGACAGAAGAGCAGATTGCCAAAACGGCTGCCAAAACAAATTCTGCTGCTTCTAGTAATCTAACAGCTGGCGGTAGGGTGGGCTTTAATGCATTTATTGATGATCCCATGACAGCAATTATGGCAGGCGGTATGGTACGGGAATACCATAATTTCTCATGGTTGTTAGATGAAAGTGGAAAAACAAAATTTACACAGGGCACATGGGGGGATATGGACGCTTACTATACAGCGATGAAACAGAGCGGTATTACGATAATTCCATGTTTTCAAGGCGGTAGTTCTGTCATTCGTAATAACGGCAGTTCTGTACCGGAAATTCCTGTGGCAGATGGAGCCGATACATTGAGTCCCAATAGCTATGCACTGCATGCACAGACAATGTATCAAGTAGCGGCTCGGTATGGAAGCAATCAAGACATAGACCGCAATACCCTTAATTTGGCAGAGGGACAGGAAGAAAAGGTTGGTATGGGACTGTTGACTGCTTTGGAGAACAGCAATGAGCCAAACAAGAACTGGAGCGGCAAGGATAACTATTTTGCCCCTTATGAACTCGCAGCCATGTGTTCTGCGGACTATGATGGGCACGAAAGGACAATACCCAATGCTGGTGTCAAACAGGCTGACCCCAATTTTAAACTGGCAATGGGCGGTTTAGTTGGCAATAGTGGTATGATTTCTTATTTGAATCAAATGAAGACGTGGTTTGATTACAATCGGACAGATGGAAAATTTGCAGTGGATATTATCAATGTACATATCGGTCCAGATACCTATAATCCAGAAGACAGTCAGTTTCGGCAGCAGATTCAAAAACTGAAAGATTGGATTGCAGAAAATGCCCCCGATACGGAACTCTGGATTTCCGAATATGAAATTCCGATGTCAGATCAGGAAATAGAAGGTTTGGACAATCATGACAATGAAGCGTATCAACTTGCCTATGCTCAAAGAGTGGTACGGACAAATTTGATTGCCATTGCAGAAGACGTGGACTTTATCACAAAGTTTCAGCTGCGAGATGAAGGAGAGGGCGTGTATTATAACTCTGGATTGGTAACGCAGAAGGGCAGTTGGAATAAAAAACCTGCATGGTATGCACTTTCTTGTATGACGAATATGCTTCGAAATGCAGATTTTGTAGAGGACCGTTCCAGTGAAGACGTGAACTGCTATGCATTTGCGGAAAGAACGACTGGAAATCGAATTTTATGCTTGTGGTCTCCGACAAATAGTCAAAAGAAAATTTCAGATTATCTGCTTTCTGTGGATGAAGCAAAGTATGCTTATCTGACAGAACCTTCTGCTTATGCAGAAGGCACTACTACAGCACTGGACATTCAAGATGGCAGAGTTTCTCTGACCGTTACAGAAACACCCATTTATGTGACACTTTCCGGTACACAGCAGACTATTGTAAATGGCAGGGCATTTCGTATCACACCATCTTCTCTCTGCCTGACACAGGACCAAAGTACAGAGATTTGTACATTGGAGCATGCTCCAAATAATATGATACTAAACCAATTCTATCGGATGTTTGATGAGCAGGAAACTATGCCAGAACTGCTTTATGGAGATACCGTTGACTTAACGTTGCCTGAGACAAATGTCACACAATCCAATATCACTTGCTATGCAACTTTTGAACAGCCGATTTGTTTTACAGGCTTTGCAGTTTATGATACCTATGGAGTGGGAAATATTTCTGTCTATGATGCCTATACAGATACCCTGTTATGGTCGAACAATTTGGATTCCTACATGAGCAGAAGTATCCATTTGATTGCAGAAACATCGGCAACAGATTGTTTGAAAATTGTAAAGCAGGGTGGCGACTTGAATGAGTTGGCATGCTATGGTTATGTGGTACCAGAGGAGCCGGCTGCATTGGATTATGATCTAGATAAAAATGGAACATGGAATATTGTGGATTTGATGCTGATGAAACGGGCAGTACTTGGAAAAGTGGAACAATATACTGTGACAGATCTTGTGACGCTGCAGCGGTATTTGCTGCGATCGTAATTATTTAGGCGTTTAGTAAATATATTTTTTATTTGAAAATAAAAAAGAAAAAATGATAGAAAGACCGACTTTACAGAAAAAGTACTTTTGTAAAGTCGGTTTTTTCTTTCTTTTCTTAAAAAAACAAAAATCGACAAAAAATTTATATAAATTTCTTGACAAGTTACGTAAATATGGTATAATAATAATTACAGAAGGCAGGTGAGTTTATGGAAAAACACACATACAGTATTGTTCTAACAGATACTGTTGTAAGGGAAGTAGATCGGTTGGCGGCACAGAAAGGCACTAGTCGTTCCAATATGATGAATCAAATCCTGGCGGATTATTTTTCCTGTAATACGCCGGAGAAGCAGATGGCATCCATTTTTTCGATGATTGAAGAGCAAATGCAGACGCTGTTTCGGGTACAGATGCAGGCTTCTGATGCTATGCTTTCTCTGCACAGTGCGTTGCAGTACAAATATCGTCCGACCATACGGTATCGGGTAGAATTGTTGCGAATGCCATCAGAAAATACAATTGGCTGGTTAAAAATTTCCTGCCGAACCCAAAATCAAACATTGCTGTATAATATGCAGCAGTTTTTCCATTTCTGGATTGGTCTGGAACTGCAAACGAATCCGACTTATCGGTCTATTTCCGAGATGTATACTTTGATGGAAAATGGATTTATTCGCCGTTTGCTTCAGGGGAATTTACAGACTACGGAACAGGTTGCGGATGCGATTAGCCAGTATATTCGACAGTTTGATTTACTCATCAAACAATATTTTGCTGGATTACAGCAGCAAATGCCGACAGAACAGTTGCGGGATACCTTGCAGCAAGCTTATCTGCAAATGCAGGCAGAGCAGGGAAAGCCTTTTATTTAGGAGAAAAACAGAGAAAATAAGATAGCAGTTTGATCCGCACTGCGGTATCAGAAGATAACAGGTAGAAAATGTGTTGTGTTGGCTGCGGTTAATGAATGAGCGTCAGCCTGAAAGGAGGAGCAATTATGAATGCACAAAAGTTGACAGAAAAATCATTGGAAGCGATTCAGCGTGCAAACGATCTGGCAATTTCCCATCAGAATCAAATGATTCAGCAGATTCACTTGCTGTGTGCGTTATTGCAGCAGGAATCCGGTTTGATTCCACAATTGTTTCAGAAGATGGGGCTTTCTGCGGAGGCAGCTGTACAGGATCTGGAACGGCAGATTGACCAATTACCGGCAGTTACGGGCAGTGGCAGAAGAGCAGATTCGGTTTATGTTGCACAGGATGTGGATACGGTTTTGACCGATGCGGAAAAACAAGCAGAGAAAATGCGGGATTCTTATGTGTCTGTAGAACATATTATGCTCAGTTTGCTTGATCATGCGAATGCAGATTTAAAGAATTTGTTCCGAAAATGGGGGTTGAAAAAATCAGATTTTTTGAATGCCTTGATGTCAGTACGGGGTAATCAGCAGGTTACTGGACAAAATCCAGAGGAAACCTATGATGTCTTGACAAAGTATGGACAGGATTTGGTGCAGCTTGCCCGCAATAATAAATTGGATCCTGTCATCGGCAGAGACAGTGAAATTCGGAATGTCATCCGGATTCTGTCCCGTAAAACGAAAAACAATCCGGTTTTGATCGGGGAACCGGGTGTCGGGAAAACCGCAATTGCAGAGGGTTTAGCATTGCGAATTGTTCGTGGGGATGTACCAGACAATTTGAAAGAACGAAAACTGTTTTCTCTGGATTTGGGGGCATTGGTTGCCGGTGCAAAATATCGGGGCGAATTTGAAGAACGGTTGAAAGCCGTTCTGAATGAAATCAAAAAGAGCGAAGGAAAAATTATCCTCTTTATTGATGAACTGCACACCATTGTCGGAGCTGGTAAAACAGACGGGGCAATGGATGCCGGCAACCTGTTAAAGCCGATGTTGGCAAGAGGAGAACTGCATTGTATTGGTGCAACGACCTTGAATGAATATCGGCAATATATTGAAAAGGATGCCGCACTGGAACGGCGATTCCAGCCAGTTATGGTCAATGAACCAACGGTAGAGGATACGATTTCCATTCTGCGTGGTTTGAAAGAACGGTATGAGGTATTCCATGGGGTTAAAATTCAGGATCAGGCTTTGATTGCTGCTGCGACGCTTTCCGACCGTTATATTACAGATCGCTTCTTACCAGATAAAGCAATCGATCTGATTGATGAAGCATGTGCTTTGATTCGGACAGAGATGAATTCTATGCCGACAGAGATGGATGAAATTCAGCGGAAAATCATGCAGCATGAGATTGAAGAAGCGGCTTTAAAAAAAGAAGACGATAAATTGTCACAGGCACATCTGGCAGAAGTACAGCAAGAGCTGGCACAAATGCGGGAACAGTTTCATGCTATGAAAGCACAGTGGGAAAATGAGAAAGCAAATATCTCCAAAGTGCAGAAGCTGCGAGAGGAACTGGAACAGGTCAATGCAGAGATTGCAAAAGCGGAACGAGAGTATGATCTGAATAAAGCAGCAGAGCTCAAATATGGGAAATTGCCTGCCCTGAAAAAGGAATTAGAGGAAGAGGAAGAAAAGGCTGAGATTGCAAAGGAAAAGAATGATAGTCTGTTGCGGGATAAAGTCACCGAAGAGGAGATTGCAAGAATTATTTGCCGTTGGACTGGAATACCGGTTGCTCGTCTGATGGAAGGCGAACGGGAAAAATTGCTGCACATGGAGGACATTTTACATCGTCGTGTGATCGGACAAGACGAGGCAGTGGAAAAGGTCAGCGATGCGATTTTGCGTTCTCGTGCCGGCATTCAGGATCCAAATCGACCGCTTGGTTCTTTCTTGTTCTTGGGACCAACTGGTGTCGGTAAAACAGAGTTGGCAAAAGCGCTGGCAGAGGCACTGTTTGATGATGAAAACAACATTGTTCGGATTGATATGAGTGAGTATATGGAAAAGTTTAGTGTGAGTCGTTTGATTGGAGCCCCTCCTGGATATGTTGGATATGAGGAAGGTGGTCAGCTGACGGAAGCGGTTCGGAGAAAGCCATATGCTGTCGTTTTGCTGGATGAAATTGAGAAGGCACATCCAGATGTCTTTAACATTTTGCTGCAAGTTCTGGATGATGGCAGAATCACAGATTCACAAGGCAGAACGGTAGATTTCAAGAATACCATTATCATCTTGACTTCTAACTTAGGGTCTCCGTATATTCTGGATGGCATCAACGCAAATGGAGAGATTTCGGAAGACGCTCGTCAGAAGGTGGATCAGTTGTTGAAGCAGTCGTTCCGTCCAGAATTTTTAAATCGTCTGGATGAAATTGTTTTCTATAAGCCATTGATGAAGACGGAGATTTATCAGATTGTAGATTTGATGTTGAACAATCTGCGGAAGCGGCTGGAGGAAAAACAGCTGTCTTTAACAGTAACCAACGCCGCAAAAGATTATATCATCTCAAATGGATATGATATCAATTATGGTGCTCGTCCGCTGAAACGTTGGATTCAACAAAAAGTAGAAACGTTGTTGGCAAGAAAAATTATTGCAGAGGATATTGCTCCTAATACAACCTTGCAGGTGGACTATGACGGCAACCGATTGATTGTTCGATAAACAGTATTTATGCGTATTTTTCCATAAAAAATGCGTCAAAAAACAGCGAATCTTCTGTATAATTGTCATTTTTGCAAAGAGTTCTTGACAAATCCTTTTGAATCCGCTATAATGCGTATAGATAACGATTTATGGAGGATTTACGATATGACAAAGACAGAATTGATTCAGGCTGTGCAGGAAAAGCTGAATTGTACAAAGAAAGATGCTGAACTGGCAGTCAATACTGTATTTGAGGTGCTTTCTGAAGCACTGGTTGCAGAAGAAAAAGTGACAATTTCTAAGTTCGGTTCTTTTGAAGTACGGCAACGGAGTGAGAAAGTTTGCAAGAATCCGCACACGCATGAACCAATGACCGTTCCAGCATCTAAAGCCCCTGTTTTTAAGGCAAGTAAGACGTTGAAGGATGCTGTTAATCAGAAGTAACGAAAACCATTATCAATGGAAGGGAGTATTTGCAAAATGGCAAGACAAAAGAAAGAAACTGCTTTAACAACAGAGACTACTGCTGCAACACCAGCAAAAAGAACTGTAACACGTAAAAAAGTGTTATTTACTTTGCAGTTTTCTGGGAAAGAACTGACTGTTGCAGAGATAGAAGAAAAAGCAGTATCTGCATGGATGGAATTGACCGGTGGTCAGAAAAAAGATGCCAAGGACATTCAGCTTTATGCAAAGCCGGAAGATGGCATGTTGTATTATGTGATCAATGGCACTTCTGGTTCGATTGTACTTTGATTTTGTGTAAATCGGAATTCGAGTCAAAAAACTAGAATCTCTAACTTGTTCTGGCAATCCTCAAAAGATAACCGCCATAGTGATAGGCTGTGAATTGACCCCAAAAAGTTAGACAAAGTTTCGGAATGGAATTTATGCAAAGCGA
>JAUNJC010000088.1 GCA_030523195.1 Oscillospiraceae bacterium
AAAGAGCAAAAAAAAAGAAAAACAGCCCCTTTCAGAAAAGTTAGATCTGATAAAAGATGCATTGTCGGGAATCCGAAAGGGACTGCGGAAACTCACCAAAGGCATTCGCTTTCGACACATTTCCATTTCTATTGCAGTTGGCAGCTTTGATGCCTGTGCATGTGCGACAGCATACGGAAAGATAAATGCTGCTCTCTATCCCTGTCTGGCAGTATTGGGAACCGTATTTTCTGTCTCCTATGATGACGTTTCCATTCAATGCTGTTTCAGCAAACCCAAAACGCATTACCACATTTCTGGAACGGTAAAGCTATCATTGGCATGTGTTTTATCGGCATTGCTGGCATTTGGATTGTCTTTTTTATGGAATACTTTACAACGAAGAAATGAATCCGAATTAACCAATATACCACAAACAGCTGCCGAAACAAAACCAGTCAGCCATAAAAAATAGTATCTGCCTGTATATTCCAATTATTCTGGTATATGCTAAAAGCAAATCAATTAACAGGAGGAATTCCCTATGCAAGAATCAAATAACAACCACCAAGAACATACCATTCACAACCTAATGGGCGTTTCCATGGACAAAATTCGAGAAATGGTAGATGTACAGACCATTATCGGTGATCCCATTCTGGTTGGCACGGAAATTACCATCATTCCCATTTCTAAGGTTTCCTATGGGTTCGCCTCCGGCGGTTCCGATCTGCCTGCCAAAGTACCAAAAGATCTGTTCGGCGGTGGCACGGGTGCTGGTGTTTCCATTCAGCCAGTTGCTTTTCTAGTCGTACAGAACGGGGATGTCCGGCTGCTCCAGATGACAGAAGGCGGCGACACAGCGAACAATCTCATCCGTACCCTGCCAGAAGTAGTCAATAAAGTAACAGATATGGTGAAGTCCAAAAAAGAATCGAAGCAAACCACAGATACAAAAGAATAAATTGCACGCATAAAACCACGCTTTCTTTCATATCCTGTTCTCAAAAACAGGAAAGGAAGCATACGATATGAGGAAACAACTGTGCCATGTCCTGCTGGCAATTGTCCTATTGGTCTGCAGTCTGCCAATGCCCACGGCTGCGGCAATGGAAATCACAGCCGTCTCTGCAAAAGCCTGTGTTGTCATGGAAGCAACCACCAGAGAGGTATTCTTTGCCCAAAACGAAACAGAACCGCTGCCAATGGCAAGCACTACAAAAATTATGACCACACTGCTCTGCTTGGAAAGCGGCGATCTGGACACGCCATTTCCAGTTGATAACAATGCCATCCAAGTGGAAGGCTCTTCTATGGGGCTGGTAGAAGGCGATATTGTTACCAAACGTGCCCTTTGTTATGGCATGATGCTGCCATCCGGCAATGACGCTGCTGGTGCAACGGCTGTCAAACTTGCTGGTTCTTATGAAGCATTTGCAGAACGAATGAACCAGCGTGCCGAACAAATTGGAATGCAAAACACACACTTTGTCACCCCCTCTGGGCTGCATGACGAACAACATCATTCCACTGCCTATGATATGGCACTTTTAACTGCTACAGCGTTACAAAATACAGACTTTCGAGACATCTGCGGACAGACCACTGCAAAAGTCTCGTTTGGCAATCCCCCCTATGAACGCTGGCTGAAAAATACAAACAAATTGCTCACACAATGTGAGGGCGTCATTGGCGTAAAAACAGGGTTTACCGATGAAGCAGGACGTTGTCTGGTTTCTGCATGTACCCGCAATGACATTACCCTGATTTGTGTCACACTCAACGACCCCAATGACTGGCAAACGCACAGCAATTTATACGATGCCATTTTTCCAACGCTACAGACCAAAACGGTTTCCCTGCCGGAAAACCTGCAAATTCCTGTGGTGGGCGGCACAGCAGAACAGGTTTCTCTTCAAACAGAAGGAACTATCACTTATGGCTCAAAAGGTTCTATCTGTGATATCCAATTCTCTGTGCAAACAAAACCTTTTCTGTTCGCACCAGTACAAGCAAAACAATATGGCGGCATGCTTGTGGCAGAACAAAACGGACAGGAACTGTTTTGCCTGCCACTTTTGACAAAAGAGGCTGTGTCTGCAAAAGAAACGATAACAGAAAAAGAAGAAAAACCACATAACCGTCTCTGGAATTGGTTTCGTGCATGGTTTCAAAAAAAATAAAGGTAATAAGAATAGAGGAGTGATTCCAGTGGAAAAAATTCGGATTCAAAAATTATTATCAGATGCCGGTTACTGCTCCCGCCGCAAGGCGGAAGCGTTAATGGCATCCGGAAAAGTCAAATGCAATGGACATCCAGTGAAATTAGGTGACAAGGCAACTTATGCTGACCACATTACTGTCAATGGAGAAACGGTCTATCTGCCCCGCCGAAAAGTAAAACGCTATATCATGCTGTACAAGCCCAGAGGCTATGTCACAACAACCTCCGACGAACTGAACCGCCGATGTGTGATGGACTTACTGCAAGATGTGGAAGAACGGGTATATCCGATCGGCAGATTGGATAAAGATTCCGAGGGGCTGTTACTGCTAACCAATGACGGAGAATTTGCAAACAACATTATGCATCCAAGCCGTCATATTTCCAAAACCTATCGAGTTACGGTTCGACCGGATATTTCCGAAGAACAGCTGATTGCCCTTTCCAGCGGTGTGGAACTGGATGGAAAAATGACGCTGCCGGCAAATGTTGTGGTAAAAACAAAAGAACCCAATCGAGTCGTTCTGCTGATGACCATTCAAGAGGGCAGAAACCGGCAGATTCGCCGAATGTGTGAGACAGTTGGTCTGGAAGTGGCAAGACTTCGCCGCACCAGCATTGGCCCCCTCAAACTGGGGATGATGAAACCGGGTACTTATCGAGATCTGACCGCAGAAGAACTGCGTGCCATCCGCAATGCAATGGGAAAAGATCAATAAAATATTTGCAATGGAAATGAATCAGAAAGGAGTGCACATTTCTTATGCCAATCTGCATCCCAAAGGAACTGCCAGCATTTCAAACACTGGCAAAAGAAAATATTTTTGTTATGGACAATGAGCGTGCCTCACATCAGGACATTCGCCCGCTTCGTGTTCTGCTGCTGAATCTGATGCCCAAAAAAATTGAAACAGAATGCCAGTTTCTGCGGTTACTCAGCAACACCCCCATTCAAGTAAATATAGAATTTTTACAAGTATCCAGCCATATCAGCAAAAATACCACAAAGGTGCATCTGGAATCGTTTTATCATACCTTTCCAGAAATTCAAAAGGAATACTATGACGGCTGCATCATCACTGGTGCACCTGTGGAACATCTTGCATTTGAAGATGTGGACTACTGGGAAGAGTTAAAAACCATCATGGAATGGACAAAGACACATGTCTTCTCTACTCTGCACATCTGTTGGGGTGCACTTGCCGGACTGTACTATCACTTCGGAATCCCAAAACAGGATCTGCCAGAAAAAATGTTCGGTATTTTTCCGCATCATGTGTTACAAAAAAATGTACAGCTGCTGCGAGGATTTGATGACTATTTTTATGCACCGCACTCACGCCATTCAGAAGTACGGCGTTCCGACATCGAATCCGTGCCACAACTGAAAATTTTAACCGAATCCCAACAAGCCGGTGTCCACATCGTTGCCAATAACAACGGAAGACAATATTTTATCACGGGCCATTTAGAATACGACCGCACTACCCTTGCGGAAGAATATCAACGTGATCGGGATAAGGGCTTGCAAATTGCTGTACCCTATCACTATTTTCCGGATGATGATCCAGAAAAACCCCCCCTCTACACCTGGGGCTGCTGTGCCAACCTGCTCTTTTCCAACTGGATTAACCATTGTGTCTATCAGTTGACGCCGTATGAACTTCAGCGGCTGGATCTTTATAACTGGGATTGGGAAGCCGGACTTTAATCAAGCGGAAAACTTGTCCCGATCGTCCTGCTAAAAATAGACCTGCACGGAAATCGACAAAAAAATCTTTACATTTTTTTGTTTTCATGGTATAATAGGCATTGCTTCTCAAAATTACACATACAGGAGGAACCATTGTGCAAAATCTGAAAAAACGAAGCCTACAAGGTCTGGCGATTTGGGTGAGTATCTTGTTTATCATTACAATCTTACGGCTGCTCCCTGCTTCCGCAGCGGAAATCACCCCCTTTCCAATTGCTTGGCAGCAAAGCGAAGAGGCTGGTGCAGAGTGGCAGCGGCAAGCTTATCTGCCAGAAGAAGAAAATTGGTGCGACTACCCTTGGAATCGTGGCAGCGAAACAGGAAACACAGTAGGACTGGCTGGATGCAGCTTACTCTCTGTCGTAAATTCTGTTTATTATAAAACCGGAATCTTTATCAATCCAGCAGAACTGGCACAATTTGCACTGGACAACGGTTATCGCATTCCCGGTGTAGATGGTGCTGCAATGGGATTTTTTCCTGCTGTCGCTCAGGTTTTTGCAGAACGCAGCCATATGACATTCCAACAGTGGACAAGCAATGCAGAGACGGTTCTGCTTCATATACAAAGTGGTGGAACTGCATGTGCCAACATCGCCGGTCACTGGATTGCGATTGTAGACTATAATGCGGAAACAGATCAGTATTTGATATTGGATTCCTCGCAAACCTCGAAGCGTGCTGCCAACATCACTTGGACAGATCGAGAAAACGGCGTTGCCTGGCTTTCTGCGGCAGAACTTCTGGCAAATGGAAAAAGCGGTTATTATGGTATCAATGGTCGTTATTCTGCTCTGTATACCTTTGATTTATCATGGCTGTGCATACAGGGTGATACCAACAATGATGGAGAAATTTCAATAGAAGATGCCAATTTGGTTCTGCAATATTATGCAAGTACCGCAGCTGGTATCGAAATGTTTCTACACCCACAAATAGAACAGCACAATGCACGATTTGCTGCCTCTGATATTGACGGAGACGGTAGTTTATCTGTAAAAGATGCCGTTGCCATCTTATCCTACTATGCAATGCAGTCTGCCGGATTAGAACCAGACTGGAATACAATCCTTGAAAATCAAAATACATAAAGTTCAAAAGCACAAAAAGAGCTGTTACACTAAATTCAATGGTGTAACAGCTCTTTTTGTCATAACGGCTTGACACATATGATTAGTTTTGATATAATAAGAAAGGTAACTATTACAATTCTTATTTGGAGGGCATTATGGAAAGTTTACACTATTTATTGATGAAGTCCCATTCGATGATGCAGCGGCACATCTTTTTTGAGGCACAGAAAATCGGCTTGACTTCTGGACAGCCGAAAATACTTGACTATCTTTGGAAGCATGAAGGCAGCGATCAAAAAACCATTGCCGCATACTGCGAAATTGAACCGGCAACACTTGCCAGTATTTTACTCCGCATGGAAAACAAAGGGCTGATCGAACGTCGTCAAGAAAAAGGCAATCGACGCTCACTGTTTGTATATATGACAGAAAAAGGAAAAATTGCTGCTGAACAAATGCATATTATTTTTGAAACATCTGATAAGCAAGCCGTAAATAATATTACTGCTATTGAAGCAGAAGAGCTAAAAAGACTGTTGACTAAAGTCTGTGAAAATCTAGATAGAAAGGATGTATAATATGGAACAAAAACGTACAATTGCGAATCGCCTGATATGCTATTTTATTGGACTCTTTATCATGACAGCTGGAATTGCAATATCTGTCAAATCTGACCTTGGCGTATCTCCTGTTAGCTCAATTCCCTATACTCTGACACGGTGCTGGGGTATAGAGATGGGAAAAGCGACCATTCTTTTTCACTGTATCCTTGTACTACTGCAAATTCTGATACGCCGTAAAAACTTTAAACTGAAATCCCTGCTCCAGATACCCGTAGGAATTGTATTTGGCTATTTCACAACTTTCTGCAATTATCTGATGACATTTGTGCCAACACCGGATCATATTGTTATTCGTATCTGTATGATTCTAATCAGCATTGTGCTTGTTGCAATCGGAATCTTTTTCTATCTGCCTGCCAATATTATGCCGCTTGCCGGAGAAGGTGTGATGCAAGCGGTTTCTGATGTCACAAAAATTGCATTTCCGAAGGTTAAGGTTTCTTTTGATATTACGATGGTCGTAATATCGCTCATCACTTGTTTGCTTGTACTGCACAATCTGGGCAGTGTTGGGGTCGGTACAATCCTTGCAGCCATTCTCGTTGGCGTAGTACTTGGACAGATCATGCGGCTCTGGGCATTACATAAAAAACACAGCCTTACGCATTGACACGTTTTTATAGAATTACATTATAACAATCCCTTCTGATAAAAATCCAACTTAAAAAGCATATTTCGCCTATGCTGTAAACCAATTACGGTATAGAAATCTGTGACAATACCGTACCAATTTTCTCTCGAATACAAAGTTCCGCCTGTCGATCAATCTGTGTCGCATCCCGATTCAATACTACAAGATGCTCTCCGCTGAAATACCGCAGCAGTCCAGCTGCCGGATACACTGCAAGCGAGGTACCACCCACCAACAGTACATCTGCCTCTGCAATTGCAGTCACTGCATTTTCAACGGTTTCTGTCGGAAGCGATTCTTCATATAGTACCACATCCGGCTTCACTAATCCCCCGCACTTCGAACAATGCGGTACGCCCTCTGTTTGCAAAGTCCATTCGGCATCATATAAAGCCCCACAGCACTGACAGAAATTTCGGTGTACACTGCCATGCAATTCATATACGGTTTTGCTGCCTGCCATTTGGTGCAATCCGTCAATGTTCTGTGTCACAATCGCAGAAAGAATGCCCTTTTGCTCCAGTTCTGCCAACTTTTGATGTGCCGCATTCGGCTTTGCTGTGAGACAAATCATCTTGTCCCGATAGAAACGATAAAATGCCTCTGTATGCCGTATAAAATAGGTATGACTGAGAATTGTCTCTGGTGGAACATCATACTTTTGGTGATACAAACCATCCTGACTGCGGAAGTCGGGAATCCCACTTTCTGTGGAAACTCCTGCTCCGCCAAAAAAGACCATTCGTTTTGCAGACTGAATAATTTCCTGTAATTTTGCAATTTCTGCCGTCATAAAAATCCTCCTGTTCTCTGTTTTGATAAAAAACTATCTTGCCTCTATTATTTTAACATAAAATGTTCGATTGCGTGGACCGTCAAATTCGCAAAAATAAATCCCCTGCCAAGTGCCAAGCAGCAATATTCCATTCTCAATGATCACTGTGGCACTGCTGCCCATCGCAGATGCTTTTGCATGAGCCGCAGAATTTCCCTCACAGTGCCGAAACGCTGCACAATCCGGAAATGCCGCTCGATAAGCAAGCAATAAATCTGTTTGTACATCTGGATCTGCATTTTCATTGATGGTGATACCGGCTGTCGTATGTGGGCAAAATACGACACAAATGCCGCTTTGCACACCGCTTTCCGCAACAGCACCTTTGACCTGTGCAGTAATAGAAAGAAAGCCTTCCGGCGGTGTTTTCAGATGATAGGTATAGAGCATCTGGATGACCTCCTATAAGGATGTATTTTCTCTATTATACCACACGAAATGAAATTTGCCAAGGTGCCACATTGTACAGAAAGAAAAATCTATTTTGTTTTCCAAAAACAAACAACACGCAATCGCTGCCTGTTCCATTCTTTATTGAAAACGTGCTTTTCTCCAAAATACTGCCAACAGCAGCACCGTCACCACACAAGTTCCCAACTCTGCAACCGGATAGGATGCCCAAATCCCATTCATATGCCAAATTGCAGCAAAAGCAAATAATACTGGAAGTAAAATTATTCCACTTCGCAACAAGGAAATACAGAAGGAAAATAATGGTCGTTCTACTGCACTGAAAAACGCAGATGCTGCAATATTACAGCCCACAAAGAAAAACGCCAGAAAATAAATTCGCACCCCACTTTCCGCCATACGCTCTAAAATAACATTTTCTCCCGTATTGAACACCCCGACAATGGTTTCTGTAAAGCCAAATAAAATACCATATAATATCACAGCAAAGCCCAATGCCGTCCCCAGTGTGAGAGATAGGAGTTTTCGCAGCTTCCGTATTTCTCCTCTGCCATAACTATAACTCAGCAATGGCTGTACCCCCTGTGCAATCCCCGTACAGAGACAAGCCGCTACCATGGCAATATTTGCAATAATCCCATAAGCCGCCACTCCAGTATTGCCTGCCTCTCGCAAAATAACAAAATTAAAACAAAAAATCACAATCCCCGATGCCACCTCAGTAATCCATTCCGATCCACCTAACAGAAAAATGGGTTTCAGGAATCGCATCTGTATACCGCCCAGCCGTAACCGCAGTTGACACGATGATTTCCGAAAATAAAATAACTGCATAAGGATTCCCAACAATGGTGCACAGGCTGTTGCCAATACTGCCCCCAGCATTCCCATATCAAACGGAAAAATAAACACATAATCCAACACAATGTTGCTCAACGTCCCCAGCATAGTTGCTGCCATGACACGATTCGGTGCACCATCATTCCGTACAAAAGCGGCAAACAATTGGTTCAACAGAAACAATGGTGCAAAACAATACAATGTCCGCAGATAGATTACCATGTCCGCATGGGTTGCCGCACTGCTGCCGAGCCAGCGGCAAATCGGTTCTGTAAAACAGATTCCAGTCACGACAAATACTACACTTGCCAGCAATGTCAACAACAATGCATGAAAAAAGACACGATTGCCTTCGTCTTTTTCTTCCCTTGCCCGATAAATCGCATACTTGGTTGCACCGCCGATCCCAATCATCAAACCAGTCGCATTCAACAAATTGAATAGCGGCAGAACCAAATTCAATGCAGTCAGACCCGTTTCCCCAATTCCATTCGCAATAAAAAAAGTATCTGCTAAGATATAACAAGAAGTACCCAACATAGCAAGCACATTTAAACTAACATAATGAAAAAATGAAGATAGAATCGAATGGGATTTTGTTTGTGCCTTCATATTCCTTTGCTCCTTTTCTCTTTTTTTCCACAAAAAGAAAGCATCCCCCGCACATCTTCTAAGACCTAATGATGTACAGCGAACGCATTTTCATTCCTACCCGGTGGCAGAACCTATCATTTTTTATTAGTATACCATATCATAAGAAAAAAGTCAAGTCCTTTTCCTTGATTTCACGAAAATCAATTTTCGGATTTCTTTTAGAAAACTTGTTCGAATTGTCCGGCAGATTCGCTTCGTTCTCTGCCTGTGACCGCAGTCGCC
>JAUNJC010000089.1 GCA_030523195.1 Oscillospiraceae bacterium
ATGTAGCTTCTGACAACTGCACTTCTGCACCATCAAAAAAACCATTGACAACTGGCTGCTCCCGCTTTAAAAATTGCAGCAAATCCGGAAAATAGTCCACACTACAAAGGGCTGGATCATATTTGGGTGCAATTCGCACGGTTTCAATCTCCAATGCCGTTTGCAGTGTTTGCTCCAATGCAAACACATCCGCAGCCGACACTAGATGAGGAAATGTGACATAAAAAGATAAGCGTGTCAGATTTTCCGCATAAGTCAGACGGTATAGCATACCATCCTGCATGGAATCCGGGAATGCTGTCACATAGGGATCCAAAAAGTAGGAAAATCGCAAGGTCTCCATATTTCACACTCCTAAAACTTCTCAATTTCCTGCATCAGTTCTGATACAATCTCCGATTCTGGTATCTTTCGCAGAATCTCACCCTTTTTAAACAATACTGCACAGCCGTCACCGCCTGCAATTCCAATATCTGCCTCTCGTGCCTCTCCGGGACCATTGACCACACATCCCATCACCGCAACTTTAATATCTTTTTCTACACCAGCAAGTGCCGCTTCTACTTCTTTTGCCGTCTTTACCAGATCAATTCTCGTTCTGCCGCAGGTCGGACACGCTACCAATTCCGGTCCGCCACGCAGTCCCAGACATTTCAAAATATCTTTTGCTGCATAAATCTCCTGCACAGGGTCATCTGTCAAAGAAACTCGTATGGTTGCACCAATCCCATCGTGCAGCAGCGCTCCAATGCCAATGGCGGATTTGATCAATCCCATATGTGCCGTTCCCGCTTCTGTTACCCCAAGATGCAGCGGATAATCACACTGCTGTGCTGCCAAACGATAGGCATCAATCATGGTAGAAACAGTAGAAGATTTCATGGAGATTACAATATCGGTAAAGTCACAATCCTCTAACAATTTCACATGCCGTATGGCACTCTCTACCAAAGCTGGTGCAGTGGGAGCACCATATTTTGCAAGCAAATCCTTTTCCAGTGAACCGGAATTTACACCAATCCGAATGGGAATATTGCGAGACTGACACGCTTTTACAACCTGTTTCACCCGATCCATTCCACCAATATTTCCCGGATTGATCCGAATTTTATCAATACCAGCTGCCACAGCTTCCAAGGCAAGCCGATAATCAAAATGAATATCGGCAACCAATGGAATGGAAACGGCTTCTTTGATCGCAGGAATCAATTTTAATGCTTCTTTATCCGGAATCGCTGCACGTAAAATTTCGCAGCCTGCCTGCTCCAACGCCATTGCTTGTGCTACACTGCCAGCAATATCATCCGAACGGGTATTTAGCATAGACTGCACATAAATATGATTTCCATCTAATACGCAATCGCCAACCCGAATGTCTTTTCTTGTTTGCATTCGTATCTGCTCCTTCCTGTTGTCAGTAAAAAATTCTTGTGACATCCTGTACCGTCACAACAATCATCAATAAAAACAAAGCTGCCATACCAACAAAGTGTACCATTGCTTCATGCTCTTTTTTGATGGGCTTCCGCCGGATTGCCTCCAACAGCAGGAATAAAAACCGGCTACCGTCCAGTCCCGGTATTGGCAGCAGATTGAAAATTCCTACATTGACAGTAATAAAAATTGTCAGATGCAGAACAGAAGAAATTCGTTCCGCAGCAGTTTCTCCCACGGTTGCTGCATCGCTGATCACCTCAACCGTTCCCACTGGACCAGATAAATCCTGTATCCCATATTTTCCACTGACCAATTCCAATAGAGACATCCAGATCAATTTGCCAGTTGCAATGGTATCCTTTGCTGCATAAGTGGTAACACTCCAAACCGTCTTTTCCCTTGCTTCTAAGGAAAAGTCCAACCAATCATGCGTCTCTTCATCCAAAAATGTTACATTTTCCAGCCTTACTTTTTCCCCATCTCGTTCGACCACAACTGTAAACGGTTCCCCAGCTTCATTGTTCATCTTATACTGCAAATCCGTAATGGTGAAAATATGAGAACCATTGAGAGATACAATGGTATCACCAACCTGTAAGCCACAAGTATTGCTGGTTGCCTGTTCATGAAAACCGTGAATGGTATTACTAATAAGGTAAGGGTCGCTGCATGTGGTAACAAGCAGCAATACAAACCCCAGTACAATATTCATAAATGCACCAGCAAGTACCACAATCATACGTCGCCAAACTGGTTTTTGGTCAAACGCTCGCTCATTCTGACTTTCTGCATCTTCCCCCTCCATGGAACAAAAACCGCCAATAGGCAATAGTCGCAGAGAATAGCGGGTTTCTCCTTTTTGAAACTGAAAAATCTTCGGACCCATTCCAATGGAAAACTCATTTACTTGAATTTTATTACACTTTGCTGCTATAAAGTGTCCAAATTCATGGATGGCAATGATACAGCCGAAAATCAAGATGGCAAGTAAAATAGACAAAAATGTTGTCATCATCCTGCTGCTCCTTTCTACTTTTCAAAATACCCCTCTATCCCAAAAATAAAAAATCCTTTATGCTTCTGTTGTTCCGTAAATCCGCAACCGTACCAGCTCTCGTGTCTCTCGATCTGCACGCAGTACCGCTTCACAAGTTTGCAGCGGCTGATTTGGAATAGATTGCATAGCGGTTTCTACACAGTCTGCAATGTCTAAGAATCCAATTTTCCCATCTAAAAAGGCACGTACTGCAATTTCATTTGCCGCATTCATAATACAGGGCAGTAACCCACCAGACCGCATCGCTTGTTTTGCCAATGCCAGACAACGGAATGTGGCTTCATCCGGTTCTGCAAACGTCAGCGTTCCATACTTTGTCAAGGAAAGTGGTTCTGCTGGACAGGGTTTCCGCTCCGGATATAAAATGGCATATTGAATTGGCAATCGCATATCTGGTACGCCCATCTGGGCAATCACAGAATTGTCTGCATACATAACACCAGAATGCACTACACTTTGCCGGTGTACCAACACATTAATTTGTTCTGGCTGTAAATCAAACAGCCATTTGGCTTCTATGCACTCTAACCCTTTATTCATCATAGTGGCTGAATCAATGGTCACCTTGCTGCCCATATCCCAATTCGGATGCTTCAGGGCATCCGCAGCAATGACCGTTTTCAGTTGCTCTCTGGTATAGCCGAAAAATGGTCCTCCAGAAGCTGTCAACAGAATTCCTTTCACTGGATTGTGGGCATTTCCCTGTAAACACTGGAAAATTGCAGAATGCTCACTGTCCACCGGTAAAATAGAAACGCCTTTTTTCGCAGCAGCCTGCATAACCAATGCCCCACCCGCTACCAATGTTTCTTTATTGGCAAGAGCAACGTCAATTCCAGCTGCAATCGCTGCCAAAGTTGGCTGCAATCCAACCATTCCTACCACAGCATTAACCACTAAATCTGCATGACTGTCGCCAGCCAATTCACAAAGTCCCTCCATCCCAGTCAAGACCTGCACAGGCAAATCTGCTAATGCTTCACGGAAAGCCAAATAACAGCTTTCCTCAAAAATACAAACCTTTTTCGGATGAAATTCCCGTACTTGCTGTTCCAGCAGCTCAATATTGCGATTGGCTGCCAGTGCATAAATCTGTAAACCATGCATCCGCACGACATCCAGTGTCTGCGTACCAATTGATCCCGTTGAACCAAGCAGTGTAATCCTTTTGTCCATCTGGTTTGTTCCTCCTATATGGAAACAACACCCCTTCTATACAGGGAAGGGGTGTGTTTTTGGTTACAACAATTTTTCTTAAACTGTGTGATAAATAGAAAATAATGTATTTAAAACATAAAAAACCGGAACTGTAAACAAAGCACTGTCAAACCGATCCATTACACCACCGTGTCCTGGCATGATATTGCCAAAATCTTTGATGCTGCACTGCCGTTTCAAAATGGAGGCAGTCAAATCACCCAATACACTGGTTACTGCACACGCCGCTGCAATCAAGATAACCCAGCCATACCGTACCTTGACTTCTGAAACAGCACCATAGATCAAACTAAACA
Organism: Oscillospiraceae bacterium; assembly: GCA_030523195.1. Classification (GTDB taxonomy): domain Bacteria; phylum Bacillota; class Clostridia; order Oscillospirales; family Ruminococcaceae; genus Ruminococcus_C. The sequence continues at coordinate 4,009 of JAUNJC010000089.1, forward strand.
CAAAGAATACCACAATGGTTGCAGTAATCCCACCAATAAAACCTTCTACGGTTTTCTTTGGGCTGACCTCTGGACAAAGTTTATGTTTGCCTAAAAATGTGCCTGTAAAGTAGGCACCTGTATCTGCAATCCATGCCGCACACAGTGCCAGAATGACATAGATGAGCCCAAACCGTTCATCTGACTGCAACAACACTTGCAGCAGTCCCAAAGACTTGGTTACAAACAGTGCAGATACCAGCATAAAGCAAACCTGATCCATTTTTAATCGCTTATGCTGTACCACACCATCTAAAAAGATAATCATTACCACTACAGTCATAATAATTTGTACAATATTGTTCAAGTGAAAAAATTGTAAAATCGGACTGGAAATGGAATGGAGAAGTGCTGCATAAAAGGAAATACGATACCGCAGGCAACTCTTTGCCCGAAACAATTCAAAAATAGCAATTGTAGAAATGACAGCAATGCAAATTGGGAATACAATGGTTTGATGCAAGTATAACACCAGCACCAGCAGTGCAACAGCAACTGCTCCGGAAATGATTCGTACTTTCATCGTTACACACCTCCGAACCGTCTGCCACGCTTAGAATATTCCACCAATGCTTTATTTAACTCTTCCCTAGAAAAATCCGGCCATAATACATTTGTAAAATAATACTCCGCATAGGCACACTGCCAAATTAAGAAATTAGACAACCGCAGCTCTCCGCTCGGACGAATCAGCAAATCCACATCCGGTATCTCTTTTGTATACAAATGCTGTGAAATGGTATCCTCTGTAATCTCGTCTGGCTGCAAAGTACCAGCTTTCACTTCAGCAGCAATCTCCTGTGCAGCGTGTTTGATTTCATCTCTTCCACCATAGTTGATTGCAAGCAACAAATTCATTTTGTTATATTTTGCAGAATCTGCTTCCAGTTCCAACATTCTCTTCTGGATTCGATCCGGCAGCCGACTTTTATCACCGATAAAAATCATACGCACTTCCTGTTCCAGATATTCATCACAGTCATTCAGGTACTGCCAAAGCAAATCCATAATGGCATCGACTTCTTCTTGTGGTCGTTTCCAGTTTTCTGTTGAAAATACATAAAACGAAATATTTTGAATGCCAATTGAACGGCAATAACGTGTCAGGTCATGGAAAGTTTTTGCACCTTCCCGATGACCAAACTTTCTTGGCATCCCCCGTTTGGTTGCCCAACGGCCGTTCCCATCCATAATAAATCCAATGTGTCTCGGCAGCTGCTCCGGCAAAGTATCTGTCGATACCGCTTTTTTTCTAAACGGCAATGCCATTCCGTTCTTCCTCCTTCTATGGTCAGATGCTCATAATTTCCTTTTCCTTATCGGAAACGTGCTGATCCACCTTATCACAATACTTATCGGTCAGCTTCTGCACGTCTTTTTCACCAGACTTTATATCATCCTCGGTAAATTCGCCGTCTTTTTTCTTTGCCTTCATCTTGTCCATTGCTTCCCGTCTGACATTCCGAACTGCTACCTTGCATTCTTCGCCATACTTCTTAATCGACTTACAAAGTTCCTTTCTGCGTTCCTCTGTCAGCTGTGGAAATACCAAACGCAGTACTTTACCATCATTGGTCGGTGTAATACCAATATCAGAGTTCAAAATGGCTTTTTCAATTGCCTTTAAGGTAGAAATATCCCACGGCTGAATGACCAAGATTCTTGCTTCTGCCACAGATACGGCTGCCATCTGATTCACAGGTGTCATTGCACCATAATAATCTACAGACACTTTTTCCAGCACAGCTGGGTTGGCACGACCTGCACGAATGGTAGAATATTCATAGTCCAGCCGATCCAAGGCTTTCTGCATTTTTGATTCTGCATCTTTCAAAATTGTTTTCATATCTCTTATTCTCTCCGTCTCTGCACGGAGAAACTCCTTTCCAATATTGTCGATTAGCCTTCTGAAACAACAGTTCCTACCGACTTGCCCATAATCGCATCATAAATATTATCCGGTCGGTTCAAATCAAATACCAGCATTGGCATTTTATTATCTCGACACATAGAAGCAGCAGTACTGTCCATAACCGCCAATGCACTGCTTAACACATCACTAAATGTAATGCGTTCATAACGAACCGCATCTGTATACTTGTGTGGATCCTTATCATATACACCATCCACCATGGTTGCCTTCAACAGAATATCTGCTTCGATTTCCACAGCACGCAAAGTTGCGGCAGTATCGGTAGAGAAAAATGGACTGCCGGTTCCGCATCCAAAAATGACCACTCTGCCTTTTTTCAAATGGCTAATTGCTTTATTGCGAATATATGGTTCCGCAATTTGCTGCATATTAATCGCCGTTTGCACCCGCACATCCACGCCCAATGCTTCCATTGCATCTGCCACTGCAAGTGCATTCATGGTTGTAGCGAGCATTCCAATATGATCAGCCCGTGTACGGTCCATATTTCCCGAAGAACGGCCACGCCAGAAGTTTCCACCGCCGACCACAATTCCGATTTCTGCACCGGCCTCCACACATTTTTTAATACTGGTACAAATCTCATTGATGACCGCAAAGTCCAGTCCGGTTTTCTGAGTGCCGGCAAGTGCTTCACCGCTCAATTTCAGAACCACTCGCTTATACTTCAATTCCATCGGATTTTCATTCCTTTCTTTCTGCTGCTTTCGTTCCATCTGAATCGCATACCATCACCGATATGTGCTTCTGATTCTATTTTACACGATTTCTCTCAAAATGTAAAGCTACTTTTTGCAAAATTCACAAAAAAATGGGGGCATAGTAAAAATCCTATGCCCCCACCACGATTTTCATTACTTAATCATGCTTGCAATTTCTTCTGCAAAATTGTCTGCTTTCTTTTCGATTCCTTCGCCACGTTCAAAGCATACATAACCTGTAATTTCGATGGTTGTGCCGGCAGCCTTAGCAACACTGTCTACATACTGCTTTACGTTCATAGAGCCATCCTTTACAAAAGTCTGCTCCAACAGGCAGTTTTCAGAATAGTACTTGCCAACCTTGCCTTCAGCAATCTTTACACGAACCTGCTCTGGCTTATTTGCCATCTTCGGATCTTCTGCCATCTGTGCCAGAACAACAGTTTTTTCCTGTTCCAAAACAGCAGCCGGAACCGCTTCCCGATTCAGGTAAGTCGGCTTCATTGCAGCAATTTGCAGTGCACAATCCTTTGCTGCCGTCAGAACTGCTTCACTTGCACCTGCTGGAGATGCAGCCTGCACCAAAACGCCGATTTTGCCGCCGCCATGAATATACGGCACCAAAATTCCTTCCATTCTGGTGAATCGACGAATTTGCAGATTTTCCCGAATTTTCAGGAACAATTCCTGCAATGCTTCATCTACTGTTGCAGTACCACCAGCAACAACAGTGCTCTTCAAAGCTTCCAAATCTGCTGGATTCTTCTCAATAATAGTATCTGCCACAACATTCACAAATGCCTTGAATTCATCTGTATTTGCAACAAAGTCTGTTTCTGAGTTAACCTCTACGACACAGCCAATGGTATGATCTGCATTCACCTTTGCAATAACCATGCCTTCTGCTGCCACTCTGCCTGCTTTCTTTGCCTGTGTTGCCAGACCCTTTTCCCGCAGGATCAGCATTGCCTTTTCTACATCACCGTCAGCCTCTGTCAGGGCTTTCTTGCAGTCCATCATACCAACACCGGTATTCTTACGCAGTTCATTGACATCTTTTGCTGTAAAATTTGCCATTGGTGTTTCCTCCTGTATTTTCTCTTTTGATTTTATCTTTTCCGAAAAACAACCCGAACAGGAAACGCTGCCGATTCGGGTTGTGCATTTACGGTATTCTCTGCTTATTCCGCAGCTGTTTCAGCGACTTCTGCTTCTTCGGTTGCAGCTTCTTCGGCTGCGGCAGTTTCTGCATCTGCGCCTTGTCTGCCTTCGATGATGGCATCTGCCATTACACCGGCAATCAGCTTAACAGCACGGATTGCATCATCGTTACCCGGAATCACATAATCAATTTCATCCGGATCACAGTTGGTGTCTACAATTGCAACAATCGGAATATTCAGTTTCTTTGCTTCTGCAACGGCAATCCGTTCTTTTCTCGGGTCAACAATAAAGAGTGCACCCGGCAGCTTCTTCATATCCTTGATACCGCCCAAGAACTTTTCCAGCTTTTCAATTTCCAACTGGAGCTTGCTGACTTCCTTCTTCGGCAGCAGATCAAATGTGCCGTCTGTTTCCATCTCATGCAGCTGTTCCAGTCTTTTAATTCTTCTCTGAATGGTGGTAAAGTTGGTCATCATACCACCCAGCCAACGCGCATTAACATAATATGCACCAGCTCTCTGTGCTTCTTCCTTGATGGAATCTCCTGCCTGCTTCTTTGTGCCGACAAACAGAACGGATTCGCCCTGTGCTGCCAAATCCCGCACAAACATGTAAGCCTCATCCAGCTTCTTTACTGTTTTTTGCAGATCAATGATATAGATACCATTCCGCTCAGTAAAGATATACGGTGCCATTTTTGGATTCCATCTTCTAGTCTGGTGACCAAAGTGTACGCCAGCTTCTAAAAGCTGCTTCATTGATACTACGCCCATTGTGTAGTCCTCCTAAAAATTTGGTTTTTTCCGCCGTCCGTCCGTAACTTTGAAAACGACTTTGCCGAGCAAAGCACCGAGTTTTCACGAGACAGACGTGTGGATTGCTTTATTAGTATACCATAATCGCCCAAAAAATGCAAGCTTTTTGTATTGATATATAATCACGGTTTTTTTAACTAAAATTAAATCTTTTTTATGACATTTGAACAGTTTTCTTGAGGCACACACACCAAAATAACATCTTTTCCAATCAACTGTACCAATTCAAATGGGATCAAGATATTTTCCCGCATACCAAACAAACCAAAAAATCGAGGTTTTCCATACAAAATCAATGCTTCTATTTTATGCGTCTGTGTTTCCAGCCGTACATCATCTACATATCCCAGATTCTCTCCATTACATACATTGATGACATCTTTTTCTCGTAATTCTTCCACACTGCACAGCATGAAAATCTGCTCCTTTCTACTCATTTTAAAGATGTCATAGAGTGCCATCAATTTGCGAAAAGCACCTTTTCACAAAAAAATAAAATCAATTAAATTTTATTTTATAAAAAGATTTCTGTCTTCAAGTGAAATATTATCATAAAAATC
>JAUNJC010000006.1 GCA_030523195.1 Oscillospiraceae bacterium
GCCACTTACTGTTGTAGTCGTATCACTTGTAGTGGTGGTTTCACCACTTACTGTTGTGGTTGTAGTTGTAGTAGTTTCCTCTTTTTCCTTATCCGTGATGGTACGTACTACATTAAAGTAAGCACTTGCTTCATTCAAAGTACCCTTCATGGTAACTGTCTTGTAAGAAGAAACATATTCTCTATCTGGATTTGCTGCTTCATAAGCAACCTTTACTTCTGCTGCTTCTGCATCCGGAACCTGGAAGGTTACAGTATAAACGCTGTCTGCTGCATCAAATGTGAAATTAGAAGCTTCATTCAATGTTGCCATCACATCATCCATCGTTACATCAAATGTAACCTCTGCACCTGTGCTGGAAGCAATGCTGTTTACTTCTTCTACAATCTGATCCAACAGATTGCTGTACTCTGCCAGTTCTGCTACGCTGCCCGGTACTTCAAACCGTGTCGTACGCTCATTGAACTCTGCCTTTGCCCATGCTGCAAAGCTGTCTGCATCTGCGAAAGTATTGCTGTAAACCTTATTGAATGCCTTATTTGCATAATCATAAGCTTTATCCAGCTTATTCTGATAGGTCTGCAAAGCATCTGTCAGATCTGCATAAACATTATACATTGCCATCTTAGTAGACAACTCTACTTTCAGATCCTGTACAATGCTTGCAATGTAAGCCTTTGCTGTTGATGGAGTAACTGTATTGCCATCTTCGTCAACGAAATTACCGCCGCCAACAAATGTCTTAGAATCAGAAACGCCATAGCCGTTTACTACTGCGGTATAGGTTCCTTTCTTTTCCAGCATGCTGAAATCAATCTTATCAATCAAAGAAGCAGCACCCTGCTTGGTCAACTCATCCTTGATTGTTTGAATGATATTGCTCTGCATGTAGCTAGTAGCGTCTACCTGACCTGTTACATAAATCACGCTGTCCTTTACCTGAACAACCGGATCTCCTACCAGACAAGCCTTCAGCTTTTCTACATATTCTGCATTCTTACCAGAAAAATCTGCAGCATCCAGAATAGATGCAATATCCAGCGTTTGATTAACGCCTTCCATCTGAATCAGTGCACTTTCTGCCTTGGTACCCCACTCAGATTCTGTTTTATCTGGTGCAATATAAAGCATGGAATCTACGCTGAATACTTCTGGCTCTGCAACTTCTGCATATGTAACGACTGACAAGCCCTGTGTCAGAGCAATTGGCAGTGCCGCAGCAATTGCAACTACTTTGTTAAAAGTCTTCTTCATTGTGCCTTTCCCTCTCTTCTTTCAATTTTTCGTACGATCAAGCATGACGCACAGACGTGATTGCATTTGTGCAGTCTCATTTCCCCTCACTATAACTGCCCTGTTCTTATTTCCATGTAACCGGATTCGCAGAACGAGATACCGGATGTTCCATGAATGCCTGAAAGCACTTGCCATCGTTATAGCATGGGTGCATAAACTGCTATAAACGATTTACATAATGTATTTTAACACATTCTTTCCGGCTTGTCAAGCCCATAACTTCATTTTTTTTAAAATTATTACATGGAAATTTCAGCCGAATTTGTATGCTTTTCACAATTTTAATCCCTTTTCAATCGTTTTCAACCATCCTTCAACCAAACTTTTATGTATAATTGGTGAAAGAACAGGATGCTGGCTTCGTTTTTTCATCAACTACTATAAAAAGCGATAAAAGCACAAACAGCCCGCAAAAAATATGCAGACTGTTTGTGCTGGAAAAATAATAAGGAGAATGTATGAAGAAAGCAAATTTTTATTCCGACCAACTGTCCCAAACTGACAGTGGTGGGAATGGTCACATATAATCAAAGAAGTTAAGACTGCTGATTCTTTGTGACTTCTTTCAATACTACGTTTACCTTCTGCTCCTGTCCATTCCGGACAATGGTCAGCGTGACGGTATCGCCAGCATTAAATTCATTTTTATAGTTATTCAGCTCTTCTGTTGTCTGAATGGTGTGTTCATTGATGGCTGTGATGATATCACCAACCTGTAAACCGGCTTCATCTGCCGCACCGCCCTCGGTGATACTAATAATATATGCACCAACCGGCAAATTGTAAGCTTGTGAAACTGCTTCTGAAACATCCTGACAACTGATTCCCAATTGCGGTCTGCCGGTTACATAGCCATAGTTAATCAAATCATCTACGATTTCCCGTGCCTCTGCCATCGGAATAGCAAATCCAATTCCTTCAATGGTTGCACCGCTGGAAGAAACACTGGAAGACATTTTTGCGGAATTAATGCCAATGACCTGCCCAGAACTATTAATCAGCGGACCACCAGAGTTCCCGTTGTTGATTGCCGTATCAGTCTGAATCAATGTCATGGTCTTATCATTAATAGTAACTTTTCGATTCAGTGCGGAAATAATGCCGCAAGTAACGGTATTTTGCAATTCCAGTCCCAATGGATTTCCAATTGCTACAACCGTATCTCCCACTTGACAGCCATCACTGTCTCCAAACTCTGCCGCAACCAAACCGGTCTGTTCTACTTTTAATACAGCAAGGTCTGTTTCAATATCATAAGCAACTACCTTTGCATCATAGGTTGTTTCCTCATCGGACATTCGAACTTCCACAGCTGTGGCTTCTCCACAGCCATACTCGGAATCATAGATGACATGGGCATTGGTGACAATATAGCCGTCTTCCCGCATAATAATTCCTGTGCCCACACCAGTCATTGCCTGTGTGCCGCTTCCACCATTTCCAAACATTCCAAATCCGTAATTATAATTATAGTTGTTTGCCATCTGGAATGTTGCCTGCACACCCACAACAGAAGGTGTTACCTTTTTCACAATATCTCGAATGGACATCGCATCTGTGCCGGCTGATAATTCAATCCAGCTTTGTGCTGCACTATCGCTCAATCCCAATGTACTGTCCACATTCTCTTCTGCCTGCTGTGTCTCTGTCGTTGCCTGCTTTGTCACTTCGGAAGAAGTGCTGCTGTTATCCGCCGGCACCAACTTCTTAGAATTTTGTACCGCATTGAAAATACCAATCGAACCAGCTGAAACAATTGCCATTGCTGCAACAAATGCCACTGCCTTCATCCAAAAATGACCTTTTTTCTTCGGTGGCTTACCACTGCCGGAAACTTGTGCCGGTGCATTGGGATTCGAATAATAGTTCACATAGCTATAACCCTGCTGTGTGGACTTATTGTCAGCAGTGTTCGCCGTATTACTGGTCTGTGTGGTATAGCTTGTCGCACTGTTACTCGAATAACTATTTGAAACCGGAGATTTCGGATAACCATAACTGCCAGCAGAAGTACCTGTTCCATAACTGGAGGGAATGCTGCCGTTTGAAGTTCCATAGCTGTTTGTGTTTGCGGCATGATAACCAGTTGTGCTGCCAGTGTTCGCTGCACTATTATAATTGCCGGTTGTATTTGGCACACTGCTGTCTGCGGATGTACCTGCATGAGGAACAGCCTGTTCCGGCTGTTTGCTTTCTGATGCCGATGTGTTTGTAGTATCTGTCATATCGTGCTTCATTCTATCTTGTTCCTGTTCATACATAAGAATCATCCTTTCTATTGAAAACCGCTGCCCTCTGCATTGGTTCTGTCTGTTCTGTTCTCTATGTTTATTATTATACGCTGTATTGTGATAACTTTATGATAACAACCGGAAAACATCGTTAAACACATATGGATTCTCATTTTCACAATCGAACATTACCCAAAACATGCAGTTTGCTCAGAAAAAATGTCCCTTACAGAACCTACTCATGTACTGCAAGGGACAAACCCATAAAATCTCTTCCTATCATCTCAATCAAAAGACGCATCCAAACCTGCTGACTGCCGTGCATAATAGCTCAAAATGCGAACCGCATCTTCCACACTAATTGTACCGTCACCATCGACATCCGCAGCCGTTTTCTGTGCCGGTGTCAGTTGTCCGCCCAGTGCAGCGGAGACCCGTGCATATTCTGTCAACGTTGCAACCGCATCTTCCACTGCAATCTTTCCGTCTCCATCTACATCGCCCCTTGCATGGACTGACTCTGTTACCGCCGGCAAATACCCACTTGCCAACAGTACCTCCGCAATAATCGCATGTCCTTCTGCATTTGGATGCACGTCTGCATTAGAAATATTGGTACAACTCCAAGCATGCCCTTTCAATGCAGCATAAATATCGGCGGCATAAATACTGCCTGTCTCTGCCTGTTTCCGAATATTTTGGTTTAAACCGACCGGCACCAATGTATTACCATTCAGGCTTCCCTCCAAAAACTGATATACCAAACCGCTGGAAAACAGATTCAGTGTACTGATTGCACTTTCGGATAAACCAGTTTCGTCTTCTTCAATGCTTGCTGGGTCATAAATCGTTTGAAAAGCAAGCTTTGCATTGCTGTTAGTACTTTGCAGCTGGAGAATGATATTATTGATATTTTCGTTGGCCGTTGCCACTGCCGGCGGAATATTTTTCATTAAATATCGCTGAAATGCCAACTGATTTGCCTTTATTGCTGCTGCTAAATCGGTAATAGAGTTATAATCCCGAATGGAAATCACATCATTGTCCAGAATCGGCTGCAACACATCATTTGCACCAATGGAAACCAAAATAACATCGGCACTTGCAACTGCTCCCTGTACCGTAGCATCTGTTTGCAGCAGCTGCAAAAGTCCGGCTGTTGTCATGCCGTCCTGTGCCAGATTGGTCACCTTCTGATTCATAGACTGCTCCAACAAGGACACATAAGACTTTGAAGCATCTGCTAATCCATATCCGGTACTAATGCTGTCACCCAGCACCAAAACTTGATAGGGGGCAATCGTTTCACCGTCAGCCGCTGCGGGAACTGCCGGCAGCGTCATGGCAGCAATGGTCAACGCTGCGGCAGCAGCAATTGCCCTGCCTGTCTTTCTATTTTTCATAAAATTTCATCCTTTCTAATATATCGCTTTATTTTCCCGTTTGTGATTGCATTATAGCATACCATCCACAATCTGTCAAGTGGAAAATGACGGCTGAGAAAAGGCTGACAAATGACAAAATGACGCAGTCGATATTGCTACCGACTGCGTCATTCCAACAATGAGAAAAAGAAAAATTGAAGTATTCGTTTTTTACATCCGTTTTACTGGTATGTGCTTATTATAGCAAACGCCACGCAAAATGTCAACTGTTTTTCCACAGAAAAAAATATTTTCGTGCTATTTATACAAATGTAAAGTTCGATTTTTGTCCATTTTTCTAAAAATTCCATTGCAAACTGCACAGAAGTCAAACCAATCACCGAATCTGTAGAACAGACAATACAAGAATCGGTATCTGCACTGTCCTGCAAATACCGATTCTTGCTATTCAAAACCAACCGTTTATTTTTGTTTCGGCACAGCATACAGATTCGTTTCCCATGCAGGAATATATAATTGATGCCGAATATAAATATCATAATTAGGATTGAGCTTTTGAATCAAAAGCGGCAGCGAAAACATATCTTCATTGCGATGATAGAGAGAGACCATCAGCTTTGGGGTATAGTGAGCGATGGTCTGTGCAGCACCCCAAAGTGCTTCCCGTTCACAGCCCTCTACATCCATTTTAATTAATGTAGCGGATCTTCCCTCTAACACACTGTCTACCGTTCTGGCAGCAATGGTCTGCCCTGCTGCTGTCACCGCAGACTGTCTGCCTGCCTTAGTTGCAAACGGTACTTCCGTATCGGTACACCAGGCTGCTGCATGAAATGGATACACATTCTGCATTCCATCCACACTCTTGAGCAGCTTTTTAAAATTTTTCCGATCCGGTTCCATTGCATAAATCCGAATATATTTTCCCCTTGTGAATTGCAGAACTTCCCGAATGGTGTCCCCATTGTAAGCCCCCAAATCCACATAGATTTCATTTAAGGTAAGATGCATCAACTTTCGATAAATATCTGATTTGGGTGTAGTCACATCCATTAAGTAATGAATTTCTCCGCTGATTTTAAAATTCAAAATGCTGGCATAAACATGCCGGGAATAATCATCCGCCAGCAGATGATAAACGGTTTCAATCTCCTCTGCATGTTCCAGACAGTAATCATATGTAAACAAACCGCCGCCCACAACTGGTACATCCGGTACGAGCAAGGTGTGTCGTTTACTGATATCTACAATTTTGTCCACCAGAGACTGATAGCCGGCTGCAAACGCCAGCACAATCACAAAATCATCCACTTGTTCTTCAATTTCGGATAATTTCCGTACTTTGTGGCCTGCAAAAGAATGGCCTCTTACAAAATCATCGCTTGCAAAGATACCGGCAAACGGTATCCCTTTTTCCTGAAAAACCCGCATGATTTTCTCTGCACCGTCACCCATTCCGTAAATAAAAATCGGACGAGTTTCCGCTTTCAGCTTTTCCCATGCTGTCAGCTTTTCTGTAATAAATGAAAGCATGTTCAGGATCTCCTTTATCTCTCTATTCGCCCCTGCTGCCGACTGTCTACCAGCAAAAGCATCTTGCCTCGCTGCTATGCTGTCGCTGCAACAGAAACGCCCCTGCTTCTCCGGCAAATGTACGTTCCTGCATCACAGCAAGTCGTCATCATCGTCCTCCGGTGCGTCATAACCGCCGTTTACAAAGGCTGCACCAATCATATCTCTGCCAGCAATCCGCAATCGTTCTTGCTGTTCCCGCACGCACGCACCGATTAGTTTGGAAACGGTCTGCGGATGCCGGATAGAAACCAGATGTTTTTCTGGTGTATCTTCATCTCGGCTGAGAATGACAACCGTCCCGCAGCCGAAAATCCGCTGTGACAGCGGCTGCTGAATCCGTTTGTCAATGATACGATACAATTCAATTTCATCCTCTTGAACGGAGAGGAAACCGGTTCTTGTAATCAACTGATGATCTGTCAAATAATAGCGTGTAAAAGAAAGCGGCAATCCAAAGAGTGTACGTTTCTTGTCTGTCCAAAGAATATTCCCTCGATCACTATGACGTGCCATGATGGTTTTCCTCCTTTTCTGTTCACCGGCAAAGCCGGTACATTCCATATTCGGGTAAACTGCACTGGTACATGTATTTTTATTTTACCACATTTTCCGATGGGTTGTCAATTCCATTTGAAAAAAAGCCGGCAAACGGAACATTTTGCACAAATTTCATCTGCTTCTATTGGCAAAATCGTCGATAAAGCACATTGTTTCTTTCTGCTTTTTACATTTTACAGCATAGTATATCTAAATCAAATAAAATTAAAAATTATACTTTTTTCTCCTGCATTTCTTTTCTTTCCTTTTCGATTTTCAGTCTGCACGTTCCTTTTTTCTGTATGTTCCAGTGTTTCAAAAAAGAATCTGAAAAGTTTTGGAAATCTCTTGACATTTTCCTGCAAACAGTGTAAAATAAAAGAGCTGTATATTACAATTCCGGTTGCGGTTGCTGCCAACAACAGCTTCCGTTTTTTTGATAGGAATGCGGCTGTGCAGCTGATGAATAGGAAGGTTCTGCACAAGCAGGCAGGCTTTTTACTTTTACACAAATCCACTTCGGATTGGTTCTCAATATAATTTCACCGCATGCAAAATATTGTAAAGCGGTCTTTGGTAACTTGTAAAATAGGATATTGCACTGTATGCGTCAGATCCGTCAAGTTCGGATTTTTCTGTACACCGCCCGACTAAAAACTGGTTGTAAAATAAGATACAAAATCTGATCAAAGGAGGGCGTGCAAAAAATGGAAATTGTAATCGTTTGTCTAGTCGCTTGTGTCGTTGGCTTAGCCGCTGTATTGTTCACAAATCATATAGCAACCAAAAATGGCTATGAGAAAGGCGTACAAGACGGCATCCAACAACGAAAGCAACAGGCAGAGGCAGAAATCGGCTCTGCTGAAAAAGAAGCGGCTCGTGTGATTCACGATGCCAAAAAAGAAGCAGAACAGCAAAAGAAAAGTGCGTTAGTCGAAGCAAAGGGAGAAATCTACAAACTGCGTTCGGAAGCAGAGAAAGAAATCAAAGATCAGCGTTCCGAAATCAGTCGGCTGGAACGCCGTGTGCAGCAAAAAGAAGAATCCCTCGACAAAAAACTGGATAATTTGGAACGCAAAGAAGAGGGTGTTGCCCGCAAGCAAAAGAATGTAGAAGAAACACTTGCTGAGGCAGAAGCCATCAAGAAAAGTCAAATGGAAGTTCTGGAACGTATTTCAGAATTTACCAGAGAGCAGGCAAAGGAATATATTCTGCAAAATTTGGAAAATGAACTTACCCATGAAAAGGCAATGAAAGTTACCCAGTATGAACAGCAGATCAAAGATGAATGCGAAGAAAAAGCACGCAATTATATCTCGCTTGCCATTGCTAAGTGTGCATCCGATCAGGTTTCAGAAACCGCTGTTTCTGTGGTACCGCTGCCAAATGACGAGATGAAAGGCAGAATTATCGGTCGGGAAGGTCGGAATATCCGGACACTGGAAACGCTGACTGGTGTCGATCTGATTATTGATGATACGCCGGAAGCCATCACACTTTCCTGCTTTGACCATGTTCGCCGGGAAGTGGCACGGATTGCATTGGAAAAACTGATTGCAGACGGACGCATTCATCCAACAAAAATCGAAGAAATGGTCGAAAAGGCAAAGAAAGAAGTGGAACACCGCATTCGACAGGAAGGCGAACGTGCTGTTCTGGAAACGAATGTACATGGCATCAACAACGAGATGATCAAGCTGTTGGGACGGCTGTATTATCGTACCAGCTATCGGCAGAATGTATTAAACCATTCCATTGAAGTTGCCAAGCTCTGCGGCATTCTAGCTTCTGAGTTGGGGCTGGATGCCAATTTAGCACGGCGTGCTGGCTTACTGCACGATATTGGTAAAGCTTTGACCGCTGAAATCGAAGGTTCTCACGTACAAATTGGCGTGGATGTCTGCAAGAAGTACAATGAAAATCCAGAAGTCATCCATGCAGTAGAGGCACATCATAATGATATCGAACCTAGAACGGCGATTGCCTGCATCGTACAGGCTGCGGATGCCATTTCTGCGGCACGTCCGGCAGCAAGAAGCGAAAACTATGAAAATTACATCAAACGGCTGCAAAAGCTGGAAAGCATCTGTTCTTCCTATGACGGCGTAGAAAAGTGCTATGCATTACAGGCTGGCCGTGAAATTCGGGTTATGGTTGTTCCAGAAAAAATCAACGATGAAAAGATGGTACTCATCGCTCGGCAAATTGCCAAACAAATTGAAACAGAAATGGATTATCCGGGACAGATCAAAATTAACCTCATTCGGGAAAGCCGTGTTGTGGATTATGCAAAGTAAGGTTTCCCATAATTCTAACAAACAAAACCGCACAACCTGCAAAAGGTGTGCGGTTTTTTGTATCATTGTATCAGTCAGAATTCGTTGCCGCAGTGACATCTGTCACAACTGGATCTCCAATATACTCCAAATCTTCCGGATGGAAAGTATAACGAATCAGCTTAGAACGATCCTTGTTGTCGCTCGTTCCGCCTGCCAGTGGTGTGTATAACAAACTGGCTTCTTTATAGCCACGATACATCTCTGCACCAATATAACCAGTCACTGTCTCTCCAGCTGGAATCTCGTTCACAAACATTTCTGCATCGCTGCCAAATTGTTTAAAAACGCTGGAAATTGCCTTAGCAGAAAACACCTCCGATGGCTCTCCGTCAATCTCCATTTCACAGGTCTGTGAAAAATTTGCTGCAATGGGAGCATCAGTATTATTTGTTACCGTAAACGAGAAGAAAATAATATCCGATGGATATCCATTCCGAACATTCTCAAATGAGGAACGATAAACACCGTTTAAGGTGACCACGGCACCATCTACTGTCTGCTCTGTTCCGATTTCACCCGGTAAAATTGTGGTAGAAACGGTAGTCATGCCTGCCTGTGTACGGTTACTTTTTGTCCCATCATCTTCTTTGTCTGCACAGCCACTGCTGAACAGCAACGCAGCAACCAATGTGCTGCACAATAAAAAACGATGCTGTTTCATAGTAGAATCCTTTCCATAATCTGTATCTCTTATACCAAGCTCTATTGCAAATCATAGATTTGCAATACCAGCAATATATTGCTGGTGGTGACTTTGCCACCAAGAACTGCCATTCATACTGTCTTTATAAAAGCCGTAGGCTTTGCAGCCGCTTTTAGTGGTATTGCAAACAACAGAGTTGTTTGCAATAGAGAACAGTATACATTTCATTCGCATAAAGCGATCATCCCATATCATAAAAGCAAAAGCCGCACTTGCACAATCAGAACAGCAAGGCGGCTTTCGCAAAAAAATTAGTCCTCTACAATTGCCTGAACCGGGCAGGTATCTGCACAAGAACCACAGGAGATGCAGGTATCTGCATCAATTACATAGGTGTTGTCGCCTTCCTTGATTGCTTCAACCGGACAAGCGTCTGCACAAGAACCGCAGGAGAGACATGCGTCTGTAATTTTGTATGCCATAATGATTTCACCTCCGGAAACCAGATTCACAGGACTTCCCTGTATAGTTTTCATTATAACAGATTCCCCTGTGAAATGCAAGTGGTTTTCCATGGAAAGCAAAAACTTTTTTCGCAGCGAATTGTACCGATACATTCTTTGCTAAGACGGACTATTCTGCAATATGCTCTAATGCCTGCTGAAAAATGGTATAAATATGGTCATCTGCCAGTGCATAAAAAATGGATTTTCCCTCCCGTCGGCTGCTGACCAGACGAGCCTGCTTCAAGATCCGCAATTGGTGAGAAATGGCAGACTGTGTCATACCAAGCCGGTTCGCAATCTCCTGCACGCAGGTTTCCTGCTGAAACAGAGCAAATAAAATCCGAACTCTTGTCGGATCTCCAAAGACTTTAAACAATTCTGCGATACTCCGCAAGGCTGGATCATCTGGTGCAAGTACATCGGACGGAGCAGATTCAGGCATAAAAAGCACCTCCCTTTCTGTTCAATTCGGTAAAAATCAGATTACTTTAATGATACGCAATTTTCTGTCGTTTGTCAATCCCTCTTTTTTCTATTTTATTTGCAGATTCACTCTGCTTGCTTAGGAACGACCGCCCGATTGTCACAAAAACGCACATTAAAATTTAGTGATTGTATATAAATTGTTTTGGTTTTCCTTGTTCTTATCTCTTTCGTTTATGCTATAATATTTTTATATATCATGCAAACAGGAAGAGGAACGCATTATGCAAAACACGATTTCTCATACAGACTCTCAAAATAATACGGAAGTCCATTCTGATGCCCCCTATCAAGCGGCATTCACAGCTTGGCAACAAGAGCCGAACAATGCCTTTTCTTTTTGTCCACCAGATTCCAAACCGCAAACCGTTTTTTTGGAAGGCATGGGTTTACAGGAAGAAGATCCTGCAATTTTAGAACGACATGCACTACAGCGAATCTCTAATCGCTTTGGTATTTTGTTTCTACATCAACTTCTAGTTCCCCGTTTCATTATGCTAATTTGCATTCTCTTTTTTTCCCTTATAGACAGTATCTCTCTTTCCTATTCCCTGCACGATACTGTTTTATATGGTACAGATGGTGCTGTTTTATTTACCATCATTCTTCGCAAACTCTTTCGATTTGGTGTGCCGCTATGCATTGCAGCTCTCTGGATTAAAATGTCACGACAGGTAACAGCTTGTCATCAAAAAACACCGTCTTCCGCTCGACTGCGTACACTTGCAGGGACGCTCTGCATTTTTTCCTTATCTGGTCTCATTCTAATATGCTTTCCAGAAAGTACGGCCCATTATTTGGCATTGGGAACCCTTGCACATTCTATTTTATGTATGGAACCGCCTTATCAAGCATTCTATTTTCTCTTTGCACTTTTATTCCGTCCTATTTTTGAAACAATACTTTATCATGGTAGCATGCTGCATGTCCTGCGGCAATTCGGTGACCGCACTGCAATCCTCCTAACTGCTATTTTTTCTGCTCTGATGTCTGAAAATCTCATCACAGCTACTTTCACCTTTGCATTATCACTGCTGGCAGGAAGAGAAATTCTACGCCACCAAAATATATTGCTGGGTTTATTTGCACGCTTTGTTTATTATATTTTAATGTTTTTTGAGTTTTATATTTCTATCTTTCGAGACGATATACCACTTCCCGGACGAAATATTTCTATTATCATAGTCGGGATTATTGGGATATTACTTTATATCGTGTCAATAAGAAAAACGCCCCTTCAGAAAAAACGACAGTTTCGATCCATTTGTTCTACGGGAAAATGTTGTATGACCTTTTTAGTGCAAGCCAATGTGATGACATTTTGCACGTTTGTTGCAATGGCTCTGCTCATTGTAACATTGATCATGTAATTCTGCCTTATTCTACAATATCATTTCGCTTAATTCATAAAAAGGGGTTCATAGATTGCTCCCCTATCACTCCGCTTAAATGGATGACATTCTTCTTATTGGGAGGCGTCCTCATGGAAAAAATTCCACATGTCCCACAGGCAATCTATATGCAGCGTGCACTGGAACTGGCAAGCCACGCTGCCACACTGGGGGAAGTCCCCGTGGGTGCTGTCATTGTACACAAGCCTACTAACCGTATTATTGGAGAAGGCTGGAATCTGCGAGAATCTGGCAAATCCCCTTTGGCACATGCAGAAATCATGGCGATTAATCAGGCCAGCCGCACCCTTGGCGGTTGGCGAATTGTTGACAGTGCCATTTACGTAACGCTGGAGCCCTGTCCGATGTGCTGCGGGGCTATTTTACATGCACGGCTAGATGACTTGATTTTTGGTGCCTACGACCCCAAAGGCGGTGCGGTGATGTCTGTAGAATCCATGTTTTCGCTGCCATACAACCATCATCCACAGATTACTGATGGCTTTTTGCAGGAAGACTGTGCAGCTCTACTGACCAGCTTTTTTCGACAGCTGCGGCAGCAAAAACAACAAGCAAAAAAACAGAAAACAATGGGCTGAGAGGATTGGTTCGTTCCCCTCAGCCCGTTTGCTGTCATGCAAAATTTACGGAATGTGTGCAATAAAAAGAACCGAAAACGGTTGTTCCTAACACACACATTTCTTTACACGGTATATCCTGCTGCCCGAAAACCGTCAATCACATCGCCTAAAATTGCTGCGTTTGTTGATGAAACAGAGTGCAGTAACAGAATTTCTCCGCCATGTGCGGTAGAAAGCAGCGTTTCATAAGCTTCACTCGTATCTGGCTGTGCGTCTGTCTTCCAATCTACATACGCTCCGCTCCAAAATACAGTTTGATAGCCGGCATCCTGTATCCACTGCAATGCTTGTTCGGAATATTCTCCGCAAGGGCAGCGAAAATATTGCATCTCATAGTCATACGTTTGCAGCACATAATCATGCAGCGATTGAATTTCTTCCATTGCTTCTGCCTGTGTGCAGTGCGGCAAACTGGCATGTGTCATACCGTGATTGCCGAGTACATGTCCCTCTGCAATCATCCGCTGTACCAAAGCAGACTCTTTTTTTGCATAGTCTCCTGTCAGGAAAAAGATTGCTGTCACTTGCTTTTCCTTCAAGGTATCCAAAATTTGTGCTGTATAGCCGTTTTCATATCCTTGGTCAAAGGTAAGAATAATTCGGCTGGTATCTGGTGTCGTGGCAAATGCACCGTATGCCGCATATTGTTCGTTAAAAGATAGGGCATCCAACGGGCAATTATGACAGTCCGTTGCCTTTCCCTGTCCATAGCCAATACAAGCGGTATCCAATGCTGCGGTTTGCAGTGGTACACTGTACAGCAACAACAGGCTACAACATCCGGCAATGGTTTTTCGCAATTTCATACATTGCCCCCTTTTGCAGCCATTCGGCTGCATAGATAGCATATGTTGAAACCAGATTGTTATCCGTGGAAAGTCCTTGCAGAATAACCAGTCTCTCAAAATTAAAAACGCCGGATTAAAACCTCCGGCATTTTTCAAATATACCCCTTTGCCAGCTTGTACGCTGTAAAAGGGTTCTCTTTTTTCAAACCTTTCTTCTCGGCCTCTTTCGCAGCTGCCCCGACTCCTGTAGAAAGCCGAACGACAGGCATAAACTACCAAAGAATTGCCATCAATCGTTCAGATACGATTTTACCAATGCCTGCAAAAGTTCATCCCGATCGATCCGGCGAATCAAACTACGTGCATTATTATAGGTGGTTATGTAGGTCGGATCCTCTGACAGAATATAACCTACAATCTGATTGACCGGATTGTAACCCTTTTGTACCAACGCATCATAGATGATGGTGAGATTCTTTTTCATTTCAATTTCTTTTTCGTCATTGACAGAAAATGTCATGGTCTTATCATACATAACTGATCCCCTCCTTATGGTGATTCTTATATTATACCGGAATCTGCGGCATTTTACAAGGGCTTTCTTAAATTTTTCTGTTTTGTATCGTTTACAACATTCTTTTTTGTATAATCTGCTGAACTTTTCGCTTATTTTTTATTTTTTCCGCTGATACGCTTAAAATATGGAAGTGTATATTGGCAGTATGTACTCCCCTTTTCCAAAGGGGAGTTTACTTTCTCCTACTAGAAAAACTAAAATAACGGCTGCTCTTATTCGCAGCAGCTGCTCCGCTTTACAAAGGAGAAGCAGTCTGTACATTCCGGAACGGTCGGATTCTGCTCATGTGTGCCGACTGTAATACAGTTCAGACTGCAATAATTTTCTGTGCCCATATTATGCTTACACTGGGTAACGGAACAACGGATGTGATCATTTTTCTTCATGTCCATGATACATTTCCTCACTTTTCATTGTATTCGTTCCGAAGGGAACAATGCTATTATTGCCGGATGAGAAACAATTATACATGACAATCGTTTTTATAATGGATTTGCAGCAGGTTGGAAACTTTGATCACAGTCGTACGACATCCGATTTTGAAAAAACTGCTGTTTATTCTAAAAACACCGATTCACAATGCCGAATATGCCGCAGAAATCGCACAACTACGAAAATTGGCAGATGATACCTTGTTTTTTCCAAAATCAAAAAATTTTTTTCAGAAGTCCCTTGACAAAATCAGAAAAATAGTGTACTATATTGATAGCGCACTAATATACATGGCAACTTGCTGCTGTGTACCGCAAAGAAAAAGAGACATCATTATATCCTTTTTCATCTTTCTTGCCTGCTTTTAGTATGACACCAAATTTAAAAATGTAGGCATTCTTTTTTAGTCAGCACACGGAAATCCACCGTTGGGATTTTTTGGAAATCTTGTCCGAATTGTCCGGCAGATTCGCTGCGCTCTCTGCCTGTGATTGCTGTCCGCCCTTCTGTACGTGATACCAATTTACAATCTCTTTCTCCTAAATTTCACATTGTCTATCACGTTTTGTTTTTATATGGCGAACAGCGAATGTTTTCTCCTCTAGATTGCAATTTTCTCTGATTGCAACGTTCGTTAAGGGGAACAGCTTGTTCCCCCTTAACAATCCCCTTCCGCCAAGCTGAGCCAGCTTGACCGCAGTCGCCGGTGACATTAGAATGAAAACCATCATTTAAAAATTGATTTCCGTGAGAAGGGCAGTACGCTGCTTGACTTTTTAAAAAAAATATGATACAATGAAAATGGACGCTTTACAATTTATCAATTTTTTTGTATGAAAGGAATCGCATTATGGACAATTTCACAAACAATACAACGCCACAAGAGCAGACTGGTTTTGCACCGCCGCAACCGGATGCTTCTATGCAAAATGATACTGCTGCTCCGCAGCAACCAGAGACAAATAACCCTTTCCAGCAAGCACCGACTGCTCCAGAATCCAATTCCATTCCGCCGCAGTCAGCAACAACCAATTCATTCCAACAAACACCGCCGCCGTTCCAGCAGCCGGATTTTAACAATTTCAACATGCAGGACGGTCAAATCACAGGCGTACAGCCGAAAAAGAAAAAGAAGGGCTGGAAAGTAGCAGTTATTTCTGTCGTCAGTGCCGTTGTGGTACTGGGTGCAGCCAGCGGCATTGCCTATGCTGCCAGTGACACGGTAAAGAACTTTGTCAAGATGAATATGGGCAGCGAAGGCAACTATTACGAATGGGTCATCGAAAAGAATGCCAAAGACTGGGGACGCAGCGCTTCCGAAAGCTATGAAAAAAGTATTGCACGTTCCAAAAAAGAACCACAGTCTGATCTTTCTATGAACATCACCCTCAGTCAGGAAGCACAGGATCTGCTGGAACAGGAATTTTTCGCAGATTCCAACGAAACCATTCAGCTCTCTTCTGCAACCATTGCTTGCAGTGCTAAAGTAGAAGCAGACAAATTGGGTGGCAAGCTAACCATCACACTCAATGATACACAAGTATTAGAAGGTAACGCCGTTATAGATGCCAATAACCTGTATGTACAGATTCCATCCATGTCCGATCAGTATCTTTCCATGTCCCTGAAAGAAGCCATCTCAGAAGCCGAATCCGAATTTCCTTCTGACACAGCCGTATTCGATGTCTCTTCTTTCTTTGTGACACCGGATATACTGGAAGATCGGCTTTCTCCTTCTGACCTGAATGGTTTATTCCAGCGATATGGAGAATTGGTGGCAGACAGCGAAGCAAAAATTGCAATTTTAAAAGATCAGAACTTATCCATTGATGATACCACTTTCTCCTATACGGCACTGGAAGCCACCTATGCTGGCGATCACTTGCAGGATATTGCAGAAGAACTTCTGGAAGAATTGCAGGATGATCAAACCGTTTTGCACTACCTGACAGAATCCGGTCTGGTAACAGAAACCGACTATCAGAATGCTTTGCAAAGTGCATTGGATGAAATTCACAGCGATCCCGCCGCTGAAGACGACGGCATAACCGTAACGTTCTATGTGGATCCCACCGGCACTATCCGTGGATGCAGCATGGCAGCCGCAGATGCACCTGATGATAAGGTGTTAGATTGCTATGTGGGCAAAGACGGCGATCAGATCGGCATTTATTGCAATGTATCAGATGATTTCGTAATCAACGGTACCTTGAATGAGCGTTCTAAGGATGTTTACAGCGGTACGATCACAGCGACCGTAGAAGAGGATGAACTGAAACTGGATGTGGCAGATTTTCAGATTGTAGACAAAGACCGCAATTACTGCACTGGCAGCCTAACCGTTTCGGTTCCAGATCAGACCGATACTTTCACCATTCAATTGGATTCTGACGGCAACTCTCAGACCATCTCCGCAGAGATTGCAGAAGAAGGTACGAATTATGCAACTGTTTCCTGCACCATTGGTACTTCCAGCGGCGATGATATGGCACTGACTATTCCGGAAAGTGCACTGGATATGACCAATGACAGCGATATGGAAACCTATGTCGGTGACGGTACACAAATCGAAACCTTCCTGAAAAACGTGGGAACCGCCCTTGGCATTTCGGATGTTGATGGTTTTGTAGAAGCATTTACTTCCGGCTACAACGGTATAGAAGATGACCCAGACGGCTATGACACAGAACCTCTGCCAGATGATAGCAACATGGATCCGGTTATCGATGACACCATCAGTGAAGAACAGTTTGATGCAGATCTCTCCGCAGCATCTATCACATATAACGGCGGCAAGCTGTTCCATTTCTATGATAACAACAAAGATTTAATCGGTCTGGTAGATACCTCTATGAATCCAACCATTGATGCGGAAGATTATAACTGGTATTACAATGCAGAGGATACCGTGGAAATTGGTCTGGAAAACAAAACAACACAGGTTGCAAATGCAGCTGATTGCAGTATCTTTGAACTTCAAATCTATCAAGGTGCTCCGACAGATATCAAAGTCGGCATTGTTGGCATCGGCAATTCCCTGATTGATTTGGAAAAACAGTTTAACATCAGCATTGCCGATGGTGCGGAAACAAAACCTGTTTACGTCGTTTCCATCTATGACACAACAACAAATGGACAGATTGCTTATTCCTTCTATCTGGAAAATGGCATCATCACAGCACTGGATTTAGTATCCTACGCTTAAAAACAAATATTCTCGCCATACAAAAAAAATGCACCGCATCCCATGCGGTGCATTTCTTTTATCAAAATTATTTTCTAAGATAGATCTTCTTCTGTGGAGACAACAGATTCCCCAAAGTCTTTTGTTCCTGCAATTTGTTCTTTTGTCTGGGATTCTACTGTCTCCAATTCTCCATCTGATTCTGTCTCCCCCTGTAACAACAAACGGTCTATGGCATTGCTATTTAGTTGTGTAGAAAGACGCAGTCGGTTCATTTCTGCCTGCATCTTATCCATTTGTGCAGCAACCCGTCCAAAAATTTCCCGATTCCGATTCTCTTCCTGCCGCAGACGTTCTTTCTGCCGCTTTGTAATTTGCGTCAGTTCTTCTGTCCGCTGCAACAAAACACGTATCTCTGCCTGAAGCCGCAGGTTTTCCGATTCTAATTCCCGAATCCGCCGATCTGCACTTTGATTAAATGCATTTTGCCTCACCCCGAAATTGTGCAGCGGCTTTGACCAGTTTTTAATTGCCTGTTGCTCCCATACTTCTTCCATATATGTATCTGCCATAACCCGTTTTCGCTCCGTTTTTTCCTCCATAATAAAAACCCCTTTTTATTCGACATGATTTTTTAGCCGAATCTGCCAGTCTGTCAACGTGTCTGCAATGGTACGTTCCAGCGAAATTTCCGGTTTCCAATCAATTGTATGCTGCAATTTTGTAATATCCGCAGCAATACTTGGATAATCCACCGGGCGAAATTTCTGTGGATCATGCTGCACAGTAATCGAAAGTCCGCTCTGTTGAATAATTTTTTCCAAAAGTGCCTGAATAGAAATCACGACACCAGAACCAATGTTATAAATCTCCCCTGGTGTCCCATGCTGAATCAGCATGCCATAGGCTCTTACAACATCTCGCACATCTGTAAAGTCTCTGAATGCAGTAAGATTCCCCACCCGTACTATTGGCTCTTTTCCGTTCATAATTTCTGCAACTTGCTTACAAAAATCCGATACCACAAAACCGGACATTTGTCCTGGTCCGATGTGATTAAAAGGTCTTGCTAACACAATATGCATGCGATAAGCGTGTGCATACAACTGTCCCAACATAGTCTGTGCCGCTTTCGTCATCGCATAGGGGTTTCCCGGACATGGTACTGTTGTTTCTGGTACAACACAAATGCCCTCTGGCAGTCTGCCATATTCCTCCCCAGAGCCAATCAACAAAATTTTAGGATCATAAATATCAATCGAACGAATAGCATCCAACAGGTTTGCACAACCTTTAATATTAACATCTATCGTGGTCTGCGGCGATTTCCACGAAACTGCCACAGAACTTTGTGCCGCCAGATGAAAAATATAGTTCGGTCGTTCCTGCTCCAAAAGTGCCTGAATCTGTTCCCTCTCTAAAATATTCAGCGGTGCAAACCGCCCCAGATTGCTGCGTGTAATCGCTTCTTGTTCTTCTGGCAGACCCGTAATCACAATCTCCCAGCCATATGTATTGGCAAGATAGATGGCAAGATGTTTTCCAACAAAACCGGCTCCACCAATCAACATTGCTTTCATAATCATTCCCCTTTCTCTTATTCATTCATGCTATTCCACTTCTGTTTCTGTCTCTTTTTCTTATGTTTCACTCTTCTGTAAAAAAGACGGCTGCAAGGCATCATACACCTGTTGCATCACAGTTTCCTCTGCAAAAACGGTCTCTACCCGCTGCTTTGCAGCCTTTCCATATTGCACTCGCAGGGCTGCATCCGATACCAGTGTTTGAATGGCCTTTGCCAATGCAGCCGCATCCTCCGGCGGCACGGTCAAGCCTGTTTTCCCATCCAAACTAACATGTGGTACGCCCGTCGGCAGTGCAGTGTTGATCACTGGCTTTCCATATACCATTGCCTCCAGCTGCACCAGTCCGAACGCCTCGCTATTCGCAACAGACGGCAAAATCAACATATCACATTCCTGTAAGGCTGCCCGCAGATCTGCGTCGGAAAGGCTGCCAAGAAAATGTATATTTTCTTTCTGTGCAGCAATCTGCTGCAATTCCGCCTGCAACTTTCCGCTGCCAATCAAAAATAATTCACAGCCCGTTACCTGCTGCATTGCCTCCAGCAATACCGTTACCCCTTTATAATACACCAACCGTCCCACAAACAATAGCTTCACAGTATCCGGCTGCATCGCTGTCTTCGCCAACACTGGATAGGCTTTTGCCGCCCGATAATCCGCAATGTCAATGCCATAGGGAATCACACGGCACTTTTTCTGTACCGCCGGTAAAAAGGAAGAGCTGTCGATATGTCCCTGTGTCGCTGTCAAAATACAATCCGCACGTTTCAGCAGCCACTGCAACAGCGGACGATAAAAATGTAACAACGTTTTTTGCTTAATGACATCGCTATGCCATGCCAATACGACCCTTCCCCGATAACCGGAAAGCAAACATGCCAAATCCGCCAATGGGAACGGCATATGGATCATGACCACATCCACCTGTTTCGCCATTCTCCGAAATTGCCAGAGAAACGAACACGAAAGCGGACAGGAAAAATACGTTCCCATACTGCCGGCACGCAATACCGGAATCCCTTCCACCACTTCTCGAACCGTCTTTCCCTTCTCCTGACAGACCAACACTTGTACTTCTGCATGAAATTCCGTCTGTAGACAAAGTGCATATCTTCGTACAAGGGTTTCAATGCCGCCAATGTGAGGCGGATATGCTTTATTGACCAATAAAATCCGAAGCGGTTTCCTCATCGTGTCAATGCCTCCTGATAGACATTATACAAGGCAGCAGCGGCATTTTCCCATGAAAACATTGCTGCTCGCCGCAAGCCATCCTGCCGCAGCCGCTCCCGCAAAGCGGCATCCTGAAACAGCCGTTCCATTCCCTGTGCAATATCCTCCGTGTGATGGGGGTCAACAATCACAGCACAATCTCCCACCACTTCCGGCAAAGAAGCGGCTCTCGTCGTCAATACTGGTGTTCCACATGCCATCGCCTCCAACGGCGGCATACCAAATCCCTCATAAACGGATGGGAACACAAATGCCAATGCACCACACACCAGTGTCTGTACATCTTCTTCCGGTACATATTCTGTAAACAAGACATCCTCCTGCAAATGCAAAGATTCTGTCAACTGGTAAATGCTGTTGTTTCGCCAGCCATATCCGCCTGCGATCACCAGCTGTGGGGCATCTGGGTGCTGTTGTTTCAGAATGGCATAGGCTCGAATGAGACGATCTAAATTTTTTCTTGGCTCTAACGTTCCCAGATAGAGAAAATAGCTTGCCTGTAACCCCATCCGCTGTTTCAGTGCCTCAATTGCCGGCGCTGCCGCAGACGGCATGGGGGAAAAACGAAGCCGATCTACCCCACAGGGCACGACCCGAATCTTTTCTTCCACTGCCGGAAAATAGCGTATGATTTCAGACTTAGAAAATTCCGAATCGGTTACAATCAAATCTGCCCGATGCAGTGACCGCTGCAATCCAGTTTCCAGCATAAACCGGGTACGGCCTCTCACCGTTTCCGGAAACGTCTTATAGACCATATCATGGACTGTCACAATTCGTTTTCCAGAAACCCCCGGCGGAATAATATAGTTGAAAAAATGCGTAATTTCTGCATCTTTTCCAAAAAATGCATGGTACGGCAGTGGAATTGCAGTGGTCATCATCCGATACAAATAGCCAGAAAAATGTCCCTGCTGTACACTGACATTGCGTTGCTGTTCATAGTAATACAACCGTTTTCGTTTTTCTGCACCGTCTCCCTTGTCAAAGAACTGCAAAATATACTGCTCTTCTGGGTGAAGCATCATCATTGCCTGAATCTGACCTGCCTCGCAATAACCGATTCCGGTCATCCGACTGCTAACCAGCGGCAGGGCATCAAATGCAATCCGCATACCGTCACCTCCTCGTTTGTTCATGTTATCGCCTTACTGCTGCTGCAATTCCGCTTTTGCAAGTTCCAAATCATGACTTACCATCCGTTCTACCAATTGTTTGAAGGAAATCTCCCGTTCCCAGCCAAGCTTCTGTTCTGCCTTTGCCGGATTGCCAAGCAAAACTTCTACCTCTGCCGGACGGAAAAACTGCGGATTGATGGTTACAACGGTCTTTCCCTTCTTGCGATCCACACCGATTTCCTCTGTTCCGCTGCCCTGCCACTGAATCTCTATTCCCACATGGGCAAAGGCAATTTCCACAAATTCTCTGACGGTACGAGTTTCATTGGTGGCAATCACATAATCATCCGGTTCCTCCTGCTGCAACATGAGCCACATCGCACGAACATAGTCCTTAGAATGTCCCCAGTCCCGCTTTGCATCCAGATTTCCCAGTTCTACATGATCCTGTAAACCCAACGAAATACGAGCCGCTGCGGTGGTAATCTTCCTGGTAACAAATTCCAGTCCACGCCGTTCCGATTCATGATTAAAGAGAATGCCGGAGCAGGCAAACAGGTGGTAACTCTCCCGATAATTCTTTGTAATCCAGTGTCCGTACAACTTTGCAACTCCATAGGGACTTCTAGGATAGAACGGTGTTGTTTCTGTCTGCGGCATTTCCTGTACCAAACCGAACATCTCTGAAGTAGAAGCCTGATAGAAGCGGCAAGACGGTTTTACCACACGAATCGCCTCCAGCATTTTCGTAACACCCAATGCGTCAATTTCTGCGGTTGCCATCGGCTGTTCCCAACTGGTTGCCACAAAGGATTGGGCAGCCAGATTGTAGACCTCGTCTGCCTGCGAAATCTGCATTGCACGAATCAGCGAAATCTCATCCGTCATATCAGCATAGATAAAGTGAATCTTTTCTTTGATATGCTCCACATTTCCATAATCCACAACACTCTTTCGACGCATCAGACCATATACTTCATACCCCTTTTCCAGCAGCCATTCTGCCAGATAAGAACCATCCTGACCCGTAATCCCAGTGATCAATGCCCGTTTTTTCATAATACAATTCCTCCTATTTTTGCCTAACACTTTTTTATTCTTTATTTACAACAATGCATCCCGATTGCAAATTCGCAAATTCTCAATGACTTTCTTGACATCCTGTGTACTGTCTTTCGCACAAATCAAAGTCGCATCTTCTGTATCAATCACAATCAGATTTTCTACCCCCACTGCTGCAATTAACTTTTTTTGTCCACAAATAATGCTCCTCTGTGTATTGACGGTGATAACATCTCCCTCAATATAATTCCCGTAATCATTTGTCTTGTTAATGCGTTCCATTGCCAACCAGTTTCCCACATCGTCCCAGCCAAAACTGCCCGGAACCGTAAAAATCTGATCAGACTTTTCCATAATACCATAATCCACAGATTCACTCGGAAAATCCGCATAAACCTGCTCCAACTGCTCGGTAAAGGCATCCGTTCCGTCTGCTGCTGCAATTTGCATCGCACCAGCATAGACTTTCGGCAAAAATTGTTCCATCTTATTTAGAATGGTATCCGTTTTCCAGACAAACATTCCACTATTCCAAAGATAACAATGTGCTGCCAAATATTCCTTTGCAGTCTCCAGATTCGGCTTTTCTACAAATTTTTCCACTGCATAGACACCCGGCAGTTGTGATTCCGAATGAGCTGCAAAGCGAATATATCCATATCCCGTCTCCGGATAGGTGGGTGGAATTCCAATTGTCACCAAACGTTCGCCCTGTTCTGCCGCAGCGACTGCTCGCCGCAACGTATCCAGATAAAGAGATTCATAGCGAATCAAATGATCTGATGGCAACACCAGCATCATGGCATCTCCGCAGCGTTTCTGAATGACAGCTGCTGCCAGTGCAATACAGGGAGCCGTATTCCGGCTGCATGGTTCCGGCAGGATATTTTCTTCCGGCAGATCCGGCAGCTGTTCCTGCACCAGTGTTGCATACTGTTGATTCGTTACCACATAAATGTCTGTTACCTCCAGCAGCGGCATAAGCCGATTGACCGTTTTTTGCAGCATCGTTTCCTTGTCCGCTGTCAAAGAAAGAAATTGTTTTGGTTTTGCCGTGCGGCTGCGTGGCCAGAAGCGTTCTCCTCTTCCGCCCGCCATAATAACAGCAGTCAGTTTCATGATTTTATCTCCTTTTCAGTTCCGGAATCGGTTTCTATTTCTTGCGACACAGATTCCATATGTTTCTGCACTGGAATATGCGTCTGTTCATGTAAGGTTTCATTGGACTGTCCCGGAAACAGTGCCGTCTTAATGGTCATCAGCAGAATTTGTAAATCCAGTAACAAAGAATATTTTTCAATATACATCAAATCCATTTTCAGTTTATCATAAGGTGTCGTATCATACAATCCAATGACTTGTGCATACCCCGTCAAACCGGCCTTAACACGCAGCCGAAAGGAAAACTCCGGCATCTGCTTTTCATACGCCTCTGCCAGTTCCGGCCGTTCTGGTCTTGGTCCCACTACAGACATATCGCCCTTGAGGATATTCCAAAGCTGCGGCAGCTCGTCCAACCGACATTTTCGCAAAACTCTTCCCACTCTAGTGATGCGGTTATCCTCTGTCTTTGCCAATTGCGGTCCATCAGCCTCTGCATTACAAACCATACTGCGAAATTTATACACATAAAATGCACTTCCGTTATAAGTCAGCCGTTTTTGCCGATAAAGCACTGGACCGCCATCATCCAGTTTAATGGCAATGCATACTCCAATACTAATCAACAACACAGGTACTGCTAGAACCAAAACAAAACAGAGATCAAACAGTCGTTTTACAAGCCGCTGTTCGATTCGCAAACCGCTGTTTCGACAAAGCAGCAGCGGTGTATCAAATAACCGGATTTCCTCTCCGCCTCTAATGATAATATCGGATATTTTCGGCACAACATACGTCCGCATTTGTCGAGAAAAACAATATTTCAACAGATCATTCCGCAGCTGCCCTGGCACATCACAGAGGATCACCCCTTGATAATGAGAAATGGCTTCAAAAATCGCTGTTTTCTCCTGTCGGCTGTCTACGCAGGCACAAATCATATATTTTTCTACTCGCTGACTCATCTTCAGCACCAATTCTCCAGCTGCTCTGTCTCCGTAAACTACAATCAGCTTTCTTGGTGGATAAATCCGAAAATACAGCTTATTGCAAAAGAAAATCCATAAAAGTAAAATCACCAAATCTATACCCATCAAAATGGCCAGCGGCAGCAGCCTTGCAAAATGACGGCTGATCAAACTCACCTGTAAATATGTGACCAGATTCACACAAAATAACGACAGCATCTGGCTATAAAACGAATCGCTTCGTTTTAAATACCCAACTCGCATTCCGCCAAATGCTCTTCCAAACAATAGAACCAATACTGCATATAACAAAATCATGACCCAGTTGCCACGGCGATAAAACGGCAGCAGCAAAAAACTGCTGTAATAACGATACCAAATAAATGCAAAGCAGCCAGTCAAGGCTGCCAATAGAACGCCGGTAGAACAAAATGAAAAAACGCCACGATATTGGTCACGATTTTCCATAATCATTTCCTTTTTTTGTTGCATATGGGATTCACCACCTGTCGGTCATTCCAAAATATCATCCTCATTATAGCAAAACCATTCCGCAGTGTCAAGCATTTCCGAAATTTTCACCAACCTCACACAATTCTCATGCATTTCATCACCAAAAAAGGGAAACAGTGCCGTTAATACGACACTGTTTCCCAAAATCCAATGAACCAATCAGCAATTTCTCCTTTTGGATGGGATTACTATATATACATCATAAATTGCTGCGGCTGCAAATGTTCTTTCTCTGTATGTCAAAATGCCGCCGCAGGTGAAACCATCACCGTTGTTTCTTCCTTTGATGCTGCCCATCCAATTAATACATTGTATCTTGATCCCCTATCTCCCTGCTTTTTAAATTCTCGGTTCCTGCTCTCATTTTTAAGAAAGAAACGGTTTTATCATCCATTGATAGAAACATTCAAGAAATTGCATAAAAATAAAAATAATCTCCATCTCCTGCATACTGCACAGCGATGCAATCCTGAATGGAATATCCTTTCAACGGATAAACAAGAATCGTATACACCCGATCTCCTTCTGCTTGTATGGCAACAGAAAAACCAGCGAGATCATCCAGTTCCTCACAAGAAACCGTTTCATAGTTTGTTTGATAATGTACACCATTCCAACGTGCATACTGAAAATCATATAGAGAACCATATGTTGGCACACCACGGAAGGTTGTAGTCATTTCCGTTTCTTCTGTCATAGGTGGTTCCGTTGTCCAAACTGGTTCTGTTTCAGTCGGCTCTGGTTCCGTTACAATTGGCTGCGTTTCCGTTATCTCTATTTCATCCGGCAGCGGTTCCGTTTCCAGTATCGGATTATCGAATGATAATAGAACCATATCCGCAGTTGTCACGCTTTCCTGCTCAAAGGTGATTTTTGGTGTACTGCTTACTGCCGTAGTAGTCTGCATAGCAGTTGTACTGACTGCTGTACTGGTCACAACAACCGGTTGATCCGGTGATACCGTCACAGGCAACGTATGTGATTCTGCTGGATCAAACACTTTTGCACAAAAATCTTTTGGCTGCTTTTCCTCTGACATTTGCAGTCCAACCACCACAAGAGTGACTGCTGTACAGCAAAGTGCTGCTGCCCGTGCAAAGAGCCGCAGCCGTGGCAAGGAAAACAATGTTTTTTCTGCACACTTTGGTGATGCTTCCATATACATTTTTTTCAGGATTGCCTGTTTCATCCGTTCTTTTGCGGCTTCATCCGGATTGAGATTGTCCCATACTTTTTTCCAATCTTGCTGCATAACGATCACCTCCTATTTCTTTTTGCAAAGCAGCTCTTCCCCGTTTCAGAAGAGAACGCACTGTGGACTCCTTTTTTTCTGTCAATTCTGCAATCTCTTTGCAGGAATATTCTTCGTAATAGTACAAATATAATACTGTTTTATATTTGTCCGGTAATTGGATCAATGCTGTCAAAACTGCATTTTCTTCTGACGTCTGTGTTTTGGACTGTAAAACAACTTCCCAATCCTCCACCTCCTGACGTTTCTGCCAAATCCAACTATGCAACATGTTCTTACACACATTAGAAGCGGTGACAACTAGCCATCCTCGCAAATGTGATTCATTTTCCAATGGCTTTTGCAGCTGCATGAGCCGCAAAAAGGTTTCCTGTACGGCATCTTCTGCATCCATACGGTTTTTTAAAAAGCTGTAGCAAATTCGATAAACAGCGTCAACATGCTGCATATAAAGTTCCGTAAACGCAGCCTCATCCAGCGGGTTGACGCATTGCATTGTCATTCCCTCCTATATGCTTTTATTCCGCAAATAAGGCGATTTTTCTCTGCATTTTTCTTTTCATTATACCACTGCGATAAAACGATTACTACAGCCCCACATGAATCTATTGTGAATTTATCATAAAATATTAAAAAATGAGACGCAAACTATCTTTTCCATTTACAGCAAACAAAAATGCGGAAACAGCATCGGGGAGAATCTGCATTCCGCATTATTTTGCCTATGTTCAGCCACATGTTTCTGTTTTCTTCCATCCCAGAACTGGTTGCCCAGTCTGTCCTTTCTGAATGGGTTCCTCATACCGCACAGTGCAATCCCCCTTCACACCGCCCTTTCTCACGGCTTAGAGGAAAAACAAAATTACATGTCACTGTTTGCACGGCAAACGCCGCAAAAAAATCCCTTCACTATGGATACAATTCTGGAACAAAAAAAGTTGCAAATCCCGAAAAATTTTTTTAGTTTTTCAAAATACTGTAGGAATGCACAAAAAACGCCCCAAAAATTTATAAATTTTTGCCCACAACAAACGTGAAAAATTTACATCTTTTTGAAAAAAGCATTTTCTTTTTCATGATTTTATGGTATAATAACAGTATTCCTGTGGCAACCGTCCTGTTGTAGGCGTTTTCGCTCATCAACAATCTATTTCCAGAAATGTTGTCCGAAAAAAATTCATAAATGAGGAGATGCCATGAATCAATACAAACGACTCGCTGCCAACACCATCATTTTTGCGATCGGTTCGTTTGGCTCAAAAATTCTATTACTGTTCTTAACAAAACTATATACTGCAAACATCAATCCAGCAGATATCAGTACAAAGGAACTATTGGAACAGACTGCAAACTTTATCATTCCCATTGTAACATTTTCCATTACGGACGCCATTTTACGGTATGGGTTAATCCGGGGCTACGATAAGCGAAAAATTCTCACCTCTTCTTACGTCATCCTTGGCTTTGGAATGTGTGTGCTATTGGTATGTTCTCCCCTATTGAAACTACTGCCCTATACAGACGGGTACTTATGGCTGCTAATTATTTATGTATTCACCTCCTCGCTCCGTTCGATTCATTCCCAGTTTGTACGTGCACGAGGGTTGGTAACATTATTTGCATTTGATGGCATTCTTGCCACATTAACCTTATTCATCTTCAACGTCATTTTTATTTCCTTTCTGCATCTTGGTGTTACAGGATTTCTGCTTTCTGTCATTTGTTCCGACCTGCTCTCTGCCATTTTCCTATGGTGGATTGCTGGACTGCGAAACTATGTCGGGCGGCAGTATATCAGTCCCAAAATGTCACGCTTAATGATTAAATTCTCTGCACCGCTGATTCCAACTGCACTGCTCTGGCTGGTCACAGGGTTTTCTGACCGCATCTTTCTGCGGTATATGAACGGACCATCTGGACTGGTTGGCGAAACTGCTGCCGGCATCTATAGTGTCGCATCAAAATTGCCAAACTTAATCTCCACTGTTTCTACTGTCTTCTATCAGGCATGGAACATGTCTGCGATTCTGGAAAATGATTCTAAAACACGCAGTCATTTTTATAAACAGGTATTTTCCGCTTATGAATCTTTTCTGGTCATTGCCAGTGCCGTCTTGATTGTATTCGTTCGCCCATTCTCCAATTTACTGATTGATTCCAGCACTTACCCAGAATATGCAGACGCCTACCGCTATACACCTGTTCTGATTGTATCCGTTCTGATGATGTGCATGAATCAATTCTTCAGTAGTATCTACTCTGCCACACAACACACCTCCCACTCTTTCTGGACAAGTCTTGTTGCCGCCATCGTCAATCTAATTTTGAACTGGATTTTGATTCGAACATTTGGCATTACCGGTGCTGGCATTGCAACTTTTGTCAGCTACTTTGTCAGCTATGTAATTCGTGTACGAGATGCCAGACGATATGTGCCGTTTGCAATTGACCACACCCGGTTTGCACTCAATCTTGTGATTCTCTTCCTTTTGAGTGCCATTTCTGTTTACACACCGCCGGGGTGGAAAGTGATGCTGACCATTGGACTGCTCTTTACCACTGCTTACAACTTCAGTGCCATCACCAGTACCATACGACGAATTATAAAGCGATAATCTTTTAGAAACATTCTATTTGACAGATCATTTTCTTAAAATTTTATATAAAAATAAAATCTATAAAGGAGTGTTCTCTATGGCAACCCCTCACAACCAAGCCAACAAAGGCGACATTGCCAAAGTTGTACTCATGCCGGGTGACCCCCTGCGTGCAAAGTATATTGCAGAAACTTATCTGCAAAACCCTGTCTGCTACAATACCGTTCGGAACATGCTGGGTTACACTGGTACCTATCAGGGTTTACCAATTTCCGTACAAGGCAGCGGCATGGGTATGCCGTCTATGGGCATTTATTCCTACGAACTGTTTCACGAATATGATGTGGATGTGATTATCCGCATTGGAACTGCTGGCAGTATCGCAGAACAAGTCAAACTGCGAGATATTGTCATTGGCATGGCAGTTTGCACAGATTCCAACTATGCTGCACAGTATGCACTTTCTGGCACATATGCACCCATTGCAGATTTTTCACTGCTGGAAGCCGCTGTTGCAGCTGCACGAGAACAGAACCAGCCATTTCATGTGGGAAACTTGTTCTCTACCGATGTCTTCTACACAGCAAATACACCATTGCCGCAGTGGGCAAAGATGGGCGTTCTTGCTGTAGAGATGGAATCGGCTGCCCTTTACTGCAATGCCGCAGCTGCTGGAAAAAAAGCACTTTGCATTACCACCATTTCAGATTGCCCACTGCGTGGAGAATCTACCACGGCTAAAGAGCGGCAGACTGCTTTTACGGATATGATGGAAATTGCTCTAAAAACAGCTGTTTCGGTTCAAAATTAAAAAAATTTTCCTTTTTTTCAGAATTCTTTAAGCATATTCTGCTATCATAAAAAACGGAATGAACTTCCAGCACTTCCCCAAAGTGCAGCCCCGACCAAACAAGAGGATAGGTCGGGGTTTTTCCTATTTCTCACCAAAAGAAACTCACATTCTTTACATAAATTCTTATCCGATAATAGGGAGGAAATTAAATGGAACACGATATCAACTTGAACATACACTATTCTGCACCACAGCCTATTTGGGATAAGATTGGATTGGTGTATGAATCCATGCCATATTGGGCTGGCTACAAAGATGTTCCACGATGGAGCGGAGAAAATGTGAATCTATGGGCTTCTGTAGAACCAAGCGGTATCCAAATTCAAGGCTCCATGCCGGAAAAAGTTTGGAACGAATGGTATTGTCTGCTGAAAAAGAAACTGACAGAAGCCCTTGGATATGAAATCGGAGAGCCGGAAGATGGATATAAATTTAGATATTATGATTAAAAAGATTGCGATTTTAGATCGCCTTCTTGCATAACATCCTTTTCCGTTCGTAGAGGCTTATTCTCAATTTTTCTCTTGCAATTCCTCCAAAAATATGCTATGATAAAAATAAATACAGCCGTTTTCCGGCTGCAATCAACAAACAGGAGGGATTTTCCAATGGCAGCAAAACCATACTATATTACCACCCCGATTTATTATCCGTCCGGCAATCCACACATCGGACATTGCTATACAACGGTTGCCTGTGATTCCATCGCACGTTACCGCCGGATGCAGGGCTATGATGTCATGTTTCTGACCGGCACCGATGAACACGGTTTGAAAATTGAACAAAAAGCCGCTGAAAAAGGTGTGACCCCAAAGGAATATGTAGACGAAATCGTAACGACATTCAAAAAACTCTGGCAGTATATGAATATCAGCTATGACCGCTATATCCGCACCACTGATGATTACCACATCGAAACCGTACAGAAAATTTTCAAGGAACTGTACGACAAGGGCTATATCTACAAGGGCGAATATAAGGGCAAATACTGTACCCCCTGCGAAAGTTTCTGGACAGATTCCCAACTCGTAGACGGCAAATGCCCCGAATGCGGCAGAGAAGTCATTGAGGCAAAGGAAGAAGCTTACTTCTTTAAGATGTCTCCTTTTGCAGACCGCATTACCCATCTGCTCACCGAAACAGACTATCTCCAGCCGAAAACCAGAGCAACCGAACTAGTCAATAACTTTATTAAACCAGGTCTGGAAGATCTCTGCGTTTCCAGAACCTCATTCAAATGGGGTATTCCGGTTACATTCGATCCGAATCATGTGGTCTATGTCTGGGTCGATGCTCTTTCCAACTATATTTCTGCCCTTGGTTACTACAACGACACTTATCATGACTACGACCACTATTGGCCGGCAGATGTCCACATGGTCGCAAAAGATATTATGCGGTTTCATGCCATTATCTGGCCTGCCATTCTGATGGCGTTGGATCAGCCGCTTCCGAAACATCTGGCTGTACATGGCTGGATTACCTTCAATGGACAGAAAATGAGCAAATCACTCGGCAACGTAGTAGACCCCTTTGTACTAGGCGAACGCTATGGTGCAGATGCCATTCGATACCATATTCTGCGGGAAATGGCACTTGGTTCAGACAGTTCTTTCTCCAACGAGGTACTAATTACCCGAATCAATGCCGACCTTGCCAACGGTCTGGGCAATTTGGTTTCCCGTACGGTTGCAATGGTAGATAAATATTTCGATGGTACCCTGCCGGAAGAACGGGAAGCTGGTGAGTTTGACGATGACCTGATTGCAGCAGCAACTGCTCTGCGGGACAAGGTTGACCATTTCATAGATCAGACACAGCTGAACAATGCACTGGCAGAAATCTTCAAGGTGGTTTCCCGTGCCAATAAGTATATTGACGAAACCGCACCTTGGGTACTGGCAAAGGACGAAAGCAAAAAGGCCCGTCTGGCAACGGTGCTGTACAATTTACTGGATACCATTCGGATTGTGTCCACACTACTATCTGCCTTTATGCCGACCACCATGCCAAAAGTTTGGGAACAAATCGGAGCAGGTGTCAGTGAACGAACTTATGACGCTGCGGCAACATTCGGTGTTTTGCCGGCAAATGTCACCATTCAAAAAGGCGAAATTCTCTTTCCGAGAATTGATGTGGAAAAGGAAATTGAAGCCCTGAATGCCATTATTCAAAACAACGAACCGCAGAAACCAGCAGAAGAAACCGCTCCAGTCGCAGAACTGGCACCGGAAATCAGCATTGACGACTTTGCAAAGGTCGATTTGCGAATTGCGAAAGTATTGGAATGCGAAAAGGTAAAGAAATCAAAAAAACTGCTGAAACTCCAACTCGATGACGGCATGGGCGGACGGCAGGTCGTATCTGGTATTGCACAATGGTATAAACCGGAAGACTTGATCGGCAAGAAAATTATACTGGTTGCCAATCTGAAGCCAGCCAAACTGTGCGGTGTAGAGAGCAACGGCATGATCTGTGCAGCCGATGCACCCGATGGCAGTGCAAAGGTCATCTTCCCAGATCAGGCACTGCCTTGCGGTGCAAAAATTCGCTGACTTTCTTTTCTTTTTGCTAAAAAAAGAAAAGAAAGCAAAAGAAAAAAGAATTAGCCGTTCGGCGAATAAAATAACCCATAATTTGTAGTATTTGCAGCATCCTTTTACAAAAAATGAAAAAACATTCCACAAATCACAAAATTCACAATAAAAAAGAGTTTGCCGTTCGGCGGATAAAATAACCCATAATTTGTAGTATTTGCAGCATCCTTTTACGAAAAACGAAAAGTCATTCCACAAATCACAAAATTCATGATTAAAAATAAGGGAGGTTCCTATCACATGGACAGACTAAAAGGAAAAGTTGCCATCGTCACCGGTTCCACAAGCGGAATCGGCGTAGGCATTGCAAAATTATTTGCAGCAGAAGGAGCAAAGGTCGTAATCTGCGGTCGCCGGAAAGAAAAGGGACAGGCTGTCGTAGACAGCATTCTGGAAAACGGCGGAGAAGCAACTTATCATTTTATGGATATCACCATCACAGAGAGCATAGAACAACTTTTCACAGATACAGCTGAACAGTACGGAAAGATTGATATACTGGTAAACAATGCTGCGAATGTCAGCTTGAAAGACGGTCGTGTGGATGAATTGACGCTGGAAATGTGGGATAACATTTTCCAGAGTGATATTCGTGGCACCTTCTATGCAACCAAGTGTGCGTTGCCTTATCTCCAGAAAAATGAAGCCGGCGGCTCTATCATCAACATTGGTTCTATGGCATCCTGCGGCGGTGATTTAAGCTCTACTGCTTATGCCTGTGCAAAAGCTGGTGTAGATCTGCTCACACAGTCCACCGCATTGCAGTATGGGAAACAGAATATCCGCTGCAACTGCGTCAGACCGGGTTTGATTGTCACCCCTGAAAACGAAGCCCATGTTCCACAAGTGTTAAAAGATATTTTCACCAGTAATATTATGGTAAACCGTTACGGCTGCCCAGAAGATATTGGACAAATGTGTGTTTTCCTCGCTTCTGACGAAAGCTGCTATGTAACAGGGCAAATTATCAATGTAGATGGTGGATTAAATTCCCATGTGCCTACTGTTGCACAGTTCAGACAGCTAAATTCCCGTACTTGGTAATCTCCATCGCAAGAAACAGAGATAAAAGAAACCCGTTCGCACGGCTCTCACTACCGTGCGGACGGGTTTTTCCATTTGATTCAAAAATTCAAGCATCCTGCTGCAATATCATCCGATACCCTTCCATCCAAGGCTTTATATGTGCCGGATGCTGTTCCGCATAGGCAAATATTGTCTCTGCAAGCCCTTCCTGTAAAAATGTCTGTAACTGTGCATCCGAATAGGATTGCATCCCGCTGCACAACTCTGAAATAGCAATGCCAACTTTACCATTTTTCGTTCGCATTAACCGAAATGGCCAGATCTGACAGTCAAACGGTTTTTCCTGCTCCGACAGACCACAGCCGTGATCCGTCAGCATTGGACAGGCAAACAATTCCTCGCCTTTTAACGGCGGTGCCGCAAAAGTCTGCTCTGCACCAACTGGAACCAATTTCACATCTGGTAGTCTTTTCTGTACCGCTGTCACCGTTTCCGGCGGCAGAACCGGTAACTCCCAGATATCGCTGGCATCAAATCGACAGCACAGCCGACAGGCAGCACACGTGCTGCGAGATAACATTTTTGTCAACATATCAAGATTCCTTTTTTAATTTTTTCGTGGCTGCTGCAATCATATCCTCCAGTTCGCCTGCTTTTAATTTCTCTGCTAAGCCGCTTTTTTTCAGAAAGGCTTCTATTTTTTCACGGGATTCCTCATTTTTTACCATGTTTTCAATCGTTTCCCGAATTTTCTCATCATTGTCTGCGATCAGATCCGTTAACTGATCTTTTAACTTTCCAAGCATATAAACTGACTCCTTTTCTATTTTAAAATTTGCCGCTTCAACAGAACCAAATCCAAAACCTGTACGGCATGGTCTCCGTTCATATCGCTGACTTGTCCCTGTTGCAGCGTGAGCGGTTGCTTCCGCAGTAGATATTTCTGAAGGATTACGACATCTGCCATTGTAACTGTCCCATCCAGATTTACATCCCCGGTTTCCCAAGCAAAGGCTTCTCCGAGACTATGAAAACGAAGTCCATACTTTTCTGCATATGCCTGAGCAGTAGAGCCTTCATAACCAGAAATGATTCCAGAAAAAATGGGACTGCCGTCTTCTGCAAGGGCATTGCAAATGGTTTCTGCATCGTCGAACAAAACGCAGTTTGGATTCAAAATTGTAATTTCTTCCAAGCTACTACATTGCGAAAAGACAGCTTCACCGATTTCAGTGACAGAGGCAGGAACAACAATGCTTTTTAAACTGGAACAGCCTGTAAACAGATTGTCTTCCAGTTTTGTCACCTGTTCTGGAATCGTAAAGGTTTCCAATGCAGTGCAATTTTGAAAGGTGCATTTTCCCAATTCTGTAACAGTTTCCGGAAGCGTAATTTGCTGCAAGGCAGTACATCCAGAAAATACGCTATCCTGTATTGTTGTTACCGTATCTGGAATTTGCACACTGCTCAGGTTGCTGCATCCAAAAAACAAACAGGAGCTCAACGTCGTAATGCCCTCAGGAATGGTACACTGCTGCAAAGCAGTGCAATGGGCAAACGTATCAATGCCCAAATTTTGTACATTGTCTGATATTGTAATCTCCTCCAGATTTTCTGCACCCAAAAAAGCAAACCCGCTGACTGTCTTCACAATATCTGGAATGACAAAACTGGAATTTGATTTTGCAGACGGATACCAAATCAAGGTTGTTCCATCCTTGGAATAGAGAACATCCTCTCTCTCAGAAAAATTAGAATTCTCATCTGCCACTGTGAACTTCTGCAAAGAAGAACAATCACTAAACGCACAGTTTCCAATGGTCTTTACTTGTGCTGGAATGTGCAGTTCTGTAAGAGATGTACACAGCGAGAAAGCATTGCTTTTTATGGTTGTAAGGCTATCTGGTAGTGTAATCTGTGCAAACGCACAACTAGCAAAAGCCTGTGTTTCAAGGGTTGTAATGCCTTCCGGTATGGTAACCTTTGTGAGGTTGCGACACATCATAAAACCCTGTTTGCGAACCGTTGTAACGGGAACGCCGTTTACTTCTGCTGCAATGTCGGCTGTCACGATGGATTTGTTTGTTGCACCGACTTCTGCATAAGTATCATACAGATAATAGGTAAGTTCATCTATGACCACTTTGGTAGCCGTTTCTGAAGCAACAGAAACGGCAGCAACTGGTTCGCTATCAGCAGATACCGGAGGCGGTATGCTCACTGCCAATAAAACAGATACTGTAAGGGGAAGCCACATTTTTCTCATAAAAACACTCTTTTATTACCCTCTCTGTAAAGTTCACACACAAAAGAAAATCAGGGACTCCCTATTCAGAAAGCCCCTTTTTCATCATTTCGCAAAAATTAGTCCAATGGTACAACCCAACCAAACGGATCTGGTAATTTGCCCCATTGAATACCCGTCAAGGTATCATAAATTCTTTGAGAAATTGGTCCAATCTGATTGTTGTTGATCTCCATTACCTTATCATCCCACTTGAGATGTCCAACCGGAGAAATCACCGCTGCGGTACCCGTACCGAATACTTCATCCAACTTGCCATTATCATAGGCATCTGCAATTTCCTGAATGGTGATTCGGCGTTCTGATACTGGCAAGCCCCAACTCTTACACAATTCAATCGTGGACTTTCTGGTAATACCAGACAAAATCGAACCCGTTTCCAAAGATGGTGTTACTACCTCTCCGTCAATTACAAAGAAGATATTCATCGCACCAACTTCTTCAATATACTTCTGCTCTACGCCGTCCAGCCACAGAACCTGAGAATAATTCTGCTTATGGGCATCATCCTGACTGTGCAGAGAAGCTGCATAATTACCGCCAGTCTTTGCATAACCCATACATCCACGAACCGTACGAACATACTTATCCTCTACGTAAATATTAACCGGATTCAACCCGGAAGCATAATAGGCACCAGACGGTGACAAAATAATCATAAACAGATACTGTGCACCCGGACGCACACCAAGGAATGGGTCAACTGCAAAGATAAATGGACGAATATACAGAGAAGTGCCATCCAGATGCGGAACCCAGTCTTTTTCGACTTCCAGCAGTTCGGTCAGGCACTGCATTGCCAAATCTACTGGCAATTCTGGAATGACCAGACGTTCATTGGAATGATTCAGACGCTTAAAGTTTTCTTCTGGACGAAACAGCTGAATCTTATCATCTGCCGTGCGATAGGCTTTCATGCCTTCAAAAACAGTCTGCCCATAGTGCAAACACATGGCAGCCGGACTCAGTTCAATATTACCGTATGGTACAATTTCCGGATCATGCCAGCCCTGTCCCTCGTCATAGGGCATAATCAGCATATGGTCGGTAAAGACATGACCAAAGCCAAGCTTACTTTCATCCTGCGGCTTTTCTTTCAAGGTTGCCGCTAATTTTTTCTTGATTTCCATAATACAAAACCTCTTTTTTGTGATATTAACAGGAAAACAGTGATCTTTGATGTGTTTTTCTGTTATTTGTCTTTATTATAGCACAGTTTTTCCGCTTTTGCAATTCTATTTGCAAAAAAAATGAGGAGAAACTTGAAAAAACGAAAACAGAAATTAAATGAAAACAGTTTAGACTGATTTCAGGTGATCCTTTCTACTATAAAAATCTATTTTTCAAATTGCGGGTTAAGTTACCCAGCTTAGTAATAATATTACATATTATAACACATTTCATGTAAATTTGCGATATATCCCACACAAAAATTCGATAAATCTGTTAAAATAAGCATACGATACATCGTAAAATTGAGGTGATTTGAAATGTACAAAAGGATTCGTGATCTAAGAAAAAATGCGGGACTCACACAAAAGCAGATTGCACAATATTTAAAAATGTCGCAAACAGGCTATTCTAAGTATGAAACAGGAGAAAATAATCCACCTATTGTTGTTCTTTGTGCACTAGCTGATTATTATCACGTAAGCTTAGATTACTTAATGGAACGAACGGATACAAAAATAACATATTCTAAAAATACTTGATTGTAATAAAATCACACTATCGTTACCAATGAAAACTTCGCCGGCGAAAACGCTACGCTGTTCGCCTGTGTTCGCTGTCCGCCCTGTTCCTTGTTCAAATTTGCACTCTTACTACTCTGAATTTCTCTTGTCTATATCGTTTTGTTTCTTCAGAGGGCGGACAGCGAATCTCTTTTCTCCTAGATTGCAATTTTCTCTG
>JAUNJC010000090.1:0-1417 GCA_030523195.1 Oscillospiraceae bacterium
TTTCAGAACATTGCATTCTGGCAAGTAATACTTCATCATTATCAATAGAGAAATTGTTCAGCAATGTTTCTCACACAGAACGTTGTCTGGGAATGCATTTTTTCTATCCAGTTAAGTTGACAGAATTTGTAGAACTCAATATTTTGAAAAATACATCGGATATCGTAATACACACTGCATTAGATCTGGCGAATTTGATTGGAAAACAAAGCATTGTATTTTCAGGTGTATATCATATGTATCTGAATCAGTTTCTTTCTGTTGCAGTTTCTCATGGCATTTGGTTGCTGGAACAATATTCTATCAGTTTGGAGCAGGGAATAGAAATCTTTTCTACACTGTTTCCGATGCATGGACTTTTTGGTTTGATAGATGGAATTGGGCTGGATCTGCTGCAACAGAGTGCAAAAAACTTTCGATTACAGCGGTTGCAGCCGTTGATTGCGTATAGTGATAATTGGATGCACCAACAAGTTGAAAAGGGTTGTCCCACTGCTTCAAATACTTTTTTAGAATATATGAAACAGGTACAAGACTCCTATTCTCCTTATTTAGAAGAAACTGCCTGTGCTATGCAGAAAAGTATTCTGTCTGTATTGCTGAATGAAGCCGTGGCTGCGATGCAGGAAACAGAACATCCTGATACGCTGTTAAATGCCATTTGGGATGTCGTTGGGCTGGCGGAATCTGCAAGTACACTCTATGAAAAATATGGATATGACACAATACAAGAAACATTGATAAAATTATATGCAGAAACTGGCTGGGCAGTATATTTGCCAATTGCTCAGGAGACATATGATTTCTATTTTAGACAAAAGGGGTGAAAATAGCGATGCAAAAAGTGCTTGTGACAGGAATGGGTGCTGTGACTGCCATTGGTAATACTGTTCCGGAATATTGGCAGAATCTGATTGACGGAATGTGTGGCATTGCTCCAATTCAGCGAATCTCTACAGAGAAACATGATACCAAAGTAGCGGCAGAAGTAGACGACACTTTTGAGACACTAGTGAAAAAATACTGGAAAAAGCGGAAACTAAATGCAACCACCAAAACAGTACGCATGGCGTTGGCATCCGCAGGTGAAGCCGTTGATGACAGCGGTTTGGATTTTGAACAGATAGATGGTTCTCGTGTTGGTGTGATTTACGGTGTCATCAATAACAGTTTTTTAGAAGCAGAAAGAGAAAGTCCATTGAATCTTGTCTTGAAAGATACATCGAGTATTTGCACGGCATTGATTTCCATGAAGTATGGGCTGCATGGTGCTGCCTTTAATGTTTCTACTGCCTGTGCCTCATCTGCTTATGCTGCGGCATTAGGGGTACAGATGATACAGGATGGCATCTATGATATTGTCATCATTGGCGGTGTAGGGAGTATTGTTTCTCATGACTC
The DNA here is from genome assembly GCA_030523195.1 of Oscillospiraceae bacterium. Classification (GTDB taxonomy): domain Bacteria; phylum Bacillota; class Clostridia; order Oscillospirales; family Ruminococcaceae; genus Ruminococcus_C. Next base: position 1,402 of record JAUNJC010000090.1, read on the forward strand.
CCTTTATGGATTTAAT
>JAUNJC010000090.1:1427-8987 GCA_030523195.1 Oscillospiraceae bacterium
GGCAATGTCTGTCAATCCAGATCCGCAGACGGCATGCAGACCGTTTACAAAAAATCGGGATGGTTTTATCATGGGAGAAGGCGGCGGGACCATGATTCTGGAATCGGAAGCATCCGCAAAGAAACGGGGTGCAAAGGTATACTGTGAACTGGCAGGTGCAGCTTTATACAGCGAGGGAGAAGACCTTACGGCACCGGCGGCAGATGGGATTGGCATGGAAAAAACTATGCGAATGGCACTGGAGAATGCAGGGATTGCACCAGAGGAAGTAGGTTATATTAACGCACATGGGACATCTACTGTTCTCAACGATCGATATGAAACGATGGCAATTCAAAGATTGTTCGGAACACATGCAAATTCGATACCAATTTCTTCTATCAAGGGGGCAATTGGTCATACCTTGGGTGCTTGTGGTGTATTGGCAGGCATTGCCTGTGCAAAAGCGATTGAAACTGGCATTCTTCCACCAACGGTTCATTATGATGAGCCAGATCCAGAACTGACATTGGATTTCATTCCGAATGAAGCCAGAAAACAGAATATTAATGTTGCGATTTCCAATGCCTTTGGATTTGGTGGGCATAATGCAACCCTCGTATTTCGCAGATATGTAGAAGAAAAATAGGAGGTTGTAAAGATGCCAATTTGTCAGATGAAGACCAATTATGCAATGGATGATAAAATGCGTACTTGTTTTCTGCATGAAATGGCAGAAACACTTTCAGAAATTCTGGAAAAACCAATTCCTGCGGTGATGGTGATGCTTTCAGAGGAGCATATGTATATGAATCGTTCTGCGGATACCGTATTCTTTGCAGAATTTCGATATGTAAAGAATTTTTCCAATGAGCAGGAAAAAGCAGCGTTTTTAGCTGATTTTTCAGATCGTATGCTTACACTGATACAAGCCTATACGCATGTGGATCCTTATCGAATTTATATGCAATTTACAGAGATGCCAAGAGACGGTGCGTGGAAATATGTCCCAAAAACATAAAAGAATTTGTGATTAAGAGACAGTAAAGTGATACAGAAAGGACAATAATCTATGAAATGGCGAATTCGGGATTTATTAAATCCTGTTGTAACAAGAACGCTGCTGTATGGAGCAAATCCATTTGATTTGGAATATGTTCTTCAAAAGGTGGATCAGATTCAGGTCATGAGCGGCAAACAGATTAAAGTAGTATGGTTGGGAGAATGGGAACGGAAGGCAAACCATTATCTTTCCTATGCTCAGAAATCAGAAGCAAAAGGCAATCGAATTTCTGCCAGAGAATACTATAAGATGATGGCACAGTGCTATTATGCTTGTTATATGATCAATTCCGATGACATTGAACAAAAAAGAGAGATTTATAAGAAATTGGAAGCAGCTTATCGAAAGACGGTATCTCTGCGAGATACCTATGTGGAATATGTGGAGATTCCAACGGTAGGCGGAAAAATTCCTGCGTATCTGCATTTTCCGGATGATGGAAAATCTGGACCTTATCCCTGCGTAACAACCTATTCTGGACTTGGCAGCTGTAAGGAGGAACTGGATTTGTTGTCTTCTGCATTAATTGAACGGGGAATTGCCGTTTTGAATGTGGATATGCCGGGAACCGGTTCGGCGTTATTTGACTATGGTTTGCAATGTGTCGGCGATCAGTTGGATGCTGCCTTTGATGCCATTGCCGCTTATCTGGAATCCAGAGCAGATATTGATTCCGACAGAATGGCAAATTATGGATTGTGCATGGGCGGTGGTTATGCATTCCGTGCCTCTGCAAAGAGAGCAAAAACAAAATGTTGTGTTAGTCTGTTCCCATTGTTTTTGAATTTTGCAGATATGGATCATATTCCGATTTGGATGAAACGAGGAAAATGGGCAGTCTTCCAGAGTGGGGAATTTGATGGCTATTTGGATCGGATGAAGGCAATTGAAGAAGGTACAATTGATTGTGATTTTCTGTTGGTACACAGCCCAGATGACAACTGGATGACAACAGAATCCACCATGCGGTTATACGACCGTGCAAAGGGACAGAAGGAACAGATTGAGGTGGACGAAAAACCTGCCTATGTTTCAGAGGAAACGATTATGCATGCTATGCCGGTTGGGGAACAATTCCACTGGGTAAAGCATTATGCATCCGACTTCTTAGCAGAAAGGCTGAATGGAAAATAATATGAAACATACTTTTTTTGATGCTTATCAGACCGTTGCTGCCATCCATCCGGATAAAGTATTGCTGCGGATTGACGAAACTGTTTTGACCTATGGGAAATTCATGGAAAAAACAGCAGTGATTGGTTCTGGATTGAAAGCGCTTGGAATTGGCATAAATGATAAAGTGGGATTGATTATGCCCAACAGTGTGGAATGGTATCTGGTGTTTTGGGCAGCCATTCGAATTGGTGCACAGCCTGTACCAATTGACCCACAGAGCGGTGAGTTGGAGCTGTCCCGTTTGATTCCGGCAACGACTGTGAAAATCTGTTTTGCAGCAGAAAAATATCGGAACAATCTCATTTTGGATGCCTTGCAGAAATTAATCCCAGACAAGTTGACGTTGGAAAAAGTGATTTGCTTTACAGAATCTCTGAAATCTGCATCGGATATTTTTATGACAGCAGACAATTTTTTGACTGATTGCTGTCAGACAGAATGTGAGATTTATGTACCGGATGAACAGCATACGATGTCCCTTGCCTGCACGTCCGGCAGTACTGGAACGCCGAAAATTTTGTCTGTTCCGTATTATGGATTTTACAAAGCAGAAAAGGATATGAGTGACTATCTGCATTTTGGTGCAGACGATGTCATGATGATTGGTATGACGCTGTATCATCAGGGCGGATTTGGCATGGGATTGCAGAATACCGTAAAGGGTGGAACGGTTCTGTATCAGCCGCAGTTTCACCCAGTTACCTTTTTGGAAACGGTACAGAAATACCATGTCAATATAATACAACTGACTTCAACCCTTGCAAAAGTACTGCTGTCTGTGCCGGATTTTGATCAGTATGATTTATCCAGTGTCAGAGTTTGCTATTTTGCTGGAGAAGTACTCCCACGAGAATTGGCTGAAATTTTTGTGAAAAAACTGCATATTCGGGTCATCAATATCATTGGTTCCTCAGAAACTGCTACGATGGTGGTATGGGATTCTGACTGTGACAGTGCGGTTGATCCCAGTGATTTCCGAAAGCTGCCGTTTACAGATGTTAGAGTACTGGGTGTCAACCGAACAGAGGTAAAAACCGGTGAGGTTGGAGAACTTTGCATTTTTACAGATGCTGTGATTACGGATTATTTTGGAAATCCCACTCTGTCAGCAGATAAAATTCTAACGGACGCAGATGGAAAGAGATGGTTCTGTACAGGAGATTTGGTACAGAAACTGGAAGATGGACGGGTTCGGTTTGCTGGCAGAAGCAAGCGAATTATCAAGCGTGGGGGCAATCTGGTGCATGCAGAGGAAGTAGAAGCGTGTTTGCTAACCCATCCGAATATTGCAGCCGCAGCCGTTACCGCAGAAGATCATCCTGTGATCGGACAACAGATTGTAGCTTATGTACAGACTGCTGATCAACAGAACATCACACGAGGTGAGATTGCACGATATTTTGACGGAAAGCTGTCGGCATATAAGATTCCGGATAAGGTTTTGACAGTGGATGAGATTCCAAAGGATATAGGAAAGATCCAGTTTAAATATTTACGGGAAAAAGCGAAAGGAAAGAACTGAAATGATAGAATTAACATGGGAAGCATTTCGTCAGAGTATTTCTGATTATGTAGGAATGGAAGCATCCGAGATTCAGAAGGAAACAGATGTATTTGAGGATTTGTGTCTGGATTCTCTCGGACTGTTTGGACTGGGGGCTCATATTACTGACACATTTAAAAGAAATGTACCGATTTCCTCTGTGGCAGCACTGAGCAAAATTGGGGATTTATATACACTGCTGAAAGAGCAGGGCGTTCCGCAGGAAGATTAAGCCATGAAATTGATGATCTTACCGCATGCAGGCGGTTCTGCAAGAGGATATTGTACACTAAAGAAGTATCTGCCAACAGAAATTGCATTGATGCCGCTGGAACCTGCAGGAAGAGGCGGACGGGTGAAAGAGGCATGTTTTGAAGACCTTTCTCTTTGTGTTGCGGATATTTTGAACCACTATGATGCTGCGCTTTGGGAAAATGATTATGCCTTGTTTGGACACAGTATGGGAACGTTGTTGGTCACAGAGTTGGCACGGCAGCTTTCGGAGCAGGGTGCTCCATCTCCGAAGCATGTCTTTCTTTCCGGACGCTGTGCGGCAGATGAACCGATCCATCTTTTGCAGATAGAGCATCCTACTGATGAGGAAGTAGTAACATTTTTTGCACATAATGATTTGATCCCGGCTTCTCTTTTGCAAAATAAAGAAATGTATCAGATGTTTTCCAAGGTCCTTGGTGCAGATGTGCGGATGACAGGTGCATATCAGCTTTCTCCCAAACAGTATCAGTTTCCCTGTGATATAAGTATTTTTTATGGTACAGAAGATCCATTTTTAATGGAATGCGGTGTAGAAGGATGGAGACGCTTTACAAATTGTAATTGTGAAATTACTCCTTTTCCTGGTGGACATTTTTACTATACAGAGCAGAAAGAGGCAGTTTGTGCAAAGATTGTGGAAACGTTGCTCAGATGAAAAAAGTAAATGATAGAGGAATTGCCTTGCATAGGTATTTTTGACGGAAAAGCAGCCATGCTTTGGCTGCTTTTCCTATTGGGAGATTGCATCTGCCGTGAAGGTGGTTTTATTTGCTTGTAAGGTCGTTTAGGAATGCCGCAGCATGTTTGATTTCTGTTAACACAGATTTGTCTTCCGAAGCTGGTACATAGTCAGTATTATGGCTGCAAATCAACGGATAAATCTGCTGTACATTCATATAATGGAATAGGCAAACTGCTGTATCATATGCTTTTTGTGGGTTTCCACTTCCACCGCCAACCAGCAGGACGGCTCCTTTTTTTGGATTAAGTGGTAACGTTTCATGGCGAAAATGTGCCGCAGAAAAGTATAATTGCAGTCGGCTTCCGAGATCCAGTAGCTTTCCAGTCAGCTCTGAAAAATAAATTGGGGAAGCAATCACAACGTTGTCACAGGTCTGAAGCAGCAAATAAATTTCCTGCATTTCGTCCTTTATGATGCAGTCAGACTGCGTTTGACATTTCCGACAGTCAATACAAGGTGCAATATTTGCAGTATAAGCGTTGATGATTTTATATTCTCCAGATAATTGTTCTGTTAGTTTTTCAATCAAAAAGGCAGTATCACCGTTTTTTCGTGGCGAACCGTTGAAAATTATCGTTTGCATATTTATCTCACTCCTTTGGATGATTTGATGTTCTTGGGGTGTATTTAGTATACAATAAAAATATTATAGATTTATAAATAAAAATAAAATGACATAAAAAATAGGGAGGACAATATGCAAATATAGAAATAAAAAATATATATTTTATTATATTCGTTATCACAAAAAATTTTATATTTTTATGATAATTTCACTTGCTTTTCGGTATACAATGTGTTATACTATACGTATAAAAACACAGGGGGGAATGTGTATGTTTGAAAAAAAATTAAAAAGGCAACTTACCATCGAAGGCATGATGTGTATGCATTGTGCTGCTTCTGTTACGCAAGCATTGGAAGCTTTGGATGGTGTTACTGCAAAAGTGAATTTGAAAAAGCAAACTGCTACGGTAACACTCTCTGAACCGATTACGGATGACATTCTGAAAAAAGCAGTGACCGATGCAGGTTTTACAGTAACTGCGATTGACTGAATAAAATGAAATGCAGCTGGGAATGGTTTCCCATGCTGCATTTTTTGGTGACTTTAATTTCAATAGAGTCAAAATTTCAAATGGATGAAACCACAGACCATATTGAGTTTAAAGAATAGTTCTACAGACAAGGCATCGTATCTATTCTGAAACAACATTTTCCATATTCGCTATTCCCCTACATGGCTTAAAAGAATACCAACATAACAATAATAGATATTGTGTTTCCAAAAATATGTGAAAAGGTGCTGATAACACAATTTCCTGATTTATGGTAAATTACCGAGAAAATCAAGCTGTCGATGAATACAGAGGCAATGTCATAAGCTACAATCCATGTATTTCCTGTGGTAATATGTCCTGCGGCAAAAACAGCGGATGACACCACTGCACAAACCCAAACTGGAAATAATTTTGAGGATTTTCCAAAGAAGAAACCTCGATATGCGATTTCTTCGCCAAATGCCGCAATGATAACTTGACCTATCAATAATGCGATCTTATCAAAAGACAGTATAGAACTCGCCCGCCCCATTACATGGGCAATAAATTCTCCGCCAAAAATCATATTTCCTGCAACAAGTGTCACAATAGTGGCACCCGGCAGCAACATCCAAAGAATCACACCTGGCTTTTTAATATCCTCTATAATCGTATTGAAACGTAAACCCGATTTTGAACCTCGTGTTTTATTGACAGCTTCCGTAATAAAGAAAAACACTATCCCCACAAATACAGAATATCCTGCTATTGTCGAGGACGGAACGACTTTCGTTAAAGTCATCAGTATCATCACGGCTATGCCTATGAGCGTGAGAACAGCGCCTTTTTTGTCATTTTCCATAATTTGTTGATTTTTCATTTTGTTCCTCCTGTATAGCTAAAATGGCACCACGATATGTTCGTTTTAAGTGAGTGGCGATCACTTTTTCATCGTATTCCAAAGAATTATTTGCGATTATACTCGCATATCCATGAGCAAATAACGCAATTGTGATAAATATTTCTTTTGTCTGTTGTATAGACAACTGCATTGCTTGTTGCATAGCGGATAGTATGGGAATTAATTCATCGGAATCGATCATTTCAAGCAAACTATTTTCGACTGCATATCCCGATTGAAAGAGAAAGCGGAATAGTTGTGGCTCTTCAATCGCAAATCGAATATAGTTTAACCCAATAGTAAGCATAACACCATTCTGTGGACTTTTCATATTCATCAGGTATTCTGAATGATAGCAATTTGCTTTTTTATAGACGGTTTTTTTCAATTCCTCAATCGTTGCAAAGTGATACATAACAGGCTGCGTGGAGCAGTTCAATTTTTTTGATACTGTCCTTGCATTGATGTTTTCCGCACCTGTTTCACGGGCAACTTCAAAAGCAGCATCCATAATCATTTCCTTTGTAATCTTCGCTCGCGGTGGCATTTTACATCCCTCTTTTAATATAATTTCTGTTATATAACAATGATTATAACTCTTTTCTGCCACTTTGTCAATAGCTTCATAAAAAATTAATTATTTTTTTACTTTTTCATCTTCACTTAAAATGTTATATGTTTTCTATTTTTTTATAAAACGTACTTATATTACACAAAAGCAAATTGTTTAATCTTCAGAATTTTTTTAGATTGATTATATTACAAATAAAACATCCCCCAGCAAAGTGCACCGCCCCAATTTGTACAGACAGCAGAAAAACGCCCCCTATGGCGTAATAT
>JAUNJC010000091.1 GCA_030523195.1 Oscillospiraceae bacterium
GACCTATTCAATAACAGAATAACTGAAAAATGATCAATAGTTTTTCACATTTTTAAAATTATTTTTTCTGTTTAGGATTGGCTAGTTTATTATCTCGAAATTAAAGGTGGTCGAAAAGGCTTCTCAGAAGAATTTGCCGTTTCAAAATGCGATTTGAATAGAAGTTACAAAGTGATTTTTTTGCAGGATACAATCTTGCCGCAGGCGATTTTTTCTCCTGCATTCCCAGAGGGCTGCGTTGTAAAATCATCAGGTTTCCCATGGAGAATTAGGGTTTTTCCTATGATTTCGGGCAACAAGAAACGGTTGGTCAGAAATACCTGAAAGGCGTATCCGCAATTTCCAAACAATGGTGGAAAATCTCCTGCATGGAATGGATGTTCGCAGTCAGCAGGATTGTAATGAGACATGGCTTTTGAAAAGGAGTCATGTTCGTCTCCTTTGCATTGACTGCCACTGTGAATATGAAATGCAAAAATGGGATGATTGCAGCGTTCTTCTGACATAGGGAGTCCGGAAATTTCTGACGCTATGAGTACTCCCTGTTTTGTTTGATAAAACCGTACCATTCCTTGTATTTGTGAATAGGCGGCATTGCCTTCCATGATTGCGATTGCCTGTGGACAGGTTGTTAGCAGAGAAGCAAAGCGGGGCAGTCTGCTCTGAAATGTTTTCTTCATCTTGTATTACCTCATATTTTATAATCATTTTATTATATGCAAGATGATAAAATATGGGAATACAAAAAGAGAACAAAGCAAAATCAATCCGCAATATACTCTAAAATATCACTGATATCGCAATGAAGCACTTTACAAATTTTCGATAAAATATAGCTGTCATATCGTATTACACGATTTTTATAGTAGTTGTCAATGGTTTGATACTTGATTTCTGTTAATTTGGCAAGTTGATAACGACTGATTTTCTTTTCTAGTAGTAATTGATCCAATTTTATCCGCACCATGTTTTACGACCTCCTTTACGATATTGTATATACCCACTATAAAGGATACACCTCTTTTTGACAATTTCCTCATTTAGGTGTATACTTAAATAAGTCTATAAATGGGAAGAAAACTATGGCAGATGATCAAGAGCTGTATTATGCATCTCAAAGGGAAATTACGGATACCATTCAAGTATTAGAACGACTAAAACAATTTCAAATTCCTTGTTATAAAAGTAATCGAATCAGATATTGATTTGAAAAGAAAGGATAAAAGTATAAAGAAAGAAGCAGCAAATCCGTAGTTTGAACCGGTCAAATCCAGAGAGAAAATGAAAAAGTAATATTTTTCTTGCAATTTATTCGATATTGTTCATAATTTTTACTTGATTTTTCGGAGCAAGTCTGATAAACTGTACTGTAGTTAGTCTTGACTAATTTTCAAAAAGGGAAGGGGCGTATTTTTTGCTGCGGAAATGGATTTTTGTGATTGGTCTTTGTGTAAGTATGCTATGCTGCGGATGTTCTGAACAGACAGAGGCATCATGTGCTGTCGATAAGACGGCTGTGACAAATGAGGATGAAAATGAGGACGAAAAGGTAACAAGAGATTTTTTTGCAATGGATACCTATATCTGTTTGACTGCCTATGGGGAAAATGGGGAAGCAGGAATTATAGCAGCGGAAAATTGCATTCAGGATTTGGATGCCCGTCTTTCGACTGGAAATGCATCCAGTGAGATTGCACAACTCAATGCCAATGGAGCAGGGAGGCTTTCAGAAGATACCTGTGTCATTTTACAAGAGGCATTGCATTTACAGAAAGAGACAAATGGGGCGTTTAATCCGCTGATGTATCCGATCATGCAGGCATGGGGATTTCCTACGCAAGAATATCGTATCCCAGATGATTCTGAATTGCAAAAGCTGCTGTCATTGATCAAACCGGAAAATATGCAATTTTCATTGGAAACGGGAACGGTTTCTTTTTCTGTTTCTGGTATGGAACTGGATTTAGGTGGAATTGCAAAGGGTTATACTTCCGATGCTGTCATGGACTGTTTTTGCTCTAGTGGAGTGACCAGTGGTATGGTCAGTCTAGGCGGTAATGTGCAGACTATAGGCACCAAACCAGACGGCAGCCTTTGGCGGGTTGCGATTCGACATCCGGATAAGGAAAAAGATTTTCTTGGTATTTTGGAGACAAAAGACTGTGCTGTGATTACTTCTGGTGGATATGAACGATATTTTGAGGAGAATGGTGTGCGGTATCATCACATTATGGATCCTGCAACCGGCAAACCAGCGGACAGCGATCTGCTTTCTGTGACCATTGTTAGCCAGAATGGACTTTTGGCAGATGGACTTTCTACAGCATTATTTGTAATGGGGCTAGATAAGGCAATTTCGTATTGGCAGGCACATGCCAGTACGTTTGATGCGATACTTTATGCAACAGATGGGACTTTGTATGTGACAGCCGGCATACAAGATGATTTTTCCGCAAATTATCCTTGTGAAATAATACAGGAGGGGATGCAATCATGAGATTCTGGAAGAACACAAAATGGATGCAGTTCTGTTGTTTTTTACCAGCTGCGATATTGGCAGGCTTGACAGCAGTTTCGTTATATGGGTATACAGAGCCTGTTTTTATACCAGAGCAAATGGATGATACAGTTGCACCTGCTGTACAAACAACAGAAGCAGATAATGAAGAAGCTGTGAGATCAACAGCGGTGACTACAAAAGCAGCTCCTTCTGTCATACCATTGTCAGAAGCATCTGACGGTTATCAAGATGGTACTTATACAGGAACAGGAACAGGTTTTTCTGGTCCGATTACCGTACAGGTTGTGATTACGAATGGAAAGATTAAAGAGATTACGATTCTCAGTACAACAGATGACAGCCCTTATATTGAGAATGCCGCCGCTTTGTTGAAAACCATTGTTGCGACGCAAAGTACCAATGTGGATACGGTTTCCGGTGCAACTTATAGCTCTGTTGGTTTGATTTCAGCGGTGCGAGATGCTTTGCAAAAAGCAGGCGGCAGCAGGGATTCGGATACAGCATTGCCAACATTAGCGGCACAAAGTGGCAGTGCATCTTCAGAAGTGCCCTCTATTTCTGCTGTTTCTGAGCCGTCTGCTTATCGGGACGGGATTTATACAGGGACTGGCAGTGGATTTGCTGGTTCCATTACAGTACAGGTGACCGTATCTGGTGGACAGATTGCAGATATTATTGTACTTAGTACGAGCGACGATAGCCCTTATATTGACAATGCAATGACGCTGCTAAACGTCATGATTGCCAACAACAGCACAAACGTAGATACGGTTTCCGGAGCGACCTTTAGTTCTGTTGGATTGATTGAAGCGGTACGGAATGCCTTGGCAAATGCAGGGGAAACAGATGGGAGTGCATTCAATTCTACGTCCTCCTCTACGGAGATTCCGAAGGGAAAGTTTCCTTATCCGGATGGCGTTTATTATGGCAGTGCAGAAGGCTATCGGGGAAAGACGACCGTTGCTGTTTCTTTGAGAGATGCTACGATGGATAATATTATGGTATTGGAAACGGAAGACGATACAGCATTTTTTAAAAAAGCAGAAGGATTGCTGCAAATGATTTTGCAGCAGCAGACGACAGAAATAGATACTGTGAGTGGAGCAACGTATAGTTCGGAAGGCATTTTGGAGGCAGTAGAAGACGCATTGGAGCAGGCGAAAAAATCAGTTTCTGGTGGGGAAATTACAACCACAACGATGACTCAGCCGATTACGACAACAGAGGAGACGACCACAGTTGTTGTAACAGAAACAACACCACCGCTTTCATCTATTTACATGGATGGAGAATACATAGGCACAGCGATTTGCTATCCGGATGAATACGAAGACTTTTATCCCTATACGCTGACAGTAAAAGTTTGTATAGAAAATGATCAGATTGTTTCTATTGCAGATGCGGAAGGCTTTGGAACAGATTATGATACGTTGAATGATTCGTATATTCAACGGGCAATGGATGGAACGAAAAAATTTCCGGGAATCGCTGTACAGATTCTCACAGAGCAGACAACAGAAGGCGTAGATGCAGTCTCTGGAGCCACTTGCTCTTCAGATGCCCTGCTGACAGCGATACAGGATGCTTTACAGCAGGCATTACGAGAGGAGGAATAAGCATTCATGCAACATGTATTTTGGATGAAACTGCTTAATTGTGTGTTAATAGTTGGCATTCTGCTTGTTTATCAAAGCATTCAACAAAGCCGAATACAGAAAGAAACCATCTCTTCTTTAACAGCTGAATTGGAACAGAAACAGACTGTTACGACAGCAAGCACAGACAGCTTTGCCGCTTCTTCCTATGAAGACGGCATTTATCAGGGAGAAGCACAAGGATATGGCGGAAAGGTTGTAGTAGAATTGACGATTACACATGGCAGTTTCACGGATTTGCACATTCTATCTGCGGAGCAGGAAGACACTGCGTATTTAGAGGCAGCGAGTGTTTTGTTAGAGACGATTCTGGAGGAACAGACCACGGATGTGGATGGAGTAAGTGGAGCAACCTTTAGCTCCAATGGGATTCTTCATGCAACGGAAGATGCATTGAGAAAGGCGGAGAAAACAACATGAAGCGAATAAAAAGACCCAAACGACATGCCTATATCCGTGCTATAATACAGTTGTTGTTTTTTCTGTTCTTTCCAGCGGCATTTACAACAGCGTTTTCTGCGGTAAAAAATATTTTTATGCAAATGGGCAGTGGGATACCACTTGTCTGGAGTACGTTCTTGACTGTTTTTTTGTCACTCTGTGCCTTTACGATTGTATTTGGGCGGTTTTTTTGCGGATATGCCTGTGCATTTGGGACACTAGGCGATGCTGTTCGCAGCTTGTATGTTTGGATTTGCAAAAAATGCAGGAAAAAACCAATTACGCTGAAAGTAGGAAAAAAACCGTTCTATTTGATAAAATATTTGATATTGTTATTGATAGTAATTTTTTGTTTTACCGGCATTTACAGCACATGGAAGGGATGGAGTCCTTGGGATGTGTTTTCCGTGTTGCGAGCAGGGAACTGGCATTTGAATGGCGATTGGGTTGGAATCGTGTTGCTGCTTGCGATTGTAGTGGGTATGGCATTTTGTGAACGGTTCTTCTGTCGGTTTCTTTGTCCGTTGGGAGCTATTTTTTCTCTGCTTCCGAGATTACCTGTTTTTTCCGTTCGGCGAAAGCAGGAGAATTGTGCTAAAGGATGTGCTGCATGTCAGCGTTGTTGTCCAGCAGAGCTGACATTACCGGAAGCTGGCAGTGGGACGATAAGCGGAGAATGTTTTCAGTGCCAGAAATGTGTAAATATTTGTCCCAAAAAGAATGCCCATAGTGGTTTTGGTTTCGTACAGGGAAATACAGTGTGGTTTACCGTTTTACAAGCAGGCATATTGGCGGTTGTACTGATTTTAGCAGGCGTTTGAGAAGACAGAAAGCACGGAAATCAATGTTCGGATTTCTTTTGGAAAACTTGTCCGAATCGTCCGGCAAATTCGCTACGCTGTCTGCCTATGCCTGCTGTCCGCCCTGTTTCTTGTTCAAATTTGCATTCTTACCACTCTGAATTTTTCTTGTCTATATCGTTTTGTGTCTTCATGGGGCGGACAGCGAATCTCTTCTTTCCTAGATTGCGGTTTTCTCTAATTGCAACGTTTGTTAAGGGGAACAGCTTATTCCCCTAATTAGAGGATGCCCTTCCCTTTTGTCAGCGTTGCTGACATTTTCCCACGCAGTGGGAAATCACCCACACTGTGGGGAATCCCCCTTTCCGCCAAGCGGAATTCGCTTGACCATAGTCGTCTGCGACATTAAAATTTAAACTATCATTTAAAAATTGATTTCCGTGGACAGAAAGATACAATACTTGACTTTTTGATTTCCTCGTGCTATACTGCAAACATAGAATATAGTCTGTTTGTAGGATAGAAAGGAATTTTATGAAACAAAAGGTAATTCTCTTTGGTATTTTTCTTTGCTTGATTTTAATCGGCATTGGTGGTAGTTATTTTGTAATGCATCGACCGATTACGAACCGTACGGTTGTGATTACACAGGACGGAGAGGAATTGTACCGCATTGCAATGAATACCATAAAAGAGCCGTATACTATTGATATTTCGGGGAAAGATGGGGCGTGGAATCGGGTTTTGATTTCCAAAGAATCGGTACAGATGGATTCAGCCAGTTGTCCGGACGGACTTTGTGTCCATCAGGGAGCGATTTCAGATGGTGTTTTACCAATTGTTTGTCTGCCGAATCGGGTGCAAATTCAAATTATCGAAACAACCAACGTCGGAACAGAGGAGGAATTGGATGCAAAAGTCGGTTAAACATCTGGTGACATTGGCGATGTTTACAACCATGTCGCTGGTTATTTTTGTGTTAGAAGCACAGATCCCAGTCCCCATTCCCATTCCGGGGATTAAATTGGGGCTTGCAAATATCATCACCCTTTTTGTCCTGCAAAAATATCGGGTGTGGGATGCTCTAGCAGTTTTAACCATGCGAATCTTGCTCGGGTCACTGTTTACCGGAACACTGGTCAGTTGTTTTTATTCTTTCAGCGGTGGTTTGCTCTGTCTTTTTGGAATGGCATTGCTTTGTCATTTTCTTCACCGGAAACATCTTTGGTTTATCAGTGTCTGTGGTGCAATACTGCACAATATTGGACAGATTCTTGCCGCTATGCTGGTTATGCAGACAACACAAGTAATATGGTATTTGCCATTTTTACTGCTTAGTGGTTGTATCACAGGATGTTTTACGGGGCTTGCTGCTGCCTTTTTGGTACGGCATTGGGAACGCACAAAAAAGGAAAGGCAGATCACTTCCTAAAAAGAGGCCTCTTTTTTGCATAAGGATACCTGTTTATGTAGGGTGCTTGCCAGAATGACAGGGAAAGGAAAGAGAACCTCGTCCGGCAGGTATCCCATTAAAAAGTGGTATTTATTTTTTATCTGGTGGTTAGCCTTAATTAACTACTCCAAAAAATTTGGGGGAAACGGCATTGCTTTTTAAGTTAGCCAAAACTAATTTTAATTGCATAGTGATCCTGTGCAGACAGGTTGCTATAGATTGATACGGAGGTTATTATTATGAGAACACACAAAAGAATGCAGGTTGTAGGAGCTGCCACAGCTGTTCTGCTAGCCGCAACGCAAATGGCTCTTCCTTTTTCTGCTTTTGCGGTAGAGCAGGGACAATATGTCTATGGTACAGTAAATCTTCCCTATGCAGATTACTATTATGGGGAATTGAATGATGTTCAGGAAGATGCAGCCCCCCAGTTGGATGTTGCAGATCCAGCCGCTGTCCTTCGTGCAGAAGGCTATTATGACGCTGTTACGAGTGCAACCAATGTGAAGTCCGAGAAGTATGAAACAACGTATTATACGGAAAATGACGATGATTCTGTTACAGTAGGAGGTATCAAGGATGTTGCCATTGCCGTTCCGGAAGAATTGTACAAGGAAGCAAAAGAAGCAATGGAAGCAGGGGTTGCTTGCCAGAATCAGCTGCTCACAATCATTGGCAATATGACAGTGAATGAAGATCAAACAGTTGTACCGACTGAATACAAGGTTCTGAACGGAGATGGAACTTTGACCGCTATGCGGGATGCAAATGAAGGGATCACGGTTTCTGATGCAACTGTGGAAGTAAGTACAAATACGAGATATGGGAATTATCAATTGAGTATTGTAGAGGCAGATGCGGAAAATAGTTTGTTGCCGAGTGCTTCTAATATGGAAGGCGTTGTCATCACGATGACAGATGGTTCTAAATACGCAATGCTGCACGTAGATAACTTGTGGCTGAGAACAGGGGAAATTGCTTGGGCAACAATAGATGATTTTATAGTACACAATGCAAATACTTTGAAATATAAAAACTTTGAGGATACTGTTGGAAAGAGTGTTGCAAGTGTTCGTTACATCATTCGAGATAGTGCAGATGTAACCTATACAGCAGGGGAGAATGGTGCTTATCTTCCGCTGCTTCATGATGGTACAGTGACCGCAGAAGAAACTCCGATTTCAAAGGGTTCTGTAGCAATCAATTTGGCAGATTTGCCGGAAACATATCAGGCAACTGCTGCAATAAACGGAATCGAAACGACTTATGCAAATGGCGCTTTGACTTTTTCATCTGATGCAGTACAGCCGGGTCGCTATACCATTACGGTTTCCGATGCAAGTGGGGTTTACGCTCCGATTTCTGTTAATATTGTTCTGACAACAGAGCAAATGCCAGCTGCATTTGATACAGCTGCCAATTCTATTGTTGCAGCGGAGGGAATCAGCGAAACGGATTTTGCAAATTATTTGTCTAAATTATCTAAGGCTACTGTAAATGGGGAAGAATATAGTTTGTCCGGAAGAGGTTCTACCAAAATTTTTGATACCAAAACGGGTGCATTGAATTTGGAAGTGACAAAGAATGACGTTCCAGTATTTGCAGCAGGGAACACATATGAAATCACCGTTACTGCAACAGGCTATACCGTTCCGTTTGTATTTACGGTAACTGTTCCGGAAAAGGCAGGAGAAAAGGGCGATGTAGATGGCAATGGTACGGTTGCAGTAGAAGATGCTGTACTGGTTTTGACTTACTATGCACAGCAGTCTGCTGGTTTGAACCCAGCAGAAGAGACACAGTTTGCAAATATCTCTTTGGGCGATATTGATGAAAATGGTGTCATTTCTGTAGAAGATGCTGTTGCTATCTTAACCTATTATGCACAGCAGTCAGCCGGTTTAAATCCAACTTGGGATGTAATAAACAGATAAAAATTTATCATTTTTGCAAATTTGAAATCATCCAAAGAACAGAGTTGTTTGCCTGTTATTCTGCAAACACTCTGATTTTTTTGTATTTAGAAAACCCCCGGCTAGGCCGGGGGTTCAAAAAAGCTT